>NZ_APNF01000016.1:0-61844 GCF_040361235.1 Salinisphaera sp. S4-8 | reverse complement strand
TAATTTCAGCAGGTGGGTGCCGCCTCCTTCAATCGCTCATACACCAGAAATGAGCGTAGCTCCGGTGGACGCGTACTGTCCCGCACCGCGATTGTTCAGCAGAAGACGGGCCGACCAGTACAGTTCGAACTGACCGAGCAGACCCGTACCTCGATCGAAGCATGGATAAGCGCTGTCGCGCTGCGAGCCCATGATTATTTGTTTCCGAGCCGGGTGGCGGGGTCTCCACATCTGTCCACGCGGCAATACGCTCGAATCGTTAAAGCGTGGGTCGTGAGCATCGGCCTCGATCCTCTCGGGTACGGCACTCACTCGATGCGTCGCACGAAGGTGACGCTGATATATAGGCGAACACGCAACTTACGCGCCGTGCAGCTCTTGCTAGGGCATACGAAGCTGGAAAGCACGATGCGCTATCTTGGTATCGAAGTCGATGACGCGCTCGAGATGTCGGAGCAGACAGAGGTATAACGTTGGCGCCGAACGAGCCAAGCGGTTAGCTCGCTCGGCGCTTACACATATCGGCCAGAAACAGTCGGTTGGCATCTAGTTAGCATCGATACTAGATAACTCCGTTTGCAAGCGCCTTCGGGTCTAAATCTGGCGAGAATTCAGAATAAATTCGTAGATTGAACCCAATGTCGCACAAGGGCTCCAAGGAATACCGCAACAGCGACGTTGGCGAGCCAAGCCTTCGGGCGTTCGTCCGGATCATTATCGCAAACACCTCGAGCGCGACTTCGTCGCGCTGGAACCCAATACGAAATGGTAACCGACATCACCTATATTCGTACCGCCGAAGCCTGTTTATACCTGTTTATACCTGTGCGTCGTCGACCTCTATAACAAGCCCGAGGTCGGCTGGTCGATGAGCGCCCGTCAGACCCGGGATCTCGTACTCAAGGCCGTGCTGATGGCGCTCTGGCAACGCGAGGCGCATGACGAGCCTATCGCGTTGCACTCGCACCGCGGCACGCATTTCCGAGCGATGACTACCAGCGCTTCCTGCGCGGCCACCACCTAATCTGCAGCATGAGTGCCGTCGGTCATTGCGGTTACAACGCCGAGCCAGAGGCTTCTTCGGCATGCTCAAGCGAAAGGGCGTGTATCGAAGGCGTTATCAGACGCTAGCGGAGGCGCGAACCGATGCCTTCGATTACATCGAACGCTTCCATAATCCGCGTATCCGGCAGTGCATGGCCGCCGAAGATCGGAAGTATCCGTTAACCTTTTCTCAACCGTCTGCGGAAACGGCGTAGAATCCACGCCGACGGCGGCGCAAAAAGGTTCATGTTGCCGATCGTCGGATAGCAACGCCATCGAGGGTGTGCATTTTCCGCTACGCGCCTCGCGCTTAACTCTAGACGCACCCAATGGCGGGCGTTATACCGTTGAGGCAGCGTCACGAAAGAGGTAGGCCTTATGGTTTCCGTCGTTTCCCTCCTTCTCGTGTTAGCGCTCTCGATGTTGGTGATCCGCATAGGGGCTGTCGCCTTTTCCATGACGGGCTTATCGGCAGAGGTGGCAAGCTTTCAATCGCTCTCGGCCTTCTCTGGGACCGGCTTTACGACTGCGGAAGCGGAAACCGTCCTGAAGGATCCGGCGCGGCGGCGGATCGCGACGTTGCTCATCCGTCTTGGCGCTGTTGGCATGGCGTCGTCCATCGCGACGTTGCTGCTTTCGTTCGTGGGGGCCGGGGCAGCTACGCCGGAGCGGCTTTTGGTGCTCGGCCTGGGCGGGCTCGCCCTCTTCGCTCTCGCTCGAAGCCGGGCCTTCGGCCGCATTCTCACGCCGCTCATCGGACGTTTACTCGCCCGCTATACCACGCTTGAGTTGAGGGACTATGCGGATCTGCTGCATCTGCGCGAGGACTACCGCATCGTAGAGGTGGATATTCGAGAGCATACCTGGCTCGCCGAAGGGGCTATCGGTGAACTCGACCTTCCAGGCGAAGGCGTTCTCGTCCTAGGCGTCGTGCGGGGCGATGGCGATTACGTCGGGGCGCCTCCGTCGGATTTGCGCCTTCACCCCGGTGATCTCCTGGTCCTCTACGGGCGCAACAACCGGCTGCATGAACTCGCGACGCGCGCACCGGGGGATCATGCGGCCCAGCGCGAAGCGAGAGCCGAGCACCTCAGGAATTGCAGCGAGCAAAGGAGATAACGAGACGAAGAGGGTGGTGCATAACGGCGCATTCAATTTCTGAGCAGCCGTTAAACTGGCTCGTCACGCTTTTCATCTCATCCCTCGAATAACCTGGGCAAGAGCATACTCAACGAGCTTCAAGCCACACAGAATGCGAACAAGTCAGCAATGAGGTTAGTTCGAACCAAGCTTCAAACGACGGGCCGAAGGAACGCGCGGGCTCAAAAGTTTTAGAGACGCCGCCATACTGCGCGGCCGATACCGTCAACCCGATATGCGGCGAGTTGGATAACCGCGAGAATCGTCGCTCGCTGAAACTCCGCACCGATTTGCTAAAGCTGGATCGACGCGCTATAGCTGTGTGCAAACGGGACGAAGATTCAGATATCGATCAATTCGAGCGCCCGAATGGCGGTGTGACGACCGCACGAGCAGGTGCGGCTCAGACTGTCTCGCTCGGCCTACCGGCCTCCGAGCACCCCTTCTTTGGTTGTATGCGCCGCCGCAAGGCGGGCTAACAGCCACTGCCGGCAGACCGCATAATCCATATTTCAGACCGTGTGCGCCATGACGAATCAAGAACAACCACGCGACGCAGATGCCCATGGATCGGGGCAAACCACTGGCGATGGCCACCGGCCAGGCCGAACGACCGCCGTGCTGGGGCTCGTGCCTGCGCCCGAGCTGCCCGCGGATATCGCCAGGCAATTTGCCCGCCAGCTTCCCGAGCTTTTGGCCAACTATGTAGACGATCGCCGGGACTGGAAAGTCGAGGTCGTCGAATCGCCCCTCGTCGGGGCGGTTGAGGATACAGCGCGCATTATCGAGCAAACCGAGGAATACAAGCTGCGCCACGGTTGGGATTACGCTGTGTGTATCACCGATCTCGTTATTTGCGATGGCAAAGATTTCGTGGTGGCCGACGCCAGCATGGCAAAAGCCGTCGCCCTGATCTCGTTGCCCACATTCGGATCGATGGGCCTGAGTCGGCGCATGCGAGAGGCGATACTGCAGCTCGCTAATGAACTGCGCCATGGAAGCTCCGATGCTGATCGCGAGCGCCAGGCGCAGCAGACGAGAAAATCGCTTAAGGTCGACGAGAGTTTGCGCGGCGAAGGCGCACGACGACTAACGGGCAAGCGTCTTTTCGAGCAACTGTTTCCGATCAAAAGAATAACACCAGATAAAAATGGAAAAACGCCGGTTGATGTTCGCTTTATCGCCCGGTTTGGCGGAAACTTCAGAGTGCTTGCCGGCATGGTGCGCGCCAACCGCCCTTGGGCCGTCTTTCCGGCCTTTAAAAGTATAATCGCCGTGGCTTTTGCCACCGGCGCCTATGGCCTGATTTTCCCGACACTGTGGAAGCTAAGCGATGCGTACCAAGGGCCACGCTTCATCTTGCTAATGGCCGCTTCGATGGTTGCGATGGTCGCTTGGATCATCATCGCGCACCGCCTATGGGAACCCGCTCGCAAAGCCGTTGTGCCGCGCATCGCCAAGCTTTACAACATGGCAACCGTGCTGACCCTAAGCATCGCCGTGGTGGTTTACTACGTATGTCTTTTGGGTTTGTTCATTCTTGCCATATCCATCATCGTGCCCTCTAGCTTGCTGGAACAGAAGCTGGGGCATCCGATAGGGCTAAGTAATTACATCGTGCTAGCTTGGCTGGCCACTTCGGTGGCCACTATCGCCGGTGCGATTGGCGCGGGCCTGGAAGACGAGCATACCGTGCGCAATGCCACCTACGGGTACCGACAGAGGCAGCGGATTCAAGCGGTGAAAGAAACCACCGAATCGGATTATTAGCGCGGCAAGCGTTTGAGGCCAGATAGCTTCTTACATTCAAGTCCCGCTATCGGTATTTCCAACTGTTGGAAACGCGTTACGCTTAGGTGTCAGATTGAGCTAGCCCGGCGTTTACGGGCAGGTAAATTAAGCCACTGGACTTGTCCGTGTCTATTAGACACTTCTGGCCTATGATTGGACTTGTCGGGGTCCGACCATGCCCCGGTTTTAGTAGCGTTTTGATCCAGAGCCCTTGGGTTTAGATTGCCGCTTCTGCGGCCATTTGCGCAGCGTAGTCAGCGGGCGTCAGCCCGCTGAGTTCTTTCTTCGGTCGTTCTTCGTTGTATTCGCGATGCCAGCCTCGGATGATCGTGGTGGCATGGGCGAGGCTTACAAACCAGTGCTCGTTCAGGCATTCATCTCGGAAGCGGCCGTTGAAGGACTCGATATAGGCGTTCTGGTTCGGTTTGCCGGGCTCGATCTGCTTGAGCTGAACACCATTGTGGTGAGCCCAGTTCAGCATGGCCTTGCCAATGAACTCGGGCCCATTGTCTGATCGTATGACCGTCGGAAGACCGCGGGTGAGTGACAGTTCATCGAGTACACGGGCGACTTGCGTGCCGCTCATCGATCGACCGGGCACGAGTGCCACGCACTCGTGCGTGGCGTCGTCGACGATGCCCAAACACTTGATGGCACGGCCATCGGCGACCCGATCGAACACAAAATCCATCGACCAGACTTCGTTCGCCCGAGCGGGGCGTATCAACGGCTGCCGGTCGGAGATCGGCACCTTCTTGCGTCGTCGCCGACGCACTTGCAGGCCTTGCTCGGCATAGAGTCGTTCGACGCGCTTGTGGTTCACGGACCAGCCGGCCTGGCGAAGCTTGAGATAGATCATCGGCGCGCCATAGCGTCGATAACGCTGTGCCAGGCGCAGAATTTCGGCGCGTAAGCACGCGTTGCGATCGGGTGCCGGCTGATACCGGAATGCGCTAGCACTCATCGCCACCACGGCCAGCGAACGCCGTTCGCTCAAGCCGCGCTGGCCCATAAACCGCACCAGCTCGCGCTTGGCTGCTGCGGTTACCATTTTTTTCGCAAGGCCTCGCGCGTGACCTCGTTTTCGAGCATCGACTCGGCTAATAGCCGCTTCAAGCGACTGTTCTCGGCCTCAAGCGCTTTCAGTCGCTTGGCATCCGAGACGTCCATGCCGCCGAACTTATTCCGCCAAGTGTAATAGCTCGCCTCGGAAAAGCCGTGCCGGCGGCACAGCTCTTTAACGGGCGTACCGGCCTCGGGCTCCTTCAGAAAACCGATGATCTGCTCTTCGGTATAGCGCTTCTTCATGTCCAATCTCCAGGCTTTGGGTGATTGGACTCCAGATCGACGTGCTACTCAATAGCGGGGGATGGTCGGGTGCAGTTTGAGAATCCGTTGCGTCAGCGCTTTATCGGCCTGGGCTCGGATGCTTGGACCGCGCTGGCGCCAGGCGTAGAAGCCCGAGCGGCTTACGCCCAGAACCCGGCAACAGGTCGCGATCGAATGGGACTGGCGATGCTGCGCGATCCAGGCGTACTTCATGGCAGCTCTCTGGCGAAGTACGCCGCCGCTTTTTTTAAGATGTCGCGTTCGGCTTTAACGGCTTCAAGCTCTCGACGAAGCCGCTCGATCTCGCTGGCTTCGGCGGCCGGCTTCGGGCCCGGTTTGCGAGAAAAGGCGTCATCGCCCTTGCTGCGTATCTCGTCCCGCCACGTGTAGAGCAGGTTGCGCCGCACGCCCAGATCGCGAGCTAAAGCAGCGGCTTTCCGGTCTCCGCTTTCAAGTAGCCGGACCGCTTCACGTTTGAATTCGGCTGAAAACGTTTGTCGTTCGGTCATGGTGCACCTCCGTCAGGATTGTCTCCTGATCTGGGTGTCCGTTACAGCCGGGGCGCCTCAGTATATTTAATTCCGAATTACCGGAAGGAATTAGAGCAAGGTTTTGAAATCCCGCTCCACGAGTTACCTATGCTGTCTGCTGATGGTCGGTGCCGCCGCAAATCAAGTTCGTCACTCGGCGCCCGAGCGCTCATACAATAGCGATCGGGACGCGCGAGCGGGTTCATCCAATACAGTGGCTTTGAGCCGATAGGCGGCGCAGCACGGGATACAAATTCCATTGGAAGAAATCGGGGGCTTGGCGTCCGCGGTAGCAGTTAACAATGAGGTTTGACTAGCTGGGGTGGCCTGGCGATGCGACCGGCAATAAAAGGGTACCGTCTGAGGGTGATCATGACTGCAAAGCGGGTTCTCTTGTGCATCTGTACTCGTGAGTCGATCGCTTGCGAACTGCAACAAACGCCGTTCCTGCAACGACTTACCGAAAGCTGCATGCTGAAATAATTGGCGGTGTTTGCTATTTTGCGGATCTGTTCAGCTGACTAGCGAGCGTATTCCCATGTTCGACGACGCGCCAACGCATTTGGTGACTTTGCGTCATGCCTTGCACCAAAATCCGGAGCTGGGTTTCGAGGAGCAGGCGACTTCGGATCGGGTGTGTGCCCATCTGGACGAACTGGGCGTGGAATACGAACGCGGTATCGGCGTGACCGGGGTCGTAGCCTGGGTGCAGGGGAGCAGCCGGGCGGTTCGGTGCGGGTGGGTCTACGGGCGGATATGGACGCGCTGCCGATTCATGAAACCAGCGGCGTGGCTCATGCCTCGAAAGTGCCTGGGCGCATGCACGCCTGTGGTCATGATGGGCATACCACCATGCTGCTGGGCGCGGTAGAGCATTTCGTGGCCCATCGTGATTTTGCCGGGACGGTGTATTTCATCTTTCAGCCGGCCGAAGAAGGCGTGGGCGGGGCAAGCGCGATGATCGCCGACGGGCTGTTCGAGCGCTATCCGATGGATACGGTGTACGCCCTGCACAACTGGCCGGCCTTGCCCATCGGCCAGTTCGGGCTCATCGAAGGCCCGATCATGGCGGGTGGTGATCGGGTGGATATCGCCATCCACGGTCGTGGTGGCCACGGCGGGCTCAACCCGCATGGCTGTATCGACCCGGTGCGTATCGCCGGTGAACTGATCACCCGGGCGCATTCGATCGTCGGCCGCGATATCGATCCGCTGGCGCCGGCGGTGGTTAGCCTGTGTTCGATTCAGGCGGGCGATCTGGCCGGTTTTGCGGTGATTCCGGACACGGCGCGGCTGTCCGGCACGCTGCGTGCGCTGGATAACGACACACGCGAGAAACTACGCGAACGCCTGCGTGCGATATGCGCCGGCCTGGAAGCCACCTACGGGGCAACGATCGAGCTATCCATCGAGGACAAGTTCAGCGTGACCTACAACCACGCCGGCCCGACCGCCACGGCGCGTGCCGCGATTGCGTCCACGTTCGGCGAGACGACGCTGGCGCCGAACTACCCGCCGTGCATGGGCGGCGAGGATTTCTCCTACATGCTGGATGTCTGCCCGGGGGCCTATATTCATGTCGGTTCGGGCGATGATGAGCATACCCACGGGTTGCATCACCCGGCCTACGATTTCAACGACCGCATCATGGCGCCGGGGATTGCGCTGTTCGTGCAGCTGGCACGGGACACGCTGGCGCAGGCGGCGTAATCGAGCGCGGGCTGCGCGCATTCATTGCGAGCCAAAGCGCTCGCCATACGAGGGAGCATCATGGAACAACCCCCCAAGCGCCGTCGTGCGACCGGCGCCTATATTCTGTTTTTAATCGTGGCCTTCACGCTGATGACCGTGCCGGTGTTCACCTTTGCCGACCGCGTCGAGCCGCTGGTGTTCGGCCTGCCGTTCAACCTGTTCTGGATCGTACTGGTCGAGCTGGCCGCGTTCGTGGTCATTCTTGGCTTCTACGTCTATGAACACGGCCGCGGGAGCGAGGCATGAGCAACTGGATGTTCGCGCTGTGCTCGATGCTGGTCTATCTGGTCATCGCCTTTGCGCTGGGACTGCTGGCCGGTCGCAAGCGCTCGTTCTGGTCGGTGTCTGAATATGCGGTCGCTGATCGGGGGCTGGGCTTCATCGTGGTCTGGTTCATGATGGGCGGTACGGTTTTCAGTGCCTTTGCCTTTCTGGGCGGGCCGGGGATGGCGTTCTCCCAGGGTGCGGCCGCGTATTTCGTGCCGGCCTACCTGGCCCTGGGCATTCTGCCCTGGTACGTGCTCGGGCCGAAGGTCGGGCGGATCGGCGCGCGCAAGAACTTCGTCACCCTGGGCGAGTTCGTGGGTGATCGCTACCGCTCGCGCGCGCTCACGGTATTAATCGGCGTGATTTCGGTGCTGGCCTTCATCCAGTACCTCACCCTGCAGATCAAGGGCATGGCCTTCATCTTCAGCATTCTCACCGAGGGCGCGATTCCGTACTGGTTCGGCGCGCTGCTGGCCTACGGTATCGTGGTCATCTATGTAGCCAGTTCCGGTGTGCGCGGCGCGGCCTGGAGCGATGTGCTGCAGGGCGCGCTCATGCTCCTCGTGGCTTGGGCGGTGGGCTTTTATCTGGTGAATACGCTGCACGACGGGCCGACGGATATGTTCTCGGCAATCAATGCCAGCCAGCCGGATTTTCTGACCATCGGTCGTGACGGCTCGCCCATGTCGGCGATGGCGTTTTTCTCCGTGATTCTGGTGTCGGCACTGGGTTTTCTGATGTGGCCGCATCTGTTCACCAAGTCGTACACGACCACGGAAAAACGCATCAAGCTCACCACGCTGGCCTTCCCGCTGTTCGGTATTTTCCTGGTGCCGGTGCTGTTCGTGGGCTATGCCGGTATTGGTGTGGTGGCACCGGATGCGCTGGGTAGTGCCGACGAACTGCTGCCGTATCTCATCACCAACGAGCTCGGCGCCAGCGGTTGGCTGTATGGCCTGATCGGCGCCGGTTCGCTGGCTGCGGCCATGTCGTCGTCGGATGCGATCACCCACGGTGGTTCGGTGTCCTTCGGGCGCGATATCTGTCGGGCGTTGAAGCCGGATCTGTCCGAACGGTCCCAGATCTGGATCATGCGGCTGGCGGTGGTCGGCATCGGCGCGGCGGCCTACTGGCTGTCGATCTTCGGTGCGGCCGGGATCATTGCCTTGCTGGTCGGTGCCTATGGCTCGATCGCCCAGTTCGTACCCGCCGTCTACGGAGCGCTGATCTGGAAACGCGGCACCGCCGCGGGTGCGATCAGCGGCATGGTGGTGGGCATCGGCGTCAACTACTACTACCAGATCGTGGCCGACGCCACGCCTTGGGACATGAACGCGGGCCTGGTCGGCCTGTTGTGCAACATCGCGGTATTCGTGGCCGTGAGCCTCATGACCAAGCCGGTCGACGCGGCGCTCGCGGCGGAATATCGCAACGCCTAACCTTGGTTGCTGATAGCGTTCGCGGGCGGCGCGCTACTTCAAGGTAGTGCGCCGCCTACATATCTGGCCAATTCGGCCGGCCAGCGCTTCGTTCTAGTGCGCGGCCGCCGCAGCGGAGGCCGAGCCGTTGACCTGCGAGCGCCGCTTGGCCTGGGTCTTGGCGGCGGGACGTTCGTGGTGGATGCTCGAGGGGATCGGGCCCTTGCGCTTGCGCCGGTGCGGCAGCGCCATGCGCACGATTCGCTTGGCCACACCGCCGAGTTGTTTGGATAACGGGCCGGTGTTGTAGTTGAGGTTGTAGCGTTTGGCGATCGCCTCGACCTTGGGCCCGATCTGACGGTACCGATTCGAGGGCATATCCGGAAATAGATGATGCTCGATCTGGTAGCCCAAATGGCCGCCCATGATATGAAAGAACTTGGAACCGGTGACGTTCGACGAGGCGAGCATCTGGCGCAGATACCACTCGCCCTGGGTTTCACTTTCGGTTTCCTCGATACGGAACATCTCGGCCTGTTCGGTGAAATGACCGCAGAAGATAATCGTGAACGACCACAGGTTCCGGTTAAGGTTAGCCACCAGATTGCCGGAGAACACGAACGGCGCCATCGGGCCGGCCAGTACCGGGAACAGCACGTAGTCCTTGAGTACCTGCCGGCGGACCTTGCGCCAGATATCGCGGCCCTGCGATAGCGCCTCGGCATAGCTCTTGTCCTTGCCCAGACGCTCCCATTCGAGATCGTGCAGGGCGACGCCCCACTGGAACAAGGCTGCGAGTACGAGCACATAGAACGGCTGAAACAGGAACGCCGGGTTCCATTTCTGTTCTTCGCTCATGCGCAGGATCGAGTAGCCCACATCGCGATCCATGCCCACGATATTGGTATAGGTGTGGTGCATGTAGTTGTGCGAGTGCTTCCATTGCCGGCCGGGGCAGGTGTTGTCCCAGTCGTAGGTAGCCGAATCCAGTGCCGGGTCGTGCATCCAGTCCCACTGGCCGTGCATCGTTATGGCCGATCTCCATGTTCTCCAGAATTTTGGAGACGGATAGCAACGCCGTACCTGCCAGCCAGGCGGGTGGGAAAATGCCCGCGAACAGCAATGCGCGGCCCGCGACTTCGGAAAACCGCTGGGTATTGAGCACGCGATAGATATAACGGGCGTCTTCTTCGCCCAGGCTGTTCATGACTTCATCGCGCAGTGCGTCGAGCTCGGCGCCGAGTTGTTCGACGTCGGCGTCGCTTAAATGTGTCGGTCGGCCCATGGTGTGCTCCTCGGGTGGATATGACGACGTTCTTGCGTCGAGAACGCCTGTTAGATTTCCAGCGCGACGTCGCCCGCCGCGGCATGGATACAGATCTGGATGTCGGTATCGCGGATCTCGTGGACCTCGTTGTTGCGCAGATCGCGAACCGTGCCCTCGCTGACACGACATTTGCAGCTATGGCAGATGCCCATGCGACAGCCGTAGGGCGGGTTCAGCCCGGCGCTTTCGGCCACTTCCAGCAGTGAGCCTTCATCACCGGAGGCCGCCACGTCGGACTTGATGAAATGGACTTCGCCTTCGCCCTGGGCGGCTTCGCGGCGGCTGGCCTCGAACTGCTCGCGAAAGATGGGTTTGGTCGTGCGCGAGTCGAGCAGAGACTCGGCCGCGTCCATGAAGCCCGATGGCCCGCATAGCCAGGTCATGCGTTCGCCAAGCTCGGGCACATCGCGATCGAGCGTTTCGCCATCGATACGACCGTGCTCCTGGGTATAGCGGATGATCAGCGTCAGCGCGTCATGGTCTTTGGCCAGCGCTTCGAGCTCGTCGGTATAGATCATGTCTTCATCGGTGCTGGCGTAGTGCATGAACACCACGTCCGGAAGCTCATCTTTATCGATCCAGGAGCGCAGAATGCTCATCACCGGCGTGATGCCGCTGCCCGCGCTCAGCAGAAATGCCTTGGCCGGCGGTTCGACATTGGGGTAGAACTCGCCTTCCGGGTGGCTGAGATAGACCAGCTGACCGGCCTTGGCGTGGTCGACCAGGAAATTGCTCACCACGCCGTCGCCATTGCGTTTGACCGTGATTTCCACGCGCTTGTCGCGGGCGGCACTGGCGATCGAAAAACAGCGGCGGTAGCGAACGCCGTCGAGATCGATACCGAAGAGAATATGCTGGCCCGGACGCGGTGTGATCCAGTTGTCGTTCGGGTCGATCGTCAGGGTCACGCTGTCTTCGGTCTGGCGCTCGATATCAGCGATACGCCCACGCGGTTCGTTGACCGAGAGCTTGCTGTCGATCAGCCCCAGGTAATGGTCGACCGACAAGGGCGTGGTCAACGACTCGGCCAAAGAGCTTTGCAACACCTTCTTGACGATCGGCTTCATGGGGTCTCCTCTCACGGCGTGGCCGTTGCAATCGTTGGGCGGGTTGGCCGCCTCGACTGCTTATTCTGGTTTGGGTTCGTTGTAGCACAGCCGTTTTGTTTCAGATACGGGGGTGCAACTCGGCCCGGGCATGGCCGACGTATCGTAGTCGCAGGGCGAAAACGTCTTTAAAGCCGGGCGCCTGAATTTGCTAAATGTTTTCTTTTAAGATTTATGTCGGTAAACCAGCGGTTTAGATATGGGCGCCTTGAAGTCGCCGTTACGCGTGTTCGTGCCGAAATAGTCGTAATGAATTGTTCTTACGACTTTTAAAGGGCGGCGAATCGTTCGAAAATCCAGCGCCTCATATCACGGTAAACGCCGTTACCGCGCGAACTCGCCGCGCTGGGTCGCCGTGTATGTGTTGTCGCTGACCAGACCGAATTGCTGCATGAGTCGTTCGACAGGCGCCTCAGGGGCACCGGCTGTGAATACGGCCCAATCGGTTGGCCTGTCGTTAGGCCAGGCAAGCGTGGGGCGATCACGGGGCACCGTCCGAGCGATGTTGAATACGTGTCGGGCGATCGCCGGGGCCGGGTCGAGCCAGAAAACCGGCCACGGCGCAAGCTGTTTGAACAAGTCAGCCAGCAACGGGTAATGGGTACAGGCGAGTACCACGATATCCGTTTTTTGCTGCGCCTTTTCGACGAAACAGGGCGCGATCTCGCCACGAATCATATCGGTATCGCAGGCGCCATCGCGCACATGGGCCTCGGCCAGGCGGGCAAGATGGCGGCTGCCCACCAGCGTGAGTTCGCAGTGGGCAGCGAAGGTATCGATGAGGTGGCGGGTATAGGCGCGTTGGATGGTGGCCGGCGTAGCCAGAACCGAAATCAGACCGGAACGGCTTTGTTCGGCGGCCGGTTTGATGGCCGGTACCGTGCCGACGAAGCAGGCCTCGGGATAAGCCGCGCGTAGATCCGCGAGCGCGAGCGTGGCCGCCGTGTTGCAGGCAATGACCACGATCGCCGGTGTATAGGCGGTCAGCAGTTCGCCGATCAGGCCGATCAGGCGTTCGCGCAGGCGCGCCTCGTCCCAGTCGCCATAGGGAAAGCCGGCATCATCGGCGACATAGACGAAGCGCTGTTCGGGCAGTACGCGCCGAATCTCGCGCAGCACCGTCAACCCGCCGATGCCGGAGTCGAATACCAGAATAGGGCGCCCTGCCATGCCTGTGCGATCTGCTGGTGAAAGCCCGCTATTCTGGCATGGTCGTGAGGCGCGCCGTGGGTACCTAGAGCGTAACGGCTCCGCCGTCCGCCCGGGGATCGCTTGCGCCTTCGCAATAGCCGGCCGGGTGGCGAACCACCGCACCGGCATGGCCGGCCAGATCCGAGAAAGCCTCGATCATTTCCACCTCGTGACCGCTGGCGATGAGTGCGTCGATCAGGGCCGGGTCGAAGCGGTTTTCCAGCTTGAGGCTGGTGGTGGCATCGCCCCAGGTCTTGCCGAGCAGCCAGCGCGGGGCGGTGACCGCGCGTTGCAGGCCCTGGCCGTACATCGCATAGCGCGAGAATACGGCGGCCTGGGTCTGGGGCTGGCCTTCGCCGCCCATCGTGCCGTAGGCCATCAGCCGGCCGTCCTCGAGTTCGGCCATGGCGGGGTTGAGGGTATGGAACGGGCGCTTGCCGGGGGCCAGCTGATTGGCGCCGGGTGTCAGCGAAAAGCCGGCCCCGCGGTTCTGGAACGTCACGCCGGTGTCCGGGCAGGTCAGCCCCGAGCCGTGTTCCCAGAACACGCTCTGAATGAAGCTCACCATGGTGCCGTCGGCATCGGTCGCGCCCATCCAGATGGTATCGCCGGCCTTGGCTTCATAGGGCCAGTCCAGGGCCTTGCGCGGGTCGATTGCCGCATGCAGGTCATCGAGATGGGCGGCCTCCAGCCATGATTCGGCCGGGCGGTGCATATGGTCGGGGTCGCCCAGTTCGGCGTTTCGAATCAGAAATGCCTGCTTGGTGGCCTCGATGAGTCCGTGCAGATGATCGAAGCCCTCGGCCTCGGCGACTTTCAGGCGGTCGAACAGGGCCAGAATCATCAACGACGACACGCCCTGCGTGGGCGGCGGCATGTTGTAGACCGTGCCCACCGAAAGTTGGGTGGACAGCGGCGCAACGACATCGGCGGCGCACCGGGCCAGGTCGGATGCACGCAGCGGCGAGCCCATGGCCTCGAGATATGCTGCATGGGTCGCTGCCAGCGAACCGCTGTAATAGCTGTTCAAGCCCTCGCGGGCCAGGGTTTCCAGCGTATTGGCCAGGGCCGGCTGATAGAAGATATCGCCCTCGCGCGGTGCGCTGCCGCCGGGCATAAAGACTTGCGCAAACCCAGGCACGTCGCGTAGCTCGTCGGCCTTGGCCGCGGTACAGCTAGCCTGATTGCCGGTGGTCACGAAGCCGTCCCGGGCATGGGCGATAGCGGGTGCGAGCAGTGTGCCCAGCGCCATCGGTTCGCGTTCGAGCTGGTCGAGCGCGGCCTGCCAGCCGGCGATGGTTGCCGGGGCGGTCAATGCGGCCTCGGCGCCGCGGGCCGGAATGGTTGCGTGATGGCCGCGCTCGGCATACCAGTCCGGCGTGGCAAGCGCAGCGGCGCGCCCGCACGCCGAAATACCGATCGGTGCCTGGCCGGGCTTCTTGATCAGCCAGAAGCCGTCACCGCCGATCGAGTTCATATGCGGATAGACCACAGCGATCGTGGCCGCGCTCGCGACCATGGCCTCGATCGCGCTGCCGCCGGCAGCCAGTACATCGCGGCCGGCCAGTGCGGCCGACAGATGGGGAGCGGTAACACAGCCGTAACGGCCTTTCGCGGTTTGCAGCATGGATAGCGTTCTCGATCACTGTGATTAGGCATCCGGCATGCAAAACGAACGCCGGCGCTCTTCCAACTTTTATTTTCAAAGGCTTGGCAGCACTTTTGCGGCTGCAATACGCCGCCATACCGCCCGTAAGTCTGGGTCGCGTTACGGCCCGATCACCTAAGCTTGCAAGCGGCGCCAACGTTGCCCGCGCCAGATCATTACATGGCATACACGTTGCATACAACGGCACGTTCAATTGAGCGTATCGCGATGCAGGGAGTGCGTCATGGAAAAGGCCGTCTCGAAACCATATTCCAGCGGAGCCACCGGCGCATCGAACGGCCGCGTACCGGTGGCGCGGCGATGAGTGCCCGGGTCGACGATCCGGTCGATGCCTTCTGTCGCGACAACCCGGCCGCGCTGGCGCCTACCGGCGAGGGCGTGCTCGACGGTTTGCGGTTTGCGGCCAAGGACGTCTTCGATATCGCCGGTACGCGCACCGGCTTTGGCCAGCCGCAGTGGCTGGCCACGCATGCGCCCGCGCAAACCCATGCCGATTGCATCACGCGTCTGCTTGCGGCGGGCGCCGAACTCGTTGGGCGTACGATTTCCGACGAACTGTGTTATTCGCTCACCGGCGACAATAGCCACTATGGCGCGCCGAAGAACAGCTGGGGGCTGGATCGCTTGAGTGGCGGTTCGTCGAGCGGCTCGGCCGCGGCCGTTTGTGCCGGCCTGGTGGACTTTGCGCTGGGCACGGATTGCGGCGGCTCGGTGCGTGTGCCGTCGAGCTATTGTGGTTTGCTGGGCCTGCGAACCACCCACGGCCGTGTGCCCACGCCCGCACTGCTGCGCTTTGCCCGAGCGTTCGATTGCATCGGCTGGTTCGCTCGCGATGCGGATATCTTTGCGCGGGTGGGCCGCGTGCTCCTGCCGGATGCCCGGGAAAGCGGGGCGTTCAAGCGGGTATTGATCGCCGCCGATGCCTTCGAGGCGGTAGAGGCAGACATCGCCGATGCATTGACACCGGCTATTGACACGATCGCGGCACAAGCCGATGAAATACAAACGATTCGCCTGGCCGATGATGGCCTGGCCTGCTGGTTCGAAACCTTTCGTATCCTCCAGGCTGCGGACGTCTGGGACGCGCTCGGCGACTGGGTCACGCAGACCCGCCCCACGCTCGGTCCCGGCGTGCGCGAACGCATGGCCCAGGCCGCGCGGATCGATGCCGGCGCGCTGCGCAAGGCGCGGGTCCATCGCGCCGACATCGTGGCCCGGCTGGACCACCTGATCGGCGAAGACGATGTCGTGGTGCTGCCCACGACACCGCGGCCCGCGCCGCCGCGCGGCGAAACCGACGCGTCACTGGAAACCACCTACCGCTCGCAGGCGATGTCGTTGCTGTGCAGTGCGGGGCTGGCCGGGTTGCCGCAGATGAGTCTGCCGCTGGCGATGAAAGACGGCCTGCCGTTGGGCCTGTCGATCATGACGCGCCGCAATGGCGATATGCGCCTGATCGAACTGGCCGGCCGGGTATGTCCGCAGGCGCCGATACCGCCCGGGCGGGCGCCGCTATGAGTCAGTCGCCCGAACAGCTCAATCGCCGCGATGTGGTGGCCGAAGTCACGGACGCGCTCATGCGTTACGAGGCCGCGCTAACCGGCAACGATGTCGAGATGCTGGATACGCTGTTCTGGGACAGCGAACACACGGTGCGCTACGGGGCGACCGAAATGCTCTATGGGCACGACGAGATCCAGGCATTTCGCCGGGCGCGCAATCCGGCCAATCTCGACCGGCGCATACGACGGATCGCGATCACGACATTTGGCGAGGATTTCGCCACGGCGAGTATCGAGTTCGAGCGCGCGCATGAAAACGGCGTATCCATCGGCCGGCAAAGCCAGTGCTGGGTGCGCTTCGATGTCGGCTGGCGGGTCGTGTCGGCACACGTATCTGTATTGCCAAAGAATTAACGGGTGTGTAAAACGCCGGTTGGCGCTGTCTGTGCGCCCGTCCGGCGATTCGCGCCCATTCGACCCGGCGTCACAGGTGGTCGGGCAGGCGCGTGTCGAGCTCATTCGTCCTACGCGAGCCTGCCTGCCATGCCCGATCCTCTCGACGTTGCCCAGGAACTCGCCGAGTTCGAAGCGCGCTCGCCGCTACTGGTTCGACCCGGCTTTCTCATTCGCCGGTTGCACCAGATTCATAGCGCCTTGTTCACCAAGGAAACCGAAGGCTTCAATATCACCCCGGTCCAATACAGCGTGCTCACCGCGCTGGCCGAGCATGGCGAAATGGACCAGATGACCCTGGCCCACGAGATCGGGCTCGAGCGCACCAGCGTGGGCGAGGTGCTGCGTCGGCTCGAGCAGCGTGGCCTGGTCGAACGCCGTCAGAGCCCACAAGACGGGCGTGTTCGCCTGACCCGTGCGACCCGCGCAGGGTGCGATCACGTGCAGCAGATGACCGCCGCCGTACAACGCGCCCACGAACGCACGGTCGAAGCCCTGGAAGGCCCTGATCGTGACCTGTTCGTGTGGTATCTGGCACGCCTGGTCGAAGCCAATAACGAGCTGGGCACGGTGCCTTTTCGCCTGCGTTAGCAGGCAATTTCGGCGCGTCGTCTGCCGCTTCGTGGGTGGCAGCACGTGCAGCGCGTGTTCCTGATCCGGTAGCCAAACAGCGGGCTCGAGCCGCTGTTTTCAACGCAGCCGTTGGCCGCGAGGCGCGTGTAGCCTCATGCGCGCTCCCCGCCCGAGAAATCATCTGATTTTGAGTCTAGTAAAAAATACGAGGTGCACCACATAGTTCCCCCATGCTGGTGCAGCGGCGTTGTTTTAGCGCATTGATCGACGACATTTCGGATACGGTTTTCGTGGCAAGTGAGGGGTGTACCACTTAATAGTTAAATAATTTAAATATTGTTAAACAGCCGGTTGCATAATCTACGTTGTATGCAACGTGGTCATTTGGCACAAGCCTTGCGCTGTTCTGGCTATCGCAGATCACGCAGGCAAGGAGCCAGAATGTCGACGACGGTGTTGAAGGGCGGTCGGGTCGTGGACCCGGCAACGGGCACGGATGAGCAGGCCGACCTGGTCATACAGAACGGTATCGTTACCGGCCTGAACGCGCCCTATGCCTCGGATGCCGACGTCATCGACTGCAGCGGCAATCTCGTGCTGCCGGGCATGATCGATACCCACGCCCATATCTATCGTTATGTGACCGGACGCTTCGGTCTCGATCCCGACATGGTGGGCGTGCGTTCGGGGGTCACCACGCTGGTCGATCAGGGCGGGCCGAGCTGCATGACACTGCCCGGCTTTCGGCATTTCATCGCCGAGCCGGCGAAAACGCGCGTGCTCGCCTTCATCTCGGCCTATCTCGTCGGCGGGCTGGAAGGCCACTACTACCCGCAGCTCTATCAGCCGGAATGTCTGGATATCGATGCCACCGCGAAGGCGGTCGAGGCCAACCCCGATCTGGTCAAGGGCATCAAGGCGCATGCGGAGCTGGGCGGTTTCCAGCGCTGGGGCATGGACGTGATCAAGCTCGCCGCCCAGATCGGGCGCCAGTCGCGTATGCCGGTCTATCTGCATTTCGGTCAGCTCTGGCCGTCGCCCGAAGACCCGATGGATATCGACCCGGACACGATCTTTCCGAGCGTGCTCGAACTGGTCAAACCAGGCGATGTGCTCGCCCATCCGTTCACCCGTCATCCCGGCGGGTTCGTGGACAAGCACGGCCAGGTGCACGGCCTCATTCGCGATGTGCTCGACAAGGGCGTGAAGATCGACGTGGGCCACGGTTCGCACTTCAGCTTCGATGTCGCGCGCAAGGTACTCGATGCCGGCATCGTGCCCAATACGCTCGGCGCCGACATGCACGGCTACAACACCCGCGTAGCGCCGCCGCCCGGCACGCCGGATGTGCACTCCGACCCCGAAGAGGGCGATCACATGTTCGCCGGGGCGGTGCGCTTTTCGCTGACCTCGGCGATGACCAGCATGCTCGCACTCGGGCTCACGCTCGATCAGGTCGTGCCGATGGTCACCTCGAACGCCGCGGCCATGCTCGGCATGGCCGACGACATCGGCCATCTCAAGCCGGGCGCGGTTGCGGATGTCTCGGTGCTCAACGATGAGCGCGGCCAGTGGACGCTGCGCGATAACGAAGATCATCGCGTGACCGCCGAGCGCATGCTCACGCCCCGCTTTTGTCTGCGGGCCGGCGAGCGCTTCGATGCAGATGCGCCCACGCTGCCGCAGTTCGCGCCGGCCCAAGCTGCCTCGGCATGACCGGCGCCCCACCCGACACCCAGGCCAAGGGCATCGGCGCGCGGTTGGCGCGCAAGGAAGATGCGCGCTTTCTGGCCGGTCGCGGTCAGTTCGTGGCCGATATCCGCATGCCCGGCATGCTGGACGTGGCCTTCGTGCGTGCCCCGGTTGCCCATGCCCGGATCGTGGAAATCGAAAAACCCGACGGCTGGGAATCGCTGGTCTACACGATGGCCGATATGGCCGGCGTGAAGCCGATCGTGGCCGCTTCCAAGCTGCCTGGATTTCAGGTCTCCGAGCAGTATCCGCTGGCCAAGGACAAGGTACGTTTCGTCGGCGAGATGGTGGCGATGTGTGTCGCGCCCAGCCGTGCCCGGGCCGAGGATCTGGCCGAGCAGGTATTTGTCGACTACGAAGACCTGCCGGTCGTGTCGGATATGCATGCCGCGGCCAATGGCAGCGCCGAAGGCAAGCTGCACGCCCACTGGGATAGCAACGTCTTTCTCGAAACACAGGTTGACAACGCGGCCGCAATGGCTGACGACGTGGTCAGTCTGCGCCGGTCGTTGTCTACCTCGCGTCAATGCCAGGTGCCGCTGGAAGGACGGGGTGTGGTCTGTTACTGGGACCACCGGCTCGGCCGGTTGGAGATGACCAGCGCGGCGCAGATGCCGCATATCAACCGTACCGGCCTGGCCGAATGCCTGGGCCTGGACGAAGGTCAGGTACGCGTGGTTTCGCCCGATGTCGGCGGTGGCTTTGGCTACAAGGGCATTCTGCTACCCGAGGAAATCTGTTGCGCGTGGCTGGCGATGCAGCTCGACCGGCCGATCCGCTGGATCGAGGATCGAAACGAGCATCTATCGGCCAACGCCAACTGCCGCGAGCACGCCTACGACATCACCGTGCATGTCGAACGCAGCGGCCGCCTGGCCGGTATCGATTGCGATGCGATCGTCGATTCCGGTGCCTATTCGTCCTATCCGTTTTCGGCCTGTCTGGAAGCTGCGCAGATCGGCTCGATCTTGCCGGGCCCGTACAAGATGGACAGCTACCGCTGTCATACGCGCTCGGCGGCGACCAACAAGCCGCCGATCCTGCCCTATCGCGGCGTCGCCCGCACCGGGGTGTGTTTCGCGCTCGAAGTCATGCTCGATATCGCGGCTCGCGAACTGGGCATCGAGCCGTACGAGCTGCGCGAACGCAGCCTCGTCGGCGCCGACGACATGCCGTACACGAACATCACGAACAAGCTGTTCGACTCGGGCGACTATATCGCCTGCATGCAGCGCGCCGTCGAAGCGCTCGACTGGAGCGGCTGGCGTGCGCGCCAGGCCGAAGCCACGGGTCGCAAGCGTATCGGCCTGGGCCTGGCGACGTTCTGCGAGCAGGGCGCGCACGGCACCTCGGTCTATCACGGTTGGGGCATTCCCATGGTGCCCGGCTACGAGCAATGCAATGCGCGGGTGACCACCGACGGCATTCTCGAACTCTATCTGGGTGCGCATTCGCACGGTCAGAGCATGGAAACGACCATGGCTCAGGTCGCCCACACAGTGCTTGGTATCGACCCGCAACATGTTCGCATCAGGCATGGCGATACCGATGGCTCGCCGTATTCGACCGGCACCTGGGGCTCGCGCAATGCCGTGATGTCCGGCGGCGCGGTCGCTGCGGCGTGCGAAAAACTCGCCGATCGCCTGCGATATCTGGCCGCGCACCTGCTCAATGTAGCGGCCGACGATCTGGTGTTTAAAAACGGCGCCGTCGCCACGGCCGACGGCAGCCGCTCGATCACCCTCGTCGAGATCGCGCATACCTGGTATCGCGCGCCGCAGCGACTGCCCGACGATGTGGACCCGGCCGGGCTGGGGCTCGTCGCGGGCTACAAGATGCGTCCGGACATGGGCACGTTCAGCTATGCGACCCATGCCTGCGCGGTCGAGGTGGATACCGTCACCGGCGCGGTCACGCTGCTCGACTACGCCATCTGCGAAGACGGCGGCGTGCTGATCAATCCGATGGTGGTCGAAGGCCAGCTGATCGGCGGGCTCGCCCAGGGCGTTGGCACCGCGCTCTACGAAGAAATGCCGTTCGACGACGAAGCCCAGCCCCTGGCGTCGACGCTGGCCGATTACATGGTGCCGGGCGCGGCCGAGATGCCGCCGCTGCGTATCGAGCACATGCAGACGCCGAGCCCGTTCAGCAGTTTCGGCCAGAAAGGCATCGGCGAAGGCGGGGCGATTGCCCCGCCCGCGGCGATTGCCAATGCGGTCAACGATGCGCTGGCGGGCCTGGGGGCCGAGATTCATAGCGTGCCGATTTCGCCCGAGCGGGTGATTGCGGCATTGGAGGCGGCCCATGAAAGCCATTGATTACCGTATCGAACGCGTGGCCGATATTGCCGGCGCGATCGAAGCACTTCAGGCCGAGGCGTTTGCCAAACCGATCGCCGGTGGACAGTCGCTGGGCGCGATGCTCAATCTGCGTCTGGCGCAGCCGGAATGTGTGGTCGATATCGCGAGAGTGGAGGCGCTCAAGGGCATCCGCCGCGAAGACCAGACGATGGTCATTGGCGCGCTGGTCACCCATACCGCCCTCGAAGACGGCCGCTACGACGACGCGACCACCGGCATGCTGGCCCATGTGGCCGCCGGGATCGCCTACCGGGCGGTACGAAACAGCGGCACCATCGGCGGCAGCCTTTGCCATGCCGATCCCGCTGCGGACTGGATCGCGGCCACGGCCGCGCTGGGGGCGACATTCGAGGTCCAGGGAGCACAGGGGCCGCGTAGGGTCGCGGCGCGCGATTTCATGACCTCGGCTTTCGAAACCGTGCTCGCCGAGGATGAAGTGCTGATCGCGATCCATATCCCGGCGCTGGGCGATCGCGCGCGCTGGTCCTATCGCAAGTTCTGTCGCAAGACCGGCGAATTCGCGCTGGCCATTGTCAGTGGCGTGGCCGATCCGGCCACGGGGGTCGAACGCTTGGTGTTCTCGGCCCTCGACGGCGCGCCGGTGGTCGTCGAACGCGCCGGCCTGTTCGACGAACTGGCCGCATCCGCGGCCCGGGCCGCGTTGCTCGACGACGAAACACTGGCGCTCGTCGGCCACCGGCGTGCCCTGCATGCCGGGCTGCTGGCGGATGTGCTCGCCGATATGCGAGGTGTCGCATGAGCCAGCCGCTGGAGTTTCCTGAAAGCAACACGGTGACGTTTCGGCTGGACGTGAATGGCCAGCCGCGCGAGATCAATGCCGAAGCGCGTACCCATCTGGCCGATGTGCTGCGTGAGCATTGCGGGCTGACCGCCACCCATCTGGGTTGCGAACAGGGCGTGTGCGGCGCCTGCACGGTCGAGATCGATGGCGTGCCGCAGCGTTCCTGTCTGCAATCGGCCGCGCGTTTCGAAGGCCGCCAGATCCGCACCCTGGAAGCCTTCGAAGAGGATGCACTGACCGCGGCCCTGCGCCGTGCCTTCAGCCAGGAACATGCCCTGCAGTGCGGCTATTGCACGCCGGGGATGCTGATCACCGCGCGCGACATCGTGCAGCGCCTGCCGCACGCCGACGAAGCCCGTATCCGCGAAGAGCTGGCCGGCAATCTGTGCCGCTGCACCGGCTATCGCGGCATCGTGCGGGCGATTCAGCACGTGCTCGAAACCTATCCGCAAGAGAGTTCCGATGGATCTTAATCAACGCTTTACCATCGATGCCCCGGCCGCCGACGTCTGGCAGGCCTTTCAGGATCCGGCGTTGCTGGTGGATTGCCTGCCGGGCGCGACGCTACGCGAACCGGTTGCGGACAATCACCTCAAGCTCACCTTTCAGGTCAAGCTGGGCCCGATCGCGGCCGCTTTTGCCGGCGAGGGCGATTTGAGCCTCGACGACGCGACTCGCAGCGGCGCGCTGCAGGGTCGTGGGACCGATCGCAAGAGCAACAGCCGGGTAAAAGGCGAAGCCGCCTTTGCCGTGATCGAGGAAGGCGCAACGACCGCGGTCGAGTTGAGCGTGTCGTTCTCGATTACCGGCAAGCTGGCGCAGTTCAGCCGCGAGGGCATCGTCAAGGCGCTGGCCGATCAGCTCACCCGCGACTTTGCCGACAACCTGCAGCAGGCGCTGCAACCCGAAGCTTCGGCCGAGGACGCGGCCGGCGACACGCAGGCCCCGGCCAAGCATGCGGCGAACGACGTTGCACAGACACCGGGCCGCGCACGCCTGAAATCCGTCGATACCAGCTCGGTCAATGCACTGAGCCTGGTCTGGCGGATGATCGTGAACTGGTGGCGCCGGCTGTTGGGCAAGTCAGCCGCATGAATGCCGTCATGCCAATCCCGCTCGACGCCAAGCGCGCGCAGCTCGCCACGCTTTTCGACGGCGCCTGTCTGCGCGGCGTGGCACGGCTGGGCGATATGAAGCCAGCGCTGGGCGACGACGTCTTGCTGCACGCCGGCCCGCCGCTGGATGGTCGCGTGCTGTCTCAGCCGATACGAAACGCGGCGATTCATGCCCTGGTCTATGCCGGCAAGCATGTGGATGCGGCCGCCGACGCCATCGACACCGGGGCTGTGCGGCTGGTGCCGGCGCAGGATCATGGCGTGGTTACGCCGCTGGCCCAGGTGGTATCGAGCGCCATGCCCGTGTGGCGGGTGGGCGACGACCGTCACGAGGTGCTGGCCCCGATCGCCGAAAGCGCGCCACCGGCGCTGCGTTTCGGCTCGGCGGACGCTGTCTGCGTGCGCCATCTGCATGAACAGGCGGACTGGGCTTTCGATCAGCTGGCAGCGCGTCTGGCCGCTACGCCGTTAGCGGTACGCGACTGGATCGACGCGTCGCTGCAGGCAGGCGACGAATGCCATGCCCGTACGGGCGAGGCCAACGTCCAATTGCAGGCAGCGCTGGGTGATCTGCCCGCTGCCTATGGCGAAACGATCGCCGCCAATGCCAATTTCGTGTTGCCCATGCTCATGGCCGCCAGTGCCTGGGCGATGCAGGCACACGGTGGCTCGATCGCGGCGGTCGGCGGCAATGGAGCGGTCTTCGGGGTGCGTTTTGCCGGGGAACGCCACTGGCGTACGTGCGGCGCCACGGCACCGATCGGTACCCGCCTGCCGGGCTGCGAAGACGTGCCCGTGATCGGCGCGGTCGGCGATAGCCCGGTGATCGATTTTTGTGGCCTCGGCGGCCAGGCGCTGGGGTTTGTCCCGGCCTTGAGTCAGGCCTGGGGCGCACTGTTGCCGGCCGACTGGCCCGAGCGCGCCGCCGCGGTGACCGACGACATCGGTCTGGTGTGTTGTCATCGCATCGCTGCCAGTGGGCGTTCGCCGCTGGTGCATCTGGCCATGGTCAGCGCCGCACGCGAGGGCGGTCTGGCCGGGCGTGGATTCTACGAACCGGACGTGTCGCTTTTTCAATCCGCCCGAACCACGGTCACTTGAGTCATGCCCGACGCGGCGCCTGCGCGGATGGGGCGCTACGCCATGCCGAAGCGTTTCTGCAACCCACTGTATCCGGAGCCTAACCATGTCGAACAGCCTTAGCACCGAACAGATTCAGCACTTTGAAGAGCAGGGGTATCTCTATCCACTCGATGCGTTGACAACCGAACAGGCAGCCGACTGCCTGGCCAAGCTCGAGGCGATGGAAACCGAGCTCAAGACCGACCCGCAGAAATATCTCAAGATCAAGGCCCATCTGGCCGCCCCGTGGATTGTGGATCTGGCCTGTAACCCGGCGATTCTCGATGCGGTGGAATCGCTGATCGGGCCGGACATTCTGTTGTTCGGCTCGTCCTTGTTCGCCAAGCGCGAGCAGGATGATCGCTTCGTGTCCTGGCACCAGGATTCGGCCTATTACGGTCTCGATCCGCATCAGGAAATCACCGCCTGGCTGGCCCTGACCGATGCCACGCCCGACAACGGCTGCCTGAACGTGCTGCCCGGCTCGCACCGTGGCCAGGATTTCGATCACGACGAAACCTACGACCCGAAGAATCTGCTTTCGCGCGGCCAGACCATTCGCGGGCTCAAAGAAGAAGACGCGGTCGAGATGGCATTGCGCGCGGGCCAGTTCTCGTTGCATCACGAGCGCACCGTGCACGGCTCGCGCGGCAACCACACCGATCAGCGGCGCGTGGGTATCGCCTTTTTCTATATGCCGGCCCATGTGGTTTCCACGCTTGGGCGGCGTAGCGCAATGCTCGTTCGTGGCGAGGATCGCCATGGCCACTGGGACAGCGATCCGGTGCCCCAGCGCGTGCTCGACGAGCAGTGCATGGCCTATCTGCGCCAGATCTGGGAGAGCTACCAGAACCCCGAGGTCACCAAGCAGGCCGCCAAACACGCCTGATTCGTCAACGCTCATCAATTCAATAATCCGAACTTGGGGAATTACATGAAAACGCATAAATCGTATTGGGCGGGCATCGCTCTTCTACTCATCCTGCCCTGGTGCGCGAGCGCCGGCGCAGCCCAGGGCGACGACCCGGCCGACCAGGAAATCGTGATCGGCTGGACCGCCTGGGCGGACACGGAGTTCGTCACCAAGCTGGCCGAACGTGCCATCGAGAAGTACAGCGACTACGAGGTAACCCTGCGCATGGCCAATATCGCCGTGCAGTACCAGGGTGTGGCCGAGGGCAGTCTGGACGGCATGCTCATGGCCTGGCTGCCGGACACGCATGCCGATTACTGGCAACGCGTGAAGGACGATGTCGACGATCTCGGCCCGCTGTACAGCGGTGCCCAGATGGGCTGGGCGGTGCCTGCCTATGTGCCGGAATCCGAGCTCGACTCGATCGCGGATCTGAACAAGCCCGAGGTCCGCGCCAAGCTCAAGGGGCGCATTCAGGGTATCGACCCGGGCGCCGGCGAAATGCAGATCTCGCAGAAAATGCTGTCCGCCTACGACCTGGAGGACTACCGGCTCGTCGCCTCCAGCGATGCAGCCATGACCGCGGCACTGGCCCGGGCGGTCAAACGCAAGGAATGGATCGTGGCCACGGTGTGGACACCGCACTGGATCTTCGGCCGCTGGGACCTGCGTTTTCTCGATGAGCCCAAGCAGATGCTGGGCAATCCACAGCATGTGGATGCGCTGGTGCGCAAGGGCTTCAAGACGGACTACCCGGAAATCGCCACGTTCTTCACGAACATGAACTTCCCGCTCGACGAGCTGCAGCGCGCCATGGTGGCGGCACAGGAAGACGGCATCGACACCGCCATCGACGACTACATGAATACGCACGAAGCCGAGATCAAATCCTGGTTCGCCGAGGCAGGCTAACCAAACCGAGCCGGCGCCCGGGGCAGGCGCCGGTCGGCAACCCGTTTAGGGGGTAGCGGGCTGCGCCGCGGGGGCGGCGCGGGCCCGCTTTTTTAACGCAAGGCCGAAGTCGTTGCATGGGTAACGATCGGCAAATGCTGCGCTGCAGCATTTGCCGCGGCCATCAGACACCGCCATCGGCAGCCGGCCTGACCGGCGCCGAGCGCGGCACGACAACCGTTTGTCGCGTTTTCTGGCGCCACCCCGTGGCGGCGGCGCGCGACACCAAACAGAGGGCTCGATGGACGCCAGCGCATTTCTGCATTACCTGACCCTGCCGTTGCTATGGGAAGGGCTGAAAACGGCCATGATCATCGCCGTGATTGCCTTCGCGGCGGCGCTGCCGTTTTCGCTGGGTATGGCGATGATGCGCCTGTCGCACTACAGGATCGTGCGGCTGCTGCCCATTCCCTATATCTGGGTGATGCGCGGTACGCCGATCCTGTTGCAGTTGTTGTTCTGGTACAACGTGCTGCCGCTGATCGGCTTGGGCCTCAGTGCCTTCTGGACGGCCGTGCTCGGGCTGATGCTCAACGAGATCGCCTTCATGTCGGAGATCATCCGCGGCGGTCTGCAGTCGATCAAGAAAACCCAGCGCGATGCCGCCAGTGCGTTGGGGCTTACCTCGTGGCAGATCATGTATCGCGTGATCATGCCGCAGGCGATGCGCTCGATCGCGCCGGCCATGGCCAATGAAGGCATGGTCATCGTCAAGCATACGTCGCTGGCCTCGGTGATCACCGTGCAGGAGCTTACGCTCAGCAGCGAGCAGGTGGTTTCGACCAATTTCGAATATGTCGAGGTCTTCCTGGCGGCCGGCGTGCTCTATCTCGGCGCCACCACGCTGATTGCGCTGGCCCAGAATTATCTCGAACGTCATCTCGATCTCGAACGACGCGGGCATGCCATTGCTCTCGCTGCACAGGCCGGGCGCGAACGCGGCGAGAACCCGCTCACCGGCGCGACGGCACCGGCGGGTGCGGGGCACGACGACAAGCCAATCGACAGCGAAGCACCGGCGCTGCAGAAATTCCTGAACCCGGGGCGGGCGCTGGCCAGCAAAGACGGCAAGCCCGGCGCCGGCCCGCGCCGGCCGTACGTGGTGATCAACAAGGTATCTAAATCCTTCCACGGCAAACGCGTGCTGCGCGATGTGTCGTTCAATATCTTCCCGGGCGAGGTGGTGTTTCTGATCGGGCCCAGCGGCTCCGGCAAGACCACGCTGTTGCGCACGATCAACCGGCTGGAAACCGTCGACGACGGCGAGATCACCGTGGGTGGCCAGTTCGTGGGCTATCGCTCATCCGCCGGTCGCCCCGTACCGCTGCGCGATGCGGCGCGCTCTCGTGCCAAGGTCGGCGTCGGCATGGTCTTTCAGCATTTCAATCTGTTCGATCACCTGACCGTGCTCGAAAACGTGATCGAAGCACCGGTACGTGTCCACGGCACCCAACGCGAGCAGGCCCGGGCCGAGGCCCGCGAACTGCTGGCCTGGGCGGGCCTGGCCGAATACGAAAACCACTACCCGCATCAGCTGTCCGGCGGGCAGCAGCAGCGTATCGCCATCATTCGCGCGGTTGCCACGCGGCCCAAGCTGCTGTTGTTCGACGAACCCACGTCCGCGCTTGACCCCGAGCTGGTCAACGAGGTGCTCGACCTCATGCGCAAGCTCGCCGAATCCGGCATGACCATGGTCGTGGTCAGTCACGAGATCGTGTTCGCCCGCGACTGGGCCGACAAGGTCGTGTTCATGGAAAACGGCGAGATCGTTCAGCACGGCGCGCCCGAAGACGTCTTCAACGCGCCCGACAACCCGCGCACGAAGAACTTCGTGCATCTCATCGAGCAACGTTCCGAAGGCAGATCATCCAAAACCCGAGAGGCATGAGCCATGACCGAGACCACACCCTTCAAGAAACTGATGACCGTATCGGCCCTGCTGGCCGCAGCCGTTACCACGGCGCCGGCATTCGCTGCCGACGGCGATTCCTACACGATTGCTACCTCGGCGGACTTCCCGCCGCTGAGCTATCGCGATCCCGACGACACATCCAAGGTGATCGGCTTCGAGATGGACATGATCGAGGCGATGTCCGAACACGGCGGCTGGGACTACGAACTCAAGACGAGTGCGTTCAACGGCCTGCTGCCGTCGCTCAAGAGCGGGCGCGTGGATATGGTCGTCTCCGATATCTACAACACCGCCGAACGCCGCAAGAGCGTGGATTTCATCAACTACATCGAGAACGGCTTTGCCGTGATGGTGCGTGCCGACGATGCAGACACGCTGACCAGCTACGACGCCATGTGCGGTAAGAATATCGGCATTCTCACCGGCAGCGCGCCGGAAATGGATGCCGTGACCGCAGCCAGCGAAAAGCATTGCGAATCACAGGGCAAGCCGGCGATCCAGCCCAAGTCCTACCCGTCGGTCGCCCAGGAAATCCCGCAGCTGGCCAACGGCCGCCTGTCCGGCATCCTGGAAACGCTGACCACGCTGGCTTATGCCCAGAGCCAGAACGAAGGCAAGTTCGAGATCGCCTTTCGCGACCCGAACACCACCAAGGTGGGTATCGCAATCCGCAAGAACAGCGACTTCGCCGCCGACATTAAGGAAGACATGGCCTGGTACATGAGTTCGGGCACCGCCGACGAGCACGCCAGGAAGTGGGATATTCCGGTCGAGGCGTTGATCAAGACCGACGACTAAAAGCCGTTCCGCTGGGCCGTCGGCCCACGAAAGGCAGATATCGGCACCCGCCGGCACCCGCCGGTATCTGCCTTTTGTATTCTGGATCAGGATTGAAACGCAGTCGGCTGCACTGCTCGGTCAAGCGGGTTGTCCGCCAATGAACGCCAATAAACGCGAATGTGTATAGATCGCTTCGAGTGGGGGGCTGGAATTCAACCGAGCAAACGCAGAAATGCGGCGGCCGTGAAGGCAGCCGTGTCCGCATGGCGTCTTTCATTCGCGTTTATTGGCGTTTAGTCGCGGATCGTTCCTTTCTTTGAAGGCAGGAACCGCAGATTCCGCAGATGACGCAGATTGTGTGACAGGCGGCTTCGTACTTAACCGCACGGTAGCGCGAGCTGGGTGGTCGCGCGCTCAAGAAGCAGGTTGTCCGCCAATGAACGCGAAGACACGCGAATAAAGACAGATGCTGCGACAGGCCGATTCGCGCTGCGCCGGCATGCGTCAGAGCAGGGCGCGTTGACCGGTCGCGGATCTGGCGTTCTTCTAATCTGTTGAATCTGCGTAATCTGTGGTTGTCTTCAACGACCGAAGCCCGTGCTGCTGCCCAAGCCCTCTTCCATTCGCGTTTATTGGCGTTCATTGGCGGACCGTTTTTCTTTCTTCAAGGACTGAAATCGCGCACGGCGCAGATTGTGTGACAGCCGACTTCGTACGTAGGCACCGGCACCGCGCCCTGCACTGCTTTGCCGATCGCACCGTGCCGTTTCAACGGGCGCTGCACCTGTTTGGGGCATGGTCGGAGCGTGGGTGCTGCCCCATGCCCGGACAGGGTGTAATACAGGCGCCGCGCAGACGCGAACCGGTGTCGCATCAGGATGTATGCAAGCTGGTACACAAATTGCGATAGCCCTGGCCTGTTTGAAATTCGGTGTGCTGGGCGGGCGCATCGGCCTATCGCTACGAGGCTGGCATGGATCGCAGAACCTTTCTCAAGAACAGTGCATGGATCGCGGGCGCGGCGGGTAGTCTGCCGTTGTTCAAGTTCATGCCGGCGCATGCAGCCGGCAACCGCGAAACACTGGTGGTCGTCACCGGCGCGGGGCCCAACAGCATGGATATTCATCGCGAGGGCACTAATCGGCCGAGCTATGCGATCGCGGTCAATCTCTATGATCGGCTGCTCAGTTACGGCACCAAGACGCTGGACGACGGTACCGTGTCCTACGACTACGAAACCCTCGTACCGGAGCTGGCCGAAAGCTGGGAAGTGGCCGACGACAAGATGTCGGCGATATTCCACCTGCGCAAGTCCGCCACCTTCTGGGATGGCAAGCCGGTCACCGCGAGTGATGTGAAATGGTCGTTTGATCGCGCCGTGACCGTCGGCGGCTTTCCCACCGTGCAGATGAAGGCCGGCTCGCTGGAAAAACCCGAGCAGTTCGAAGTGGTCGACGAGCACACCTTCAAGATCAACTTCCTGCGTCCGAGCAAGCTCACGCTGCCGGATCTGGCCGTGCCGGTGCCGATCATCATCAATTCGAAAGTCGCCAAGGCCCATGCCAACGACGATGATCCCTGGGCCACCGATTATCTGCACCGCACCCCGGCCGGTGGCGGTGCCTACAAGCTGCTGCGCTGGGACCCGGGCGAACAGACGGTCTACGAACGCTACGACGATTGGCAGAACGGCGAAGTGCCGGCGCTCAAGCGGGTGATCATCCGCGAAGTGCCGTCGGCGTCTACACGCCGGGCGCTCATCGAGCGTGGCGATACCGATATCTCGCTCGATCTGCCACCCAAGGAGGCGGCCGACCTGCATGCCAGCAGCAAGATCAACGTGGCCGGCGTGCCGATCGAGAACTGTGTCAACGCGCTCGGCCTGAACGTGGAAATGGCACCCTTCGACGACAAGCGCGTGCGTCAGGCGATTGCCTATGCGCTGCCCTACGAAAAGATATTCGATGCCGCCGCCTACCGGCGCGGGCGCATGATGCACGGCGGTCAGTCGTTCACGCCGGCATCGGCAGACTGGCCGCAGCCGTTTCCCTACGACACCGATCTCGACAAGGCCCGCGCCTTGCTCGAGGAAGCCGGCCACGGCAACGGTTTCGAGGTGCCGCTATCGATCAATCTCGGTCTGGCGCAATGGACCGAGCCGACCGCGCTGCTGATTCAGGAAAGCCTGGGCAAGATCGGTATCCGTACGCCCATCGACAAGATTCCGGGCGCGAACTGGCGCACACAGGCGCTGGTCGAGAAGAGCCTGGCCATGCATCTGAAGAACTTCGGCGGTTGGCTCAATTACCCAGACTACTACTTCTTCTGGGCCTACGTAAAAGGCCATCTGTTCAACTCGATGAACTACAGCAACCCGACCATCGACCGGCTCGTCGATGAGACGTTGCATATCCCGGTCGACGATCCGGCCTATGTGCCCAACATCAAGCAGATGATCGCCATCGCCTTCGAGGACGTGCCGCTGATACCGCTCTGGCAGCCGAACCTGGACGTGGCCATGCAGAAGAATGTCGAAGGCTATCAGTACTGGTTCCATCGCCAGCTCGATTGCCGGCCGCTGAAAAAGGCCTAGCAAGTGTCCGGATTGACCACGATCGGCAAGCGCCTGCTCGAGGCGCTGCCGACGATCTTCGGCGTGATTCTGGTGACATTTCTGCTCACCCGGGCGCTGCCGGGCGATCCGGCCGTCTATTACGCCGGCCCGGCCGCGGATGCCGAATCCATCGCTCAGGTGCGCGCAGCCATGGGCCTGGATCGCAGCCTGCCGGTGCAGTTCGCCAGCTATGTGAAAGGCCTCGCGGAAGGCGACTGGGGCGTGTCGCTGAGCACCGGGCGCGATGTCACCGAGGAACTCGGCCGAAGGCTGCCGGCATCGCTGGAGTTGACCGGGCTGGGCTTGTTGATCGCGATCGTGATCGCCATTCCACTGGGCGTACTGGCGGCCACCCGGCCCAACAGTCTGGTCGATCATGTCTGCCGGATCATCGTGACGACAGGCGTATCGATGCCGGTGTTTTTCACCGGTCTGCTGCTGGTCTATGTCTTCTATTACCTGCTCGGTTGGGCCCCCGCGCCGCTCGGCCGGCTGGATTTCATGCATATCGCGCCGGATCGGGTGACCGGCCTGTATCTGGTGGATAGCCTCATCGCGGGGGATTTCGAAGTCTTTCGCGCCAGTCTGGCGCATATCTTTCTGCCCGCACTCACGCTCGGCATCTTCGCGTTGGCGCCGATTGCACGCATGACCCGGGCGGCCATGCTCGATGTGCTTTCCAGCGACTATATCCGCACCGCCCGGGCCAGCGGATTGGCCACATCCACCGTGTTGTTCACCTATGCGTTGCGCAACGCACTGCTGTCGGTGCTCACCACGCTGGGCATGGTGTTTTCCTTTCTGCTGGGGGCCAACGTACTGGTCGAAAAAGTGTTTTCCTGGCCCGGAATCGGCTCCTTCGCGATCGATGCGTTGGTGGCCTCTGACTATGCCGCCGTGCAGGGCTTCGTGTTGGCGATGGCGTTGTTGTTCGTCACCCTCAATCTGACGATCGATCTGCTGTACGCGGTGATCGATCCCCGAATAAGGGCGGCAAGTTAATGGCCGCAACCTCGACACTGACCCATGCCCGGTACGTGCTCGGCGAAAACCCGCTGACGGTCGTGGCCTTTGCGATGTTTTTCGTCCTTGTGCTGCTGGCGGCCTTCGGGCCGTGGATTGCGCCCTACGATCCGCTGGCCAGCGATACCGCGATCAAGCTCATGGCCCCGTCGGCCGAGCACTGGTTCGGCACCGATCACCTGGGCCGCGACGTACTCAGCCGGGTCATTGTGGCCACGCGGCTGGATCTGATGATCGCGCTATCGGCCGTCGCGCTCGCGTTTTTCGGCGGCAGCGTGCTGGGCAGCCTCGCCGGTTATTACGGCGGCTGGACCGACCGCGTGATCGGGCGCGTTATCGATACGGTCATGGCCTTTCCGCTGTTCGTGCTGGCGATGGGCATCGTCGCGGTGCTCGGTAACAGCGTGGAGAACATCGTCTATGCCACGGCGGTCATTAACCTGCCGTTTTATGCGCGCGTGGCCCGTGCCGAGATCGGCGTACGTCGCGAATCCGGTTTTGCCGCGGCCGCCAAAGTCGCCGGCAACGGCAATATCGGCGTGCTCGCGCGCCATCTCTATCCGAATATTCTGCCGGCGATGATGGTGCAGCTGTCGTTGAACATGGGCTGGGCGATATTGAATGCGGCCGGGCTGTCGTTCATCGGTCTGGGGGTACGCCCGCCCACGCCGGAGTGGGGGATCATGGTCGCCGAGGGGGCACAGTTCATCGTCTCCGGCGAATGGTGGCTGGCAGTGTTTCCGGGTGTATCGCTGATGATTGCGGTGTTCTGCTTCAACATGATGGGTGACGGGCTGCGCGATCTCATCGACCCGAGGCGACGCACATGAGCGCGTTGCTGGACGTCTCCGATCTGAGCGTGGAATTTCGCAGCCGCGCGGGCATGGTGCACGTGCTCGACCGGGTGGCCCTGTCGGTGGCGCGCGGTGAGACGCTGGCCGTGGTCGGCGAAAGCGGCTCCGGCAAGTCGGTAGCCGCGTTTTCGATCATGGGTATTCTCGATGCGGCTGCGCGTATACCCAACGGGCAGGTGCATTTCGGTGGCATGGATCTGCTGGCCGCCAAACGCCGCGAGTTCAACGATATACGCGGGCGTGAGATGGCGATGATCTTTCAAAGCCCACGCACCGCGCTCAACCCCATTCGCAAGGTGGGTCATCAGCTCGAGGATGTATTGCGACGCCACGGCCCGGTCGCCCGAGGGGATGCGAAACGCCGCGCGATCGAAGCACTCGAACAGGTACGTATTCCCGATCCCGCACGCCGCTACGACGCTTATCCGTTCGAGCTGTCGGGCGGACTGTGCCAGCGCGTGATGATCGCGATTGCGCTGTGTTGCAAGCCGCGTCTGTTGATCGCCGACGAGCCGACCACCGGTCTGGATGTGACCACCCAGGCCACGATCATGGATCTGCTGGCCGAGCTCGGCCGGGAAACCGGCTTGGCCACGCTGTTGATCACCCACGATCTCGCGCTGGCCTCGCAGTACGCCGACCGGATCGCGGTCATGCATGCCGGCCAGGTGGTCGAAACCGCGCCCACGGCGTCGTTGTTCGACAAACCTCGCCATCCCTATACGGCCGGACTCATGGCAGCGACGCCGACCAGCACCACGGCACTCGAGGCGCTGGAATCGGTACCGGGGCGTATTCCGCCGCTCAATGCCCATCTGCCCGTTTGTCGTTTTGCCGAGCGCTGCCCGCGGCGGGTCGCCGAATGCGACGATCCGGGGCCGCGCTTCGATGCCGAAGCCAGCGCGCCCGATCACTATTTCGCTTGTCGGAGGCCGCTATAAAACCGTTGCTCCACGTTCAGGGACTATCCAAGCTGTACCCGGTTTCCGACGGCGAGTCGGCGCCCATGAGGGCGTTGCGTGGCTGGGCTCGCCATCAGTCACGCCCGGCGCCCAAGCTGCACGCCGTGGACGATGTCAGCTTCACGATCGGTGCGGGCGAAAGCGTTGGCCTGGTGGGTGAATCCGGCTGTGGCAAATCCACGCTGGTCAGCCTGATCACGCGGCTGATCGAACCCAGCGCCGGGGTGATCCGCTTCGACGGCGACGATATCGCGACCATCAATACCCGCGCGTTCGCACGCTCACCGCAGCGCGGCGCGATTCAGGTCGTGTTCCAGGATCCGCACGACAGCCTCAATCCGCGTCATAGCGCCTTCGATGCGATCGCCGAACCGTTGCGGCGGCTCAAGAAGCTATCCACCGCCGAATGCCGGCCCCGGGTGGCCGAACTCGCGCGCGATGTCGGCCTGCCCGAAGAGTTGCTCGATCGGCTGCCGCATCAGCTCTCCGGCGGGCAGAAAGCCCGCGTGAATATTGCCCGTGCGCTCGCCCCCGAGCCGCGCCTGCTTGTGCTCGACGAACCGACGTCCGCGCTCGATGTGTCGGTGCAGGCAGTGATTCTCAAACTGCTCGACGAATTACGCGCGCGCCTGGGTATCAGCTATCTGTTCGTTTCCCACGATCTCAACGTGGTGCGTCTGCTCTGCGATCGCGTGATCGTGATGTATCTGGGCCGGATTGTGGAAAGCGGAACCGCCGAGCAGGTGTTCGAACAGTCCGCGCATCCCTACACACGGGCGCTGATTTCCGCGATTCCGCGCACGATCGAGGAAAGTCCGATCGTCCGTATCCATCTGCCGGGCGATCCGCGCAGCCCGATCGATCCGGACCCGAACGTCTGTCGTTTCTACGGCCGCTGCCCGCGCGGCGAGGATCGCTGTCAGCAAAGCGAACCGCCGTTGTTGAGCATGGCCCCGCAACATGCCGCCGCATGCCACTTCGCCGAAGAAGTGCAGGCCCACGCGCTTGGCGAGCGTTGACGGCGGCTGCTATTCGGTTTGTGCCTGGTACAGATTAGCGCGCAGTGTCGCGTATGCGTGCGTCGAACTCGGCGCTGGCAGCGCCGCCGCGTGCGCATACGCGCGATGCCCGATTATGACGACGCTGTGGTTGTCGATTTGCTGCGCGACGCGTTGGCGGTTGATCACGTCCGATACCTGGGTGCATCGGTTATGACGGTGGCTCATCGCGATTGAGCGGCGACAACGAGAACAACCCGCCGGCCATGTTCATGGCCCGGTTGCTACGGGCCCGATCGACGCTGATGCGCCAGGGGCGGCGCGTCTTTCCGGTCGGTGAAAGCGCGCAAGAAAATCGGCGATTTCGTCGGCCGGCATGGGTTTGGCGATGTAATAGCCCTGAGCAATATCGCAGCCGTCGTGTTCGATTTGTGCGTATTGAGCGGCGGTTTCCACGCCTTCGGCGATGGTCGCGATGTTCAGATTGGTGCCCATGGCGATGATGCCACTGACCAGGGCCTTCGCACGTGGCGAGTGCCCGTCCTGTATGAAGGTCTTGTCGATCTTGATCTTGGAAAACGGGAAATTGTTGAGATAACTCAGCGACGCATAACCGGTGCCGAAATCGTCCATGACGATGGCGACGCCCAGCTGTTTGATCGCCCACAGTCGTTGCATGATCGCGGGTGATTCGTCGAGCAACAGGCCTTCGGTGATCTCGATTTCCAGACGCTCGGGCGCCAGGCCGCTGTTTTCGAGGGCCTGGGTTATCGCGTCAATGATGTCGTCGTTGGCGAACTGAACCGGCGAGACATTCACGGCAACGCGCAGGCGTGTATCCGGCCAGGTCATGGCCTGGTCGCAAGCGCAGCGAATCACCCAGTTGCCGATTGGCACGATTTCGCCGATTTCCTCGGCCAGCGAGATGAACTCGCGGGGACGCACCAGCCCGCGCGTGGGGTGCTGCCAACGAATGAGTGCCTCGAAAGCGCTCACGCGTTGTTCCGAGATCGCGGTTTGCGGCTGATAGTGCAAGACGAACTGGCCTCGCGCCAAGGCCTGTCTGAGATCACTCTCGAATGCACGCCGCTCGAGTGCGCGTTGTTCGAGTTGGGCGCGGAAAACACGGTGGCAGCCACGCCCCCGACGTTTGGCATCGTAGAGTGCAAGATCGGCATGGTGCAGCAGATCGTCGAGTCGTTCGCTGTCGCCGGTGGTGGTGGCGATGCCGATACTCGCGCCGATATTGATCTGCTGGCCGTTAACGAGAAACGGTCGTCCCAGCAGCCCGACCAGTCGCTGCGCCAACGCGTTCAGGCCCTCGGCACGCGGCTCGTCGGGCACCAGGATGGCGAATTCGTCGCCGCCCAGACGGATCAGGGTGTCGGTACCGCGGGTCGAGGCACGGATACGCTGGGCCACGAGGGTGAGCAGTTCGTCGCCCGCGCCGTGGCCCAGCGTATCGTTGACCTGCTTGAAGCGATCGAGATCGATCACGAGTACGGCGCTGGCGGTGGCATTGGCCGCTTTGAGCGCACGGATTCGTTCGGCATACATCAATCGGTTGCCAAAGCCGGTCAGTGGGTCGAGCTGGGCGGCGAGCTCGCGGGTGGTTTCGTCGCGCTGTGGCCAGCCCGTGGCTGCAATGACGAGACGGCGTTGTGCACGGCAGGCGCCGAAGTAGAGCGTGAGCGGCCGCCCGGGTGTGATTTCGACCGTGAGTGCCGATTCGCCGTGATCGCGCAGCTGGCGCCCGAGCAGGGTATTGCTGTGTGTGTCCGCCAGGGCGATATCGGTGAGCCGATCGGGCAGCGTATCGATGTTCAGGCGGTGGGCAAAAGCAGTGTTTGCCGACACGAAACGGCATTCGGCATCGATGACGGCCACGCCGGTGGCGATTGTTTCAAGCTCCGATAGGCTGTCTAACATGCTCCTGGCCTGTCTGTCGCAGCGCGATACCAGCGTGTGTGGATCAGACGAAAACACGCACCGCGGGGCGGATCACGCCAACCACAACCGCGCCGCCGATCACGGCGTGCGTCCTTGCGGGTTGCTCGCGGGCGCGGCTGCGCGCTAAATCGGGACACACCCTGGGCAGGTCGGTGCGACCGGGCCTGCGCGATGGGAATGGATAACATGTCGGATGATCGGCCGCTTTAACGACAACTTTATCCAGCCGATTTCAAGTCGCGTCGATCGATGCGAGGACGACGGCTTCGTGAACCGTCTAGGGTCAGGGCAAGGGGTTGGAGCGCGACCGACTCAACGGCAATGCACGCGATCCCGGCCGTCGTTCTTGGCGCGATACAGGGCTTCGTCGGCACGTTTTAGTACCTGCTCGACGGATTCGTTGCCGCGCGTACTCGTCACCCCCGCCGAAATAGTCAGCGGGATCTGTTCGCCGGCGACTTCCAGCGGCGTGTTTCGCACGCTTTCGACCAGACGCTCGAGCGTGCCGGCGGCGGCCGATAGCGGGGTCTCCGGCAACAGCGCGAGAAATTCCTCGCCGCCCCAGCGGCCGATCGTGTCGCTGGCGCGCAGGGTTTGCCGGGCCAGTCGAGCGAACAGTTGCAGGGCCGCGTCGCCGGCGGCGTGCCCGTAGCGGTCGTTGAGTTGCTTGAAGTGATCGAAATCGATGAGTGCGACGCTCAGGCTGCGCGCATAGCGATGTACACGCTCGAGTTCCTGCTCGAACTGTTCGGTGAGCAGGCGCCGGTTGCCCAGGCCGGTCAATTCGTCGTGGGTCGCGAGTCGGTGTACGCGTTCGTGGGCTTCGCGCAGTGCGTCGAGATCGCGCTGACGGGCGATTTCATGGCCGAGCCACTGCGCGAACATGCCCATCAGATCGTAGTCGCGCTGGTTGAATGGGGGCGTTGGCAAGGGGCTGGAAAAACTCAGCGAGCCATAGAGTTCGCCATCAACGGTAATCGGCGCCCCCAGGTACGACTCGAGCTGGAATGTGTTGTAGCAGGGATGCGTGCACAACTGGCTTTCGGCAGCATGATGAATACCGAACGGCCCGTGTTTGGCGATCACGTGCCAGCAAAACGTGTCGGATACGTCGTAGACGGTGCCGGGCACGATACTGCCGTCGGGCGAATGCGCCTCCTTGATCTCGTAGTGCTGATTATCGATCTGGGCGACCACGCCGTAGGGGACGCCGAAATGTTGCGCGCCCAGTTCGACGATCTCGCGCTGGCGTTGCGCAAAGCCACGCGTGGGATCGGAGGTAATCTGGTGGAGCGAATGCAGCACCTTGTCGGTGGCGATGTGTGAGGACACGTCGCGAATGATGCCGACAAACATCGGCCGGTTCTGGTCGCTGCCGCGAATGGCGCCGCCCGTGGTCTCGCCCTCGAAGACGCTACCGTCCTTGCGCCGGTAGCGCATGAAATAGGTGTGGCGTTCGCCGTCGGCGTCACCGTGGTAGTGGGTGGTGCCGAGCTGTTCGAAATCTTCGGCGCGTTCGTATAGCGCGAGCGTATGCAGACCGCGGAATTCGTCCGGTGGATACCGAAACAGCGTATTGGCGGCTTCGTTGGTCATGACGACACGGCGATCACGGTCGGTGACGATCACGGCCTCGCTGACATCCGCGAACACGCAGGCGAGTATGGCGCGCAACGACTGGGTATCGATCGCCAATGTTTCGTCGTCCAGCGCAGCCGCTCTTATACGTTTCAACACGTGTCTCCTGAGGTAGTTCGGGCCGTATTGCTGAGCGCATCGGTGCGGGAAAGGCCGACCTGCGGCTATTCGAATGGCTAGCGTACCGTAAACCGCATGCGGCGATGACGCGTGTAAGGCGTCTTTATGCGAGGCTGCATCGGTGCGACGTCAGATCAACGCGGCTGTAAGACCGCGGCATTCGCGAACCGGAGGAGCGCATGGCGATATCCACGCAACGCCCGTCATATGATTGCGGGGGCGCACAGGCGAGACAGGGCATCAAGCCGTGAGCCCGGCCGCGAGCGAAATCCCGCACCGGGATCCGGCCGAGCGCTGGCAGGCGCTTGGGGTACTGGCGATCGCCATGCTGCTGGGCATGACCGGTTGGTTTTCGGCCACCGCGGTCATACCGCAGTTGCGCGAACTCTGGGGGTTGTCTGCGGCTGCGGCCGCCTGGCTGACCATCGCGGTACAAATCGGCTTTGTGGCGGGTGCGTTGATGGCCGCGGTTTTCAATATCGCCGATCGCCTGCCGCCACGCCATTTGATGTGCTACGGCGCGAGCCTGGCTGCGCTTGCGAATGCGCTATTGCTGTTCGAGCCGCCGCTCGCGTTGGCCGTCTTGTTGCGCGCGATGACCGGGTTAGGCCTGGCCGGTGTCTATCCCCCGGCAATGAAAGCCATGGCTACCTGGTTCAAGGTCAAACGCGGCACGGCGCTGGGCATCATGGTCGGCGCGTTGACGATCGGCTCGGCCACGCCGCATCTGGTCAACGGCCTGGGCGGGCTGGACTGGCGGCTGGTGATCGCGGCGAGCTCGCTCATGTCGCTGGCTGGCGGCTTGATTGCACGTTATCTGGGCCGCGACGGGCCGTTCGATTTTCCGCGTGCGGTGTTCGACCCGGGCAAGGCCTGGCAGGTGTTTGCCGATCGGCCCGTGCGGCTGGCCTGTATCGGTTATTTCGGCCACATGTGGGAGCTCTACGCCATGTGGGCATGGTTCGGCGTATTTCTCGCCGATGTGCTGAGCCGCAATGCGGCGCAGTTGCCCGCAGCGCTGAGCGCGGTGACGACTTTTGCCGCAATCGGCATGGGCGCCTTGGGCTGCTGGGTGGGCGGCGTGCTCGGCGATCGCTGGGGGCGGGCACGCGCCACGTCCCTGGCGATGATCGTATCCGGCAGCTGTGCACTGATCATCGGCCTCATTCCGGGCAGCGCCTGGCCGCTGATTCTGCTCGTGGGGCTGATTTGGGGCTTCTGGGTGGTGGCCGATTCGGCCCAGTTTTCCACCGCGATCACCGAGCTCGGCGATCAACGCTATATCGGTACCGCGCTCACTCTGCAGGTGGCGATTGGGTACGTGGTGACGATTCCCACCCTCTGGCTGATTCCCATCGTGCACGAAGCCCTCGGCTGGGCCTGGGCCTTCGGCTTGCTCGCCCTGGGGCCGCTGGTGGGCACGATCGCCATGCAAAACCTGGGCGCGATCGAAAGCGACCGCGCCCGGGCGCAGGGTTCGCGCTAGCTGGCCAGCAGCGTGTTCAGCTCGGGCGGCAGATCGAAGGTCACGTCAACGAACTCGCCGGTGGTCACGGCCTGCTTGAGGGTCTCGATGACCGCGCGTACGGGTTCGCGCACGTCGGCGGCGTCCATATTGGCGCGGGTCGCGACTTCACTGTAGAAGTCGTCGAGGGCGACCGTGTCTTCAGCCTGGCCGGACTGTTGCTGGCCACCCTTGAGCGCCGATTGCGACAGTTCCGAGGGCAGCTGCGAGGTCAGCTGGCGAATCTCTTCCTGCGGCAGGTGCAGGCACAGCGATTCGATGGTCGCGAATGTCACGTTGGTGGCCACGGTGCGATCGTTGACGCCGCTGGCCTGTTCCACGCGGGCAATGAAATCTTCGGTCTGCATGAGGCAATCCTTGTTCTATTGTTCGATTCGGACACGTCGGGCAACGTATCCACAGGCCGCGCACTGTGCCCGCGCCAGATCGGCCCGGCTATCAGGACAACCACGTAATTGCCCGTGCCGGACGCGCCATGCGTCGTTACGGGCCTTGACCGTGGGCCCGCCACGCTCGGCGGCCCGCGCCTCGCCTGACACGCCCGGCACGGGCAATGCGATGGCATATCCGGTCACGACATGCCCTAGAGCGAAGCTCGGCGCAGTCGTAGCGCGTTGGTGATGACCGATACCGACGACAGGCTCATGGCTGCCGCAGCGAGCATCGGCGAGAGCATCGTGCCCAGCAGTGGGTAGAGCACGCCGGCCGCGATCGGCACACCGGCCCCGTTGTAGACAAAGGCGAAGAACAGGTTCTGGCGGATATTGCGCATGCTCTGGGCCGACAGCCGCTGGGCCTTGGCAATGCCGCGCAGATCGCCCTTGACCAGCGTAATCGGCGCGCTTTCCATGGCGATATCGGTGCCCGTGCCCATGGCGATACCCACGTCGGCCTGGGCCAGCGCCGGCGCGTCGTTCACGCCGTCGCCGGCCATGGCCACGCGGTGCCCTTGTTGCTGGAGTTTTTCCACCAGCGCGTGTTTGTCCTCGGGCAGGGCGCCGGCATGGACCTCGTCGATGCCCAACTCGGCCGCGACCGCTTTCGCCGTGGCTTCGCTGTCGCCGGTGAGCATCACCAGACGCAGGCCGGCATCGTGAAGAATGGCCACCGCTTCGCGCGTGTTGGCCTTGATCGGGTCGGCCACGGCCACGAAACCGGCCAGCGCGCCGTCGACCGCGACCCACATCACCGTCTCGCCGCGGCCACGGCGCTCGTTGGCCTGGGTCGTCAGGGCGGTGGTGTCAATGTGGTTGTGCGTCATCAACGCGGCATTGCCGATCTGGACTGTACGGCCGTCGATACGCCCGGCCACGCCGCGGCCGGTGATCGACTCGAAATCGGCCGCCTCGGTCAACGACAGGCCGCGCTCGCTGGCCGCGTTATAGATGGCGCGGGCCAACGGATGTTCGCTGGCGCGCTCCAGGCTTGCGGCCAGGCGCAGTAGTTCGGCCTCGTCGAAGTCGTCCGCGGTTTCGATGGCCACCACCCGCGGTGCGCCTTCGGTGAGCGTGCCGGTCTTATCCATGAGCAGCACATCCACGTCCTGCATACGCTCCAGCGCCTCGGCATCGCGGATGAGCACGCCTTCGCGCGCGCCGCGGCCGATGCCCACCATCACCGACATGGGCGTGGCCAGGCCCAGCGCACAGGGACAGGCGATGATGAGCACGGAAATGGCCGCGACCAGTGCATGGGAGAGCGCCGGTGCCGGGCCGAACAACGCCCAGGCCGCGAAGGCGATGACGGCCGCGAGCACCACCGCCGGTACGAATAGGCCGGCCACCTTGTCGGCCATGCCCTGAATCGGCGCGCGCGAGCGCTGGGCGGCAGCCACCATATCCACGATGCGCGACAGCACTGTGTCGTCGCCGACCGATTCGGCCCGCATCACGAAGCCGCCGGCCTGATTGACCGTGCCGCCGGTGACCGTGTCGCCCGGCTGTTTGTTCTGGGGTTCGGGTTCGCCGGTGATCATCGACTCATCCAGCGTGGAACGCCCGTCGATGATCACGCCGTCCACTGGCACCTTTTCGCCCGGCCGCACACGCAGGCGATCACCCTGTTCGAGCTCGTCGAGGGCGACATCGGTTTCGTTGCCCTCGTCGTCGAGCCGGTGGGCGCTGGGTGGCGCGAGATCCAGCAGGGCGGACAGGGCGCGGGAGGTAGCCCCGCGTGCCCGTGCCTCCATGACCTGGCCAAGCAGAATCAGGGTGATGATCACCGCCGCAGCCTCGAAATACAGCGGCGATCGCCCGTTATGAATGAATGCCTCGGGCAATATGCCGGGCAACAGCAGGGCGACGATGGAAAAACCATAGGCCGCGCCCACGCCGAGTGCGATCAGCGTCCACATATTGGGGCTGGCATTGACCAGCGACTGCCAGGCGCGCTTGAAGGCGAAACCGCCGCAATAAAACACTACCGGTGTGGCCAAGGCGAACTGCAGCCAGCCGAAGCCCGCGCCCAGCCAGCCGTGCAGATCCACACCGGGCACCATGTCGCCCATGGCGAGTATGAACACGGCGGCCGCCAGCGGCAGGCTGATCCAGAACCGGCGTTGCATGGCCTTGAGTTCCGGGTCTTCGCTGTCCGGGCTCACGGTGGTCGGCTCCAGGGCCATGCCGCATTTCGGACAGTCGCCGGGTTTGTCCTGGACGATTTCCGGATGCATGGGGCAGGTGTACTGGGTCTGGCGTTTCGGCGGTTTGGCCGGCTCCAGCGCCATGCCGCATTTCGGGCAATCGTCCGGGTGATCGCTTTCCACGCCGGGGCACATCGGGCAGATGTATCGGGTGCCGGGCGGCGCGGGCGTGTCGTCTTGCACCGGGTTCAGAAACGATTCCGGATCGGCAGCGAAGCGGTCGCGACAGCGCGCACAGCAGAAATGATAGGTCTGGCCGTTGTAGTCGTACTGCGGTTTTTCGCCGGGCACGACGCTCATGCCGCAGACCGGGTCCTTGACCGTATTCTCGCCGTCGGCGCGGGCGTGGCAGCAATTACTCATTGTCGTTCAACGTTTCGATGATGGGGCAGCCCGCGACCGGGCCGTGGCCCGAGCAGCGCTGAGTCATGTCCTGAAGCGTGGTGCGCATGCGCTGCAGATCGTCCAGGCGGGTTTCGATTTCTTCGAGCTTGGCTTCGGCAATCGCCTTGATGTCCGCGCGCTGGCCGCCGGCCTGCAATTGCAGCAGGGCCGATATTTCGTCGAGCGTGAAGCCCAGCCGCTTGGAGCGCCGAATGAAATGCAGCCGTTGCGCGGCATCGTCGGGATAGCGGCGATAGCCGCTGGCCGCACGCGGCGGCTCCGGCATCAAGCCACGTCGCTCGTAGTAGCGAATGGTTTCGATGCCGGTATCCGCGGCCTTGGCCAGTTGTCCGATCGAATAGGTCATGGATTCACCTGCGATTGATGATCCGGATCTTAAGTCCGTAGTCGGCTAAAGAGTCAAGATGCCTGGGGCACGGTTTCGCCTTTTGGAGGCAAGCCTTAGTACCAGGCCCGCAGGCCGAGCACGAACGCGGTCGACGAGCTCGATTCGCTCTCGGCACGGGCCAGATCCCGGGTGTCGCCATAGCTCTGCTCCCAGCGCACCCCGATATAAGGGGCGAACTCGCGTACGAACTCGTAACGCAGGCGCAGCCCCATTTCGGTACTGTTCAGGCCGCTGCCGAGGCCGTACTCCGGTACGTCCTGCGCGGCGGCATTGATTTCGACACGTGGCTGCAGGATCAGCTTCTGGGTGAGCAGCAGTTCATATTCGAACTCGCTGCGAAGGCTGATATCGCCGTCCTCGCTGACGAACAGGGCCAGATCCGTCTCGAGCCAGTAGGGCGCCAGGCCTTGCAGCCCGAGTACGGCAAAGCCACGGTCGGGGTCGGGATTGACGTCGTAACGCAGGCCGGCCTGGGCATTCCAGAATGGCGAGATCGCGCGGTTGTAGAGCGCCTGAAACTCGGTTCCCTCGGGCGAGCCGCCATGCATCGGCCCTTCGCCTTCGGTCTTGAGCCAGAACTTGTTGATGTCGCCGCCAATCCAGCCCTGGGCGTCCCAGAGATAGTTGTTCGTGCCCTCGACGTCGCCGTATTCCAGCCGGTCGATGAGTACGAAGGTATGGACTTTGTCATCGTGGATCGGCTTGTTCCATTCCGCCGGCGCGCCGCTGTGCGGATCGATTGGGCCGCCGGGAATGACCGAATCGAGATCGGCCTTGCCATTGTTGTCCGTCTGCGCCCAGGCCAGACTGTTCAAGCCTAGCAGGGCCGCGCCGCAGGCCATCGCGAGCGTTCGTTTAAGCATCGTCTTCTCCCGACTGATCGGCCACGCGCACGACACGGAACATGCCCATCTCCATGTGGTAGAGCAGGTGACAATGAAAGGCCCAGCGGCCGGGCTCGTCGGCGGTGACGAGCAGCGAGGCACGCGAGGCCGGCAGCACGCTCAGGGTGTGCTTGAAGGGCAGCCGGTCGCCCTGGCCGTTTTCCAGCTCCATGAACATGCCGTGTAGATGGATCGGGTGTTCCATCATGGTGTCGTTGACCAGAATCAGGCGGATGCGCTCGCCATAGGGGAATTCGATCGGCGTTGAATCGGCGTATTTCACCCCGTCGAAGGACCACATGTAGCGATCCATGTTGCCGGTCAGGTGGATTTCGATGGTGCGTGAGGGCTCGCGGCGATCCTGCATGGGCCGCACGTTGCGCAGCTGGCTGTAGGTGAGCACGCGATGGTCAACGTCCTTGAGGCCGGTCGGGCGTTCGGCCAGCCGGTTGCGCTGCACGTTTGCAACGTTGATATTGCCTGGGCCGTGCATGTCGGGGCCGTGCTCGTGGTGCATCATCTGCATCGCGTGGCCTTCGGGGGCCATCGGCATGGCCGATTCGCCCATGGTGCCCGTGCCGCGCATGTTGCCCATCTCGTGCCCGTGGTCTGCGGCCGGCATCTTCTCCATCGAGCCGTGGTCCATGGCTTGGCTGGCGTGCCCCATCGTCTCGGCGTGCTGGCCATGGCTCATGTGCATGTTGCCCATGTCCATATGACGCATGTCCATGCCCATATCCATCATCGTGCGCTGCCGTGGTTCGCGCAGCGCGGGCACTGGCGCGACCATGCCCGCACGCGGCGCGAGGGTGGCACGGGCATAGCCGGTGCGGTCCATGCTCTCGGCCATGACCGTGTAAGCCTGGTCGGCCTTGGGCTCGACCATCACATCGAAGGTTTCGGCAACACCGATCTGGAATTCGTCGGTCTCGACGGGTTCGACCTCCTTGCCGTCGGCCGCGACCACGGTCATGGGCAGACCGGGCACGCGCACGTTGAAGTAGGTCATGGCCGAGGCATTGATCACCCGCAGGCGGATGCGCTCGCCCGGCGTGAACAGGCCGGTCCAGTTGGCGGGCGGATGTAAACCGTTGATCAGATAGGTATAGGTATGGCCGGTCACGTCGGCGATATCGCTTGCGCTCATGCGCATCTCGCCCCAGGCCAGCCGATCCCTGAGTGTGTTGGCAACGCCGGCGGTGCGAAAATCCTCGGCCAGATCGCCCAGCGTGCGCTCGCTGAAGTTGTAGTAGTCGCTAACCGTCTTCAGCTTGGCCACGATCCGGTGTGGGTCCTCGAAGGTCCAGTCGCTGAGCATCAGTACATACTCGCGCTCGGCCTCGATGCCATCGTCTTGCGCCGAATGGATCACGATTGGCCCGATCTGGCCTGTTTGCTCCTGTAGGCCCGAATGGCTGTGGTACCAGTAGGTGCCCGCCTGGCGGACCGGGAAATCGACTTCGAAGGTATCGCCCGGGTCGATGCCCGGAAACGTCACGCCCGGTACGCCGTCCATCTGGAACGGCAGCAGCAGGCCGTGCCAGTGCATCGATGTGGATTCGTCGAGATGATTATGGACGCGCAGGCGAGCGTTATGGCCTTCCCATAGTTCGATGATCGGGCCGGGCGTGGTGTGGTTGAGGGTGATCGCCGCGGCGTGCCCGCCGGCGATATCGATCAGCTCGCGGCGTACATGGATGTCCATGTCCACATCGCGGGGTGTGCCGCCGGCCACCCGGGCTGCGCCCGTGGTCAGATGGCGCTGGCTGGCAGCCGCCAGCCCGTCGCGGGCATAGGCTGGCAGCAGGGCATTGAAACCGGCCAGCAGGCCGGTTGCGCCCATGGCGCGCAGCAGGCGCCGGCGCTCGCTGTCATGTGTTCGGTTACTCATTCGGTGCTCCTGAATTCCAGATGGGGCGATGACGTAGGCCGGCGCGCTCAACTGTGGGCGTGCGTGTCGTGCGCTGCATGGTCATGCGGGGTATCGCCATCGTCATGTCGGGTTGTCCGTGGTTCGGCGTCGTCGTGTGTGTCGGGTTGGGCCTGCGCGCCGTGTTTGTGCGCGTCGCTGTCGTGGTCATGGTCGTGCCCGATACCGTGGGCCTGTGCGCTCGCCAGCATGTGTCGGTAGTCGGCCGCCGACAGATCCGGCATTTGCGTGACGAATGCCGTCATCGCCCATATTTCATCGTCGCTATGGGTTGGGCCCCAGGCCGGCATGCCCGAGGCCTTGATGCCGTGCTTGATCACCCAGAAGATTTCGCTGGCCGTCTTTTCGTGGGCCGCGTGCGCCTGGCCGGGCGGTTTCGGGTACATGCCCCGGGCGGCGACCGACGGGCCCTGGCCCGGCGGGGCGTGGCAATCACTGCACATGGCCTCGAAGTTGGCGGCGCCCGCCAGCAACTGCTGTTCGGCGCCCAGTGCCGGGGCCGCGATATTCGCGGCCTGCCGCTCGATCGACCGGTGCACCGTCTGGGTGAGTACCCAATGCGTGATCGGCCAGTGCGCGTTGGTTGCGGCCACGTTATAGACGCCGGAATAAATGATGCCGCCGGCTGTAGCGATCACGACCCCAAGGTTGATCGCCAGCGTGGCCAGAACCGTTTTCAAGATTCGCATGCGTTCGTTTCCCGTTAAACGGCAGTGCGCGTCTGAAGCCGGCACGATGTGCCGATGCCTTGCGAGGCCGGCCAAGCGGACGACGGCCCTTACCTAACGCGGTGCCAATTCAGACAGGGCGCCGTAGCGCCCTATGGAGTGCGTTATCGGGAAGAACGCGGGGGCGGGCGGTGCGGTCGGCTGGGAAAGCCGTACGCGAGCATCGCGAGCAGACGGGCGGGGGCATACGCCTCGGGTGTCGGCGACGGGTTCGGCGATGTGCTTGCGGTCACCGCGCTTGGTGAACAATGTCCGGCGAGCACACAACAGCAGCGGTCTTGCGTGTGGCAGGTGTCGTGCTCGCCGCCATTGTGTTCGTGTGCTTGCGTGTTGACAGGGCCGTTTGCCTTGTGGACCTGCGGCGCGCCGGTCGTGTATGCCCCCGGTGCTGCCATGCCGTGCGTATGGCTGGCGGCCAGCAGCGGCTCGGCAACGAGTATCTGCAGCAGCAATACGGCTATCAGAACGACACGCATGGCGGCGATCTAGCGCGTGGCTCGCGCTTGGGCACTCATGCGACGTAGCGGCCTAGAGGCGCGCATAGACATCGCCCTGCAGGGTACGCACGACGAATGGCTGTGTTTTTTCGCCGGGCATGCCGGGGGTACCGATCGGCATGCCCGGCAGGGCGATACCTTTGATATCGGGTTGTTCGCGCAGCAGCCGGGCCACCGTTTCCAGCGGGACATGCCCGACCACCACATAACCGCCGATACGCATCATGTGGCAGGAACTCAGTTCGGGCGGCACGCCGGCTGCGCGAAACCGCTCGGCGCGATTGCCCATCTCGGCAACCGTCACGTCGTAGCCAGCGGCGCGCAGATGATCCACATACTTGTGACAGCAGCCACAGCTTGCATCGCGATACAGCGTTGCGCTCAGCGGCGCGGCAACGGCAATGCTGGCCACGGCCCATAGCAGCAGGGTGGCCGCAAAACGCGATAGCGAGCGAAAGCGAGAGACGATCATGGCGAGACTCCGAAAGACTGGCGCGCTGAACACGCAAGGGTAGACCGAATATAGGCCTGCACGAGCCGACCGTACAACGTGGACCCGGGTACGGAGTTTTCGGGTGTTATCGCCCGCAAGGCCAGTGTGGCCAAGGCCTGGCGGGGTGCCGGAAAATATCGCGTAGAGGCGTTGGCGAGCCCCGCCAAGTGTGCGATTCGCGCAGTTTGCCGTGCGACGCGTCTCGGCGGTCGCGCATGCAGATCGGGCCTGCAGGAAAACAAGCGCGTACACTACGGCGCGTTACGAAGCGGTGACAGGACAGCGATATATGCGAGTAGTGGCGATCGGGGCCGGTGCCTGGGGCAAGAACATCATCCGTAATCTCGACGAACTGGGCGTGCTGGCCGGGATCGTCGAAGGCAATACCGAACGCCTGAACGGCTACGGCGAGCAGTATCCCGGCGTTGCGCTGTTCGAGGACTGGCGCGCTGCGCTCGAATCCTCGGACTGCGATGCCGTGACCATTGCCACACCCACGCCGTCGCATTTCGAGATCGCCATGGCAGCGATCAAGGCGGGCAAGGATGTGTTCGTCGAAAAACCGCTCACGCACAGCTCGGGCGAAGCCCGTCAGCTCGTGGATGCGGCCCGGCACAATGACGCCATCCTTATGGTCGGTCATCTGCTGATCTACCAGCCGGCGATTTCCTGGATACGCGACTATGTCGCCAGCGGCGAGATCGGTGAGCTGTTCTCGATTCGTCACGAGCGGCTCAATCTGGGCCGCGCGCGCAGTGCCGAGAACGTGATCTGGGATATCGGCGTGCACGATATGGCGGTCATGCTGTATCTCGTCGGCGAAGCGCCCGAACGGGTGCGCGGAACCGGCCATCGCATGCTTGGCCTGGGCGTGGAAGACGAGGTGCATGTGCATCTGGAATTCGCCAACGGCGTGCGCGGCAATATCCATACCTCCTGGCTGTGGCCGGAAACCGATCGCCGCACGATTCTGCGCGGCTCGCGCGGGATGCTCGTCTACGACGAAGTTGCCCAGACGGTCACCCACCACCGTCGCTGGATCGATGCCGAACTGCAGAACCATGATGAGGGCAGCGAAGTCGTCCACCGTGGCGACGGCCAACCCCTCAAGCTCGAGCTACAGCATTTTCTCGATCGCATAGCCGATCGCGAACCCGCTCGCTCGGACGGCGAAAGCGCCCTGGCGGTCGTGGAAACACTCGAGCGCATCAATGCGGCGGTGGAGGAATCCAGCCGCTACTGAGCCGATGCCTTACTGGCATAGGCCCTTATAGCGCGAACTCGGCCACCACCGGTACATGATCGGACGGGCGCTTGCGACCGCGCTCGCCGACATGGGCCTTGCACTCGCGGCAGACCTCGACCAGCGCCGGGGTGGCCAGCACGTGATCGATACGTAGGCCGGCATTACGTGCCCAGCCGCCGTTGCGGTAATCCCACCAGGTAAAACGATGGCGACCTTCGCGTTCGTCGAACAGCCGCCAGCAGTCGGCAAGCCCGTTATCGAGCAGAGTCTGCAGGGCGGCGCGCTCGGGCGGTGAACACAGGATACGGCCTTCCCATTTGTCGGGATCGTAGGTGTCTTCCGGACGTGGGGCGATATTGAAATCGCCGGTGAGCACCAGCTTGTCGTATGACGCCAGTTCGTTTTTCAGCCAGCTGGCCAGTGCTTCGAACCAGGCCAGTTTGTATTCGAACTTGGGTGAATCCAGGGCCTGACCATTGGGGCAATACACGCCGATGACACGCACACCGTTTACGGTGGCCGCGATTACGCGCTTGTGGTCATCCTCGAAGCCGGGCAGCGCATAGGCGACGTGCTCGGCCGGCGTTTTCGTGAGCAGGGCCACGCCGTTGTAGGTTTTCTGGCCGGTGAATACGGTTTGGTAGCCGGCCTCCAGGATCGCATCCTGCGGAAACTTGTCGTCGGTGAGCTTGGTTTCCTGCAATGCGAGCGCATCGACCGGGTTCTTCTCCAGCCAGGCCAGCACGTGCTCCAGACGCACATTGAGCGAGTTTACGTTCCAGGTGGCGATCTGCATGGGCGAGGATTCCTTTGCATTGCGGCCGACGGGTGGGCGCGCTATACCTGCAGGCCTGTTATCGCCCTGCGGGATTGCGCCATGCGTCGACTTCTATTCAAGCCATTTGCGGCCGCTATTGTAATGACCTCGGGCGTGGTCGGCTGCGCCAGCCCGCCGCCCAAGCAATTTACCCGTTCGGCGGACACGTTCACGCCCTGTTCGAGCGCGCCGCATTGTGTGTGGTCCCAGGCGGACAAGAACGGCAAGAAATATGTCGCCCCGCTGGCGTTCAAACCGGCCAATGCCGCGACTGCGCGCCGGGTATTGCTGGATGTGCTGGCCGCCAGCGAGAACGCTACTGTCGAACGCGCCGAGCCGCGCTTCATTCATGCCACCTTTCGCAGCACGCTGGGTTTTGTCGACGACGTGACCTTCATCGTGCAGCCCAAGGCCGCGGTTATCGACGTGAAATCGTCGTCGCGGCTGGGCTACTACGATTTCGGCGTGAATCGAAAACGGGTCGAACAGCTGCGCGCTCGGTTCAACGCGCAGCTTTCGGCCAAAGCCTAGTCCGGGCCCCTGACACTAGGCAGCGCGCTCGTTGCCGTCGAGCCCGCTGTGGCGCAGTAGCGCATCGATCGACGGTTCGCGCCCGCGAAAGGCCACGAAGTTGTCCATCGCATCGCGGGTGCCGCCGCGTTCGAGCACTTCGGTGAGAAAACGCTGGCCGGTCGTGGTATCGAACAGGTCGGTTTCCTCGAAGGCGGAGAAGGCATCCGCGGAGAGCACTTCCGCCCATTTGTAGCTGTAGTAGCCGGCCGCATAGCCGCCCGCGAAAATATGCTGGAAGCTGTGTGGGAAGCGGTTTATCGCCGGCGGGGTGAGGACCGCCACTTCGGCTCGCACTTTGGCGAGCGTATCCAGGACCTGGCTTGCGCTGTTCGGGTCGTGGTCGCGATGCAGACGCAGGTCGAACAACGAAATTTCCACCTGACGCAGCATCTGCCAGCCCGCCATGTGGTTACGCGAGGCATAGAGTTTGTCGAACAGCGCCTGCGGCAGTGCTTCGCCGGTCTCAAAGTGGGCCGCGAACAGATCCAGCGACTCGCGTTCCCAGCACCAGTTTTCCATGAACTGGCTGGGCAGTTCGACGGCATCCCATTCCACGCCGGCGATGCCGGAGATGGGTCCGTAATCCACACGCGTGAGCATGTGGTGCAGGCCGTGGCCGAATTCGTGGAACAGCGTGGTCACCTCGTCGTGGGTGAGCAGCGCCGGTTCGCCGCCGATGGGCGGCGAGAAGTTGCAGGTCAGAAAGGCCACGGGCAGTTGCAGGCCCTGATCGTCCGCGCGTCGGCTCTGAAAGCCATCCATCCAGGCGCCGCCGCGCTTGCCTTCGCGGGCATAGGGGTCGAGATAGAACACGCCGCGGCGCTCGTCGGCGTCGTCGCGAATTTCGTAGACGGTGACGTCCTCATGCCAGGTGGATACACCCTCGAGCGCGGCGATACGGATGCCGTAGAGTTTTTCCACCACCTTGAACAGGCCGTCGATGACCTTGGGCGCCTGAAAATAGGGGCGCAGGTCTTCCGCGGAATAGTCGTAGCGCTGTTCCTTGAGCTTTTCGCCGTAGTAGCCCACATCCCAGGCTGCGAAGTCGTTGACGCCGTCGTCGGCCGCCAGGGACTTGAGTTCGGCCAGTTCTGCTTCGGCGGGCGCACGGCTGCGTTCGGCCAGATCGAGCAGGAAGGCTTCGATCTGGTCCGGCGTTTCCGCCATCTTGGTGGCCAGCGATTTCTCGGCATAGTTGGCGAAGCCGAGCAGACCGGCGGCTTCATGCCGCAATGCCAGGATTTCGTCGATGATCGCGCTGTTGTCGAATTCCCCCGCATTGGGGCCGACCTCGGAGGCACGGCTGGAAAACGCTTCGTAGACCTCGGCGCGCAGCTCGCGATCGTCGGCATGGGTCATGATGGCGATAAAGCTCGGCGCATCCAGCGTCACCAGCCAGCCGTCGAGTTCCTTGTTGGCCGCGTTCTGCGCCAGCAGCGAGCGCGCTGAATCGGGCAGGCCGCTCAGGCGCTTTTCATCGGTGATGTGCTTGCGCCAGGCCTGGGTCGCATCGAGCACGTTCTGCTGGAACGTGGTCGACAGTTCGCTCAGCCGCTGGGCGATTTCGGCATAGCGTTTCTTGTTGGCGTCATCGAGTGCCACGCCGGCCAGGCGGAAATCGCGCAGCATGTCGGTGACCACGCGCTGTTGCGCGGCATCGAGACGGTCGAATTCGTCCGATTCGCGCAGCCGCTGGACGGCTTCGAACAGTTCGGTGTTCTGGCCCAGTTCGGAGGAAAACGCGGTCAATTTGGGCAGGCAGGCCTGATAGGCCTCGCGCCAGGCCGGCGAGTCCATGACCGAATGCAGATGCGACACCGGCGAAAACGCCCGGCCGATACGGTCTTCGGCGGCGTCCAGCGGGGCGATGAGCTTACCCCAGCTCGGCTCGACGCTCTCGGCGATGGCGCGATCCACCGCACGCCGGGCATCGGCAATCATCCGCTCGACGGCCGGTTCGGCATGCTCGGGCTTGATGGCATCGAAATCCGGCAGCTGGCCGCCATCGAGCATGGTCACGAGTGGGTTGTTCTGGGTATCGGTCATGATGATCTCGTATACAAAGCGAAGACGACGCGCGGGCGTCGTGAATAGCCTTGAATGTGCGGCTGCCCCGCGCCCGATCAAGAGCGAACGACGACGCCGATGGACGGGGTGAATACAATGGGCTTCATCATATGGTCTGCGAGCAGTTATGAGCGAACATTTCGACCTGGTCGTCATCGGTGGTGGCAGTGGTGGTATGGCCACCGCGCGCCGCGCGGCCAGCTACGGCAAGAAAGTCGCGTTGATCGAGCGCGGTCGGCTGGGCGGCACCTGCGTGAATGTCGGCTGTGTGCCCAAGAAGGTGATGTGGCATGCCGCGGAATTCGCCCAGCACGCGGGTGACGCGGCGCACTATGGCTTCGCTACCGGCGTGCCCGAGCACGACTGGGCCAAGCTGGTGGATAACCGCGAGACGTATATCAAGCGCCTCAACGGCATCTATGCGCGCAATCTCGACAAGGACGACGTCGAATTCATCGCTGGCGATGCCCGCTTTGTCGGTGAGCGCCGCATCGCGGTCGGCAAGCGCGAGCTCAACGCCGACCATGTCGTGATCGCCACCGGCGGCAAGCCGCACTGGCCGGATATTCCGGGCGCGGCTCTGGGCACCGATTCCGATGGTTTCTTTACCTGGCGCGAACGCCCGGCGAGCGTGGCCATCGTGGGCAGTGGCTATATCGCCGTCGAACTGGCGGGCGTGCTCAATGCGCTTGGCAGCGACGTCAAGCTGCTGCTGCGCAAGGACCACGTGCTCAAGGATTTCGATGCGATGCTCGGCGAAACGCTCATCGAGCGCATGAAAGAGGCGGGTATCGATGTGCAGATGAAGCGCAGGACCGCCGAACTCAGCGAGGCGGGCCCGCAGATCAAGGTCGATTTCGAGGATGGCGATTCGGTGACCGTCGACAAGCTCATCTGGGCGATCGGACGGCTGCCCAATACCGATAATCTCGACCTGGAAAACGCGGGCGTGGCGTTGGCTGCCGACGGCACGATCATCGTCGACGAATGGCAGGACACCTCGATCGACGGTGTGCATGCGTTAGGGGATGTCACCGGCGCGATCGAACTCACGCCGGTCGCCATCGCCGCGGGCCGACGGCTGTCGGATCGGCTGTTCGGCGGCCAGCCGGATCGCAAGCTCGATTACCACAACATTCCGACCGTGGTGTTCACCCATCCGCCCATCGGCAGCGTGGGTCTGTCCGAGGCCGATGCCCGCGCCGAGTACGGCGACGAGGCGGTGAAGATCTATACCAGCCACTATGTCGCGCTCTATCACGGCGTGCTCGAACACAAGATACCGAGCGACATGAAGCTCGTATGCGTGGGCGATGACGAAAAAATCGTCGGCGCGCATGTGATCGGCGACGGCGCCGATGAAATGCTGCAGGGCTTTGCGGTGGCGGTGAAGATGGGCGCGACCAAGAAGGACTTCGACGATACCGTGGCGATTCATCCGACGAGTGCGGAAGAGTTCGTCACCATGACGTGAGGCCTCTACATAACTACTGCGCTCGGTATCTTGGCTGTCGGTGGTGCTCGAAATCCTCATGTATGCGCTTATACATTGCGGTTTCTGCGCTCCGGCGCCAGCCAACCTACGTCGCTCGCTACGTTATGAAGAGGCCTCACTGTGCATAGATTTCTTCTCGGCTTGAGCGGCTTGGTCGTGTCTTCGTTACTCGCCGCATGCTCCGGACAGTTCTGGGCCAACGCCCTGACGCCCCGCTGGGGCTACGAGCGCCATGCGGATATTGCCTATGGTGATCTCGATCGCCAGACACTCGATGTCTATGTGCCCGAAGACCTCGCGGCCGGCGCGCCGGTGGTGGTGTTCTTCTATGGCGGCAGCTGGCAGAGCGGCGACAAGGACGGCTACCGTTTCGTTGGCCAGGCGCTGGCCTCGCGCGGCTTCATTGCCGTGCTGCCCGACTATCGGCTGTATCCGCCGACGACGTTTCCGGGCTTCGTCGAAGACGGGGCCAAGGCCGTGGCCTGGGCGCATGAACATGCGCGTGACTACGGCGGCGAGGCAGCGCATCTGTTCGTGTCCGGGCATTCGGCGGGTGCGCATATCGCGGCCATGCTGGCCACCGATGGGCGCTATCTGCAGGCCGCCGGCATGGCGCGTGCGGATCTGGCGGGCTTTGTCGGCATGGCCGGGCCCTACGATTTTCTGCCCATTCGCGACCCGGCGCTCCAGCAGATTTTTGCTCCGCGTGACGCCTGGCCGCAGAGCCAGCCGATCAACTTCGTCGATGGCGGCGAGCCGCCGATGCTGCTCATGCATGGCGCGGCCGATACCACGGTCGAGCCCGCCAATAGCCGAAATCTGGCGGCCCGGGTCAATGCTGCGGGCGGGGCGGCCGAATTGCACATCTATGCCAAAACCAGTCATATTGGCCTGATCGCACCGCTTGCAGCGCCATTGCGCATGACCGGCAGTGAGCTCGACGACGTCGCATCGTTCGTTAAAAAAGTCGCCTCAGACAGCTCACGTTAAGCTTCGGCGTGTATCCTGCGCGGCTTAATTTAGTCGCTTACGTTCCCATGCGTCGTTTTGTCACAACAACGATATGCGTGCTCGTACTGCTGTGCGCGTCGATTTCTTCCGCCACTGCAGATTCGGTGGAATGGAAGGAACTCAGCGTTTCGGCCACGGCATACAATTCGGTGGCCTGGCAGACGACCGCCAATAAACCCTCGATTGCTGCCTGGGGCGACGAACTGCGTCCGGGCATGCGCGCGATTGCCGTATCGCGGGATCTCATCAAGCAGGGCCTGACCCATGGGGCACGCGTGAAGATCGAAGGCATGCCCGGTGTGTATGTCGTGCGCGACAAGATGAACCGCCGCTGGAGCAACAAGATCGATATCTATATGGGCAAGGATGTCGACGCCGCGCGTGAATTCGGGGTACAACACGACCTGCGCATCAGCTGGGCCGAGCCGGATAGCTGAGCGTGCGCCGGCGTGATGCCGGTGTGTTCATCGAAACCCAAGGAGACACGATGCCCGGCAAGCTCGTATTGCTACGCCACGGCCAGAGCCAGTGGAATCTCGAAAACCGTTTTACCGGCTGGGTCGATGTCGACCTGACCGAGCAGGGGCGGGCCGAAGCGCGCGCGGCTGGCCGGCTGCTGGCCGAGGAAGGCCTGCGCTTCGATATCGTGTTCACCTCCGTGCTCCAGCGCGCGATCAAGACCATGTGGCTGGCGCTGGAAGAACTCGAACAGCCGTGGGTCGATGTCGTTCGCCACTGGCGTCTTAACGAGCGCCATTACGGCGGCCTGCAAGGGCTCGACAAGGCCGAAACCGCGGCCAAGCATGGCGAGGAACAGGTGCATATCTGGCGGCGCAGCTACGATATTCCGCCGCCGGAAATGGCAGCCGACGATCCGGGCCATCCGCGCAACGACCCGCGCTACCGGCATCTGGATGCTCGTGTCTTGCCGGGTACCGAATCGCTCGCGCTCACCCTCGATCGCGTATTGCCGTATTGGCACGATGCGATCGCGCCGCGCCTGAAAGCCGGCGAAACGGTGCTGGTCACCGCCCATGGCAACAGCCTGCGTGCGCTGGTGAAATATCTCGACGGTATCGCCGACGACGTAATCACCGGTGTGAATATTCCCACGGGTATTCCGCAGCTCTACACGCTCGACGACGAGCTCAACGTCATCGAGTCGCGTTATCTGGGCGATGCCGAGGCGGCCGAGGCCGCGGCGAAAGCGGTCGCCGATCAGGCCAAGTCGAAGTAATCGCCTTCGGCGCGCTCAGTGGCGTACGCCGATCACGAGCGCGCCGCTTTCGGCATCGATGAGGCCTGCGGCCACAAGCCAGGCGTGTGCGTCTTCGGCGTCGTCGGCAAACCAGGCCGCGGCGCTGCCCAGGCGAAAGGTATAGCCCCAGCGGTCCATGTCGGCGCACATACGCGTGCGGTCCATGCCGTCGAGGTGCTCGCTGGCCAGAATCTGCCAGTAGCACACGGCGTTTTCCTCGTCGTAGGTGCCGCCGGCGTTGGTGTGCAGGCCCGCGCGCCGGGTCTGATCCATGCACACATAGTGGCCTGCCTCGTGCATGGCCGAATGCACGGGCGTATCGGCGCGCACGTAGATCGTGTCGCCGATCAGGCCGGCTTCCTCGTCGCCCCAGAAGCTGCCGGGGATCGCCTGACCGGGAGCAACGCGCGCAAGCGTGAGTCCCAGGCCGGCGAAAAAGGCGGCCAGCGTGTCGAAACCCAGCGCCTCGACGCTGAGTACGCCATCTGTTTGCGGCACGACGTCCGGGCTTTGTCGTACGATATGCGGATTGCTCAATGCACAGGTGAAACGTGAAACTGCAAGCGAAATCCTATCTTATTGTCGCGATGATGGCTGCGGCCGTATTGACTGGTTGCGCCACCGGCCCGGCCGACAAGGCCGCCCAGGAAAGCGCGGCCGACCGCGTGCTGGCTGCCTATGATGTGCCGGACCTGCTCGCGCAGGCCGCACCGGCGGTGACCCAGTCGCTCAATCAGAATCTGCCCGACGATGTCGATGCAGCCACCCGCAGCACGCTGCGCGATGCCGTCTACGAGGCCTACGATCCGGCCACGCTGCAGCAGGACGTGCTCGACCGCCTGCGCGACGCCGCCGCGAAGGACGATCAGCAGCGCGCGCTGACCATGGCCGCGGACGCCCTGCATACACCGCTTGCCACGCGCATGATCAGCCTGGAGTCGGCCACCGGGGATCCGAACTTCGCCGAGAACTTCAAGGCATTCGTCGACCAGCCGGCCACCGACGAGCGCAAGCAGCGCCTGCGCCAGATCGATCTGCTGGCCAAGCACATGCAGATCGTCGAGTTGCAGACCGACTTCAACGTCACCCTGCTCGAAGCCATGATCCGCGCGCGGAATGTCGCCTCGGCCGAGGAATATCGGGTGGACAACAGCCGTGTCGAACAGATGGTGGCCGAAACGCGTGCGAACATCGGCAACAAGCTCGAGCAGCGTGTACCGTTGATGCTGTTGTACGTCTATCGAAACGTCGAGGACAGCACGCTGGCTGATTATGCGGCCCTGCAGGGCCAGCCGGAACTGGTCTGGACCAATCAGGCGCTCAAGTCCGCAATCATCGATACACTGGCCGCCGCGAGCGACCGCGTGACCGAAAACTTCAATTCCGCTTCCTAGCCGAGTCTCATGTCGATAATTACAGAAGATAGTCGTATCCGAGAAATCCTGGCCCAGACCCGCCGCGTGGCGGTGGTCGGGCTGTCCTCCAACCCTGATCGCGCCTCCTTCGGCGTGGCCCAGGCGTTGCAGGCCGAAGGCTTCGATATCGTGCCGGTGAACCCGAACGAAACCCAGGTGCTCGGCGAGAATGCCTTTCCGGATATCCGCCATGTCACCGGCATGGTCGACGTCGTGGATGTATTCCGCGCGCCCGAGCATGTGCCCCAGATCGTGGACGCCTGTATCGAACGCGGTGTACGCACGCTCTGGCTCCAGGAAGGCGTGGTTCACCACGAGGCCGCGCAGAAAGCTGTGAATGCCGGCATCGAAGTGGTCATGGACCGCTGCATGCTCAAGGAATACCGCCGCCTGCTGGGCTGATACGCCGCGCGGCGAAGCCGTTCGTTGCGCTTTTAGATCAGCCCGCACCGGCCCGTGCGACGCGCGTCGGGCTTGATGCGAACGGTCACGCGCGAGCCGCGTGGCCGTTTTGTCGCTGCACCTCGACCAAGGTTGCATGGTCACGACTTGCCGTGGGCGGCGCGACGACACAGTATGGACGCAACTACGATTAATCCTTATGTACCGGGAGAAACCGTTTCATGGCTAACCTCAGCCCTATCGCCCTTATCCTTATCGTCGTGGTGTGCGCCGTGGTCGCGCTCGTCGTGGGTTATTTCCTGGGCAGCCGTTTCGGCGGCAAGAAATCGGTCGCCATGCGCGAGGCGACCGAAAAACACGACAGCTACAAGAACGACGTACGCGAGCATTTCGAGCAGACCTCGGCGATCATGTCGCGCATGGTCGACGACTACCGGGACATGTACCAACACATGGCCGAAGGCGCCGAGAAACTCGCCGAAATGCATCCCGAGAAGCTCGTGACACCGCCGCCCGCGCCGGAAGCGATCACCCGCGACAGCGCAGCCGACAAGCCGTCGGCGAAGACGCAGGCAGCGCAGTCCAAGCAGGGCAGTGCCGGGAAAGCGTCCGACGCCAAGGCCCAGCCCAAGCCGGCCGCCGCTTCGCAAAAAACCGCGACCGATAGCCAATCGTCTGAGCCTGCGAAGGCCGCCGAATCGGGCACAGCCGTGGGCAAGGCCCGCGATAAAAAGCCGGCGGACAGCAGCAAGGCCGGCGTGGCCGACAAGCCCGATGCCGCGGCCAAGGGCACGGCCAGCGCAGATGTCAAGGCCAAGGACGCGCCCAATCGCGATAGCGTCATGAACAGCGATTCTTCCAACGATCGCCCCTGGAACAAGGAAGAAAAAGCCAAGGACGGCAAGCGCTACGGTCTGGAGTGACCGGTAAGCGCAGGCGCACAGACGCTTGCGTGAAAAACGAAATGCTGTTCTGATTCAGCCGGCCCTGTGCCGGCTGTTTTCGTATGGAACGCCGGTGCATACGAAATAAAACGATGATCGAGGAGTACGCCGGTGGAACGCAGCAACACCCCTTACGGTAACCATCAGTTCGGTATCTACAGCGCCGGACTCAAGGGCGAGCTGCCCTCGTTGCCGTTGCGCTATGAAGACCTTCAGGCCCGCGCCCGCGAGGTGCTCGACCCCGCCGCGTACTGGTATGTGGCCGGCGGCGCGGGCGAGGCCTCGATGGCGGCGAACCGCAGCAGTTTCGATCGCTACCCCTTGTTGCCGCGCATGCTCACCGACGTCAGCGAACGTGATCTGAGCACGACCGTGCTCGGCAAGACACACGCCACGCCCTTGATGCTCGCGCCGCTCGGCGTCCAGGAAATCCTGCACCCGGATGCCGAGCTTGCGGTCGCGCGCGCCGCGGCGGATGTCGGCGTGCCGATGATTCTGTCGACGGTTTCCTCCTATCCGATGGAGCAGGTCAAAAGCGAACTCGGCGATACCACTGGCTGGTATCAGCTGTACTGGCCCAATGACGACGATCTGGCGACCAGTCTCGTACAGCGTGCCGAGAAGGCCGGTTACGAGGCGATCGTGATTACGCTGGATACCAAGATGCTGGCCTGGCGCGAGCGCGATCTCGAAGGCGCGTATCTGCCGTTTCTACAGGGCAAGGGACTGGCCAACTACACCAGCGACCCGGTGTTCTGTGCCGGGCTCGACAAGGCGCCGGAAGACGATGTGGTGGCTACCGTCAAGCACTGGTCGCAGGTCTATGCCTCGCCGGAACGCAGCTGGCCGGATCTGGCCAAGCTGCGCGCGGCGACCAATCTGCCCCTGATCCTCAAGGGCGTGCTGCACCCGGAAGATGCGCTGGCCGCACGCCGGGCCGGCATGGACGGCGTGATCGTGTCCAACCACGGCGGGCGTCAGGTCGACGGCAGTATCGCCGCCATCGACGCGCTGGTCGGCGTGGTCGATGCCGTGGGCGATCATATGAGCGTGCTTTTCGATAGCGGTATTCGGCGCGGCGCGGACGTGCTCAAGGCCGTCGCGCTTGGCGCGGATGCGGTGCTCGTCGGGCGTCCCTTCGCGTGGGGACTGGCCTGTGCCGGTGAACAGGGGGTGGCCGAGGTGTTACGCCGCCTGCTGGCCGATATCGACCTCACCCTGGCGCTGACGGGCCACGACCGTATCGACGCGCTCAACCGAGCGGCGCTGGCGCCCATTCGGTATTGATTGTGGCGTGACCCGGCTTGCCTGCCGTGTTCCATGTTGGATTACGCTTCGCGAATCCAACCTACGCCTGCTACCGGCCTCGGGGCCAGGCCGGAGCCGCGTAGGTTGGCTTAGGCCGCAGGTCGTAAGCCAACAGGAAACCGCCTCGAGGCTGGCCGCAGCCGCGGGGGCGACACGGTTTTAGTGCCGTGTTTCCATGTTGGATTACGCTTCGCTAATCCAACCTTGTATGTTGATAGCCAGCGCCTGATACGCGACCAGGCGTTATGTGCCGGGCAAGCAGACTGTATCCAACCTAAGGCACAAAGCCTGTTCTGTAGATCAGTCTTGCCCGGCGCGCTTCGCGCTGTCGAGACTGGACGGTATGCCAAGACCCGGCCCGCCGTGGCCGAGAGTCTGAATGAACAAGGCAAGTCGAAACGCATCGAACAGGTCGCGCCTTGATACAACGCAGGAGTCCCTATGATCGTTATCGGTCTGGATGTCTCCAAAACCCGCCTGGATGCGGCGGTCAAACGCCCCGGCACGGACAAGTGGTACGACCGCAAAGTCGCTCACAGCCAGGCCGACGTGCACGCACGGATCGAGCGGCTATGTGACAAGCTGGACGCGACGCCCGATCAGTTGCGGGTGGTCACGGACGCCCCCGGCCCGTATCACGAAAAACCCGCGCACTGGCTGTATGAGCTCGGCTGTACGCCCTGTGTCGCCAACCCCAAACGGGTACGCGATTTCGCCAAGGCGATGGGGCTACTCAACAAAACCGATCGCGCCGATGCCCGTGCACTGTGTTTGTTCGGCGACCAGGCCAAACTACCGGCGTGGACGCCGCCACCGCCAGAGGTCGCGATGCTACGGGCGCTGATCAACCGGCTGTCCG
>NZ_APNF01000015.1:0-77197 GCF_040361235.1 Salinisphaera sp. S4-8 | reverse complement strand
CTCCTGCAGGAATTCGCTCGGCTCGAATTATCAGGCAAATTGGCGGGGTTTTTCAGCAGCCCCCTAGGTGCCTCGCTAATCCATCAAGATCTGGAAATAGTGCGAGACGACTGACTCCATTAGCCAGAAGATGGCCGCGTATACTTTTAAATTGACTGCCAGAAATGAATATTTTAACGAGCCTGCCTTTGTAGCTGCGGTTCTTTTCTAGCGTGACGTATTTACCTTCTTTTGTTCTTTTATGACAAGTGAAAACACCTGTCTGAGCAAGGATCCGTCGGGTGACCGAGCGTGGACGAAATATTCTTGTCCTGCCCTGTGAGAACGGACTTTCCTTCGTGGGAAATGTGATGAAGTCGTCCGGCTTTGTCTTAAAAACCCAAACAACACCATCGGACACGCATCCATCTATCTCTTTGGGCGGCTTGTTTACGGTAAACCACAGAGCAACTAAAGCGCTATATGACCAATCGAGAAGGCGTGTCGGTAAACCGTGATGCTGAGCTAAGGCAAGCCTGTCCCACTCGCTGTTTAATTGATATTCGACGAACGGCAGGCTTAAGCGTTCAAATTCTGAGTTTATAAGATCTTCAATGTTGTCTAGCTCGCCCTTCGGCGATAGTCGCGCAATGCGTGGCTTCAGAGGCTTATCTTCGGTTTGGCCTCGAAAGATAAAATCCGAATTATTCCCAGAATCGAGGGCTGTATCTTTAAGCTCTTCCATGAGAGCGACAAAGCCACTTAAGCTGCTGATATTATACGTGGGGTAAGAGATTTTCTTTTTAGTCGACATAAAATCTAACGCCCAAGCTCAGTTGCCGACCGAAGCGCGCCAGCGCTTTGGGCGGTCAACTGCAGCGACCTGTTAGAGGACACAACCGAAACTTAAGTAGTTTTCCAACGGATTTCGGGGTCTTCCTAACACTGGTATCTGTCTCGGATATGCCGATCGTAGTAGCTACCTTTCGAGCTTGCAGCTAATAAGCCCTCGAAGACGCTCGCTGGAACTCGACAGAAAGAGTACGTATGACCTTGCTGGAACCGAATATTCATTCGCTGAGTTGTCGGGTCATACCCCACGGCTCGAATCGCCGATGAACTCACTGCAATCATTTCCATAGCCATTTCCTCTAACGCCTAAGCTCAGTTGCCGCCGGAGCGGCTAAAGGCCGCGGAGGGAACCCGAAGCGCGGCAGCGCTTTGGGCGGTCAACTGCAGCGTTCTGTTATGCACTTAGCCGAAAACCGGCTTCATAAACGAACGCTCGTAACTCAAGTAGCATTTCGTATCCCTGTAATGCTTCATTGCGGCTTGGCATGCTGGATCTTTTGCGGCTTCAGTTCTGTAAGTTTCATACTCCGCAAGACTGGGAAATGAAAACAACGCAACAGCTATATTGCTTGCACCTTCATGCGGCAAGAAATACCCATGATGCTCGCCGCCAAACTTTTCTACGAGCGGAATCCAGAGCTTTGCGTAATGCTCGAATTCCTCGACCTTGAATGGATCGATCTCATATCGCAGGTAGCAAGTAACCATTTTTTCTCCTTTGGGCATAACGCCAAAGCTCAGTTGACGCCGGAGCAGGTGCAGCCTGCGTAGGGAACCCAAAACGCGCCAGCGTTTTGGGCGGTCAACTGCAGCGATTTGTTATGAGCTTCCCCGCCTAGGCGTGGTTTCGCGTATTTGGGATAATGAATCGCTGAAAAAATCCTGCGATACCAGATGCTCGACGACTTTCATGCATTCCTTTACATCGACGAGTTGTGGTCTAAATCCCCTATGAGCTGACGCATTACCCGCGCCAGCTACTGCATCTAGAGCCTCGAACTGACTTTTATTGATGAAATTCTGTTCAGCGAGAGCTTTTAACTTTTTTTGCATTCCGCCGATATCACCAATATGTGAATTACAAAATTCATCGACGATCGCACGCAAACCAATCATAGCCAGCCACGTCATATTTTGCTCTATGGCTTGATACGTTTCCCAGAAATGCAGCATCAGTGGTTCACTGAGATCGTGAGTCCATTCGGCAAAAGCTGCCCGGGAATGTTTCGGGTAGATTGTTCTTTCAGCAAGCTCGGCGGATTTTGCAAAGCCGAATTCATCTATTTCTCGCTGAATCTTCCTAGCCTCCGCAACCTGCGCTTCTTCGCCTTTATTTGCGGTCTCAGTCCAGTACTCGTCGACCAATAATGAAGGCGCTTCACAGCCAAGACATTTGATGAATTGATAAGACGCCGCTCGGACAGCCCAAGCACGTTGTTGAACACGTCCATTTGAGCCCTTCACAAACATCTCGACCGATCTTGGATAATACGCGACTGCCAAGCGCGTATGGAACGTCTCGGATTCGCATTTCCAGCAAAACGATCTTAATTTCACCATTCCCCCGATCACAGAGCGAAACGATTAAATCTCATAACGCCTAAGCTCAGTTGCCGCCGGAGCGGCCGCAGGCCGCGGAGGGAACCCGAAACGCGCCAGCGTTTTGGGCGGTCGGCTGCAGCGATTCGTTATGCATCAATTGATATATAGATACCGTGAACCACATCCGTTCGCTTAAGGTCAGCTTCATTGCCCGCAAACAGCAAATACTCGCGACATACTCGACTGACCTTTACCAGATGCTCATTGGCGGCCCGGACTTCGGGGACGTCTAAGAACGCGATATATTTTGACACCGACTCGGTGGTCATCGGCGCTTTACGCTTTCCGTTTATAAGGCCAGAAATATCTTTCTCTATTCCTGCTCTCTGAGCAGAGCCATAAACTGAGCTGCCATTGATAGGTATATTGCATTTGACCTCACCTACAAAAGCGACTGGGTAGCCAAGCCAAACGTCATATCCGTTCGCGTTCGGTTTAGCTGCCAATGCCATACTTTCCAATTGTTCTGCGTGAGATTTATCTAGGGAATAATGATTTGCGAGCCAACGACAAAAACCTAACGTAATCTTTAATGTCAGAATGTTGTTTATATCTGATAACGCCGATTTTAGGCTCACGAAGTTCTGCGTGCTCATGGCTGAATAGTAATCGCTTTCCGGCAAGTCGAAGCTACTCACTAGGAATTTATTCAATCTGCTACGTAGCTCGTCTTCGCGATTATATTTCAATGCTACTCACCCTCCTTGGTGCATAACGCCGAAGCTCAGTTGTCGGCCGAAGCGCGGCAGCGCTTTGGGCGGTCAACTGCAGCGCACCGTTAGGCCTACTTCTTATCTTCTATCGCCTCTGCTCTCAAAGCGGCCGATGCTCTGATATTACCTGGGCGCGTGAAAAGTTCGTAACAAAGATCTCTAAGGAGAGACAGTAAGACTTGCGCCCGATTGCTGTTTACCTCAGGTAGATGCGGATGCGCGCCGTCATGGCCTGCAAGCATAATTTGCTTTGCCAAATCCTCCCATTGGTCGTCCAACTCGGTTATCTCGAACATTTGTTTGATTTGCTTCTCGACTTTATTCGAGCCCTCTGCTCCGAGCTCGGCACAGATTGCCTGCACGACACGACGGCATAATGCGGCGAAGCCATTAAATGCGTTTACCGAAAGACAGTCTAAGGCTTCCTCGATCTCGCCCTGCACACGATTTGGCACGTGCTCGAAATTGAAAAGCTCCTTAGAGGGCAGAACAGCCTTTGGGTTAGAAACGTTGGGGTGATCGCCATTCCACCCCGTGATGTTCCAATGCACTGGGATTGCGCGAAGACATAGTTCGCAGAAATAGCTGACTACCAATTCTTTTACTTGATCATGCCTGAGTAGACGAGGGAACGGCGTCGAGGCTTGCGAAAAACGAGTTCCCTCTTTGCAATGCGGGCATATACCGCCGGCGCTCAAATTTGCAAGAAGGGCCGGAGGCTGTTCGCCGTAAAATCGAAGCATTCAATCTCCTTTTGCCTAACGCCTTAGCTCAGTTGCCGCCGGAGCGGCCGAAGGCTGCGGAGGGAACCCAAAGCGCGCCAGCGCTTTGGGCGGTCAGCTGCAGCGATCTGTTAGAGCTAAAATACATCTAGATCCCTGTTTGGCCTATGATTTCTCTAGAACGACAAGAGCGTACACTTGGCTTTGCGGCATATTTTTTGAGTCGAACCACTGGCAGAGTGCGTCGCCTTCTTCGACCCAACTCACAGTCATTTCGGGACCACCACTTTTCAGAGTGACGATATCACCAGGTTGAATTTGGTCTGACATTATATTTACTCCAATAGAAATACGGCAGTTGCTGCTTTTACTAGCTCTAACGCCGACGCTCAGTTGGCCGTGCGCAGCGCAGCGGAGCATGGGTCAACTGAAGCGGATTGTTAGGCATTACGACCTAGCCTGTTGCGCCAAAAAAATTTGCAGCGATTAGCGCCGCTAACGCAGCGCAAAAACAAAACGCGATAAGCCGCGCTTGGATGACCAGACGCTTACCGTACTGACTGATGATCGGATCATTGAGGCGTCTATATTCGCGTCTAAATATGAAATTCCACGAAGGCGACCAGGTTCCCGCGTATTCGCCTGGCGCTGCCGACGGTGAGCCCAAACGCACCCATATTTGCCGATGATGTTCCGCCATGTAACTGAACAGTTTATGCGCATCACGGTTGTAACAAATCATCAATACCCCAATCAGGATTACAAATGTGAAGATCACAAATCCCATCGGCTCTCCTCGTAACGCCTAACGCCAATTCGACGACATTTGTAGGTATATCACGCGGCAGATGGTCGACATAACGCCGCCTCGTTTTATTTATAAATCAATACGTCAGGTCTTATCGCGCGTATTAGGTCGACACAAATTGCCTACCAAGCTACTGACCTCCGCATTATCGTCTTCGTAGCGGTCAAAACGTACTGCGTCCTCCGCTAGTAATATGGCACGAAGAGCACGCATAAAAAACCCGCCGTTCAGCGGGTTTCTCGCGAGCCCTAGCAGCAGCTATATGATCAGTCGTTACCCTGATCAGTGACCGCCCCCTTAGAAGCCGTCCCGACCAACCTCGCATACTTGGCCAACACGCCCCGAGTCGCATTCGGCGGCTTCGGCTGCCAGGCGTTGCGGCGGTCGGCGAGTTCTTCGTCGCTGACGTGCAGGTGCAGTTTGCGTTCGTGAGCGTCGATGGTGATGGTGTCGCCTTCCTGGACCAGGGCGATGTTGCCGCCGACGGCGGCTTCCGGGGCGACGTGGCCGACGACCATGCCGTAGGTGCCGCCGGAGAATCGACCGTCCGTGATCAGGCCGACTTCTTCGCCCAGGCCGCGACCCACAATCGCGGAGGTCGGCGAGAGCATTTCGCGCATGCCGGGACCGCCTTTGGGGCCTTCGTAGCGGATGACGACGACATCGCCGGAGACGATCTTTTCGTCCACGATCGCCTGCATGGCTTCTTCTTCGGAGTCGAACACGCGGGCGGGGCCGGTGATAGCCGGGTTCTTGAGGCCGGTGATCTTGGCGACACCGCCCTCTTCGGCCAGATTACCTTTCAGAATCGCCAGATGGCCCGACTTATACAGGGCCTCTTCCATCGGCAGAATGACTTTCTGGCTCTTCGGCGGTTCGTCCGGCACGTTGGCCAGGGTTTCGGCCAGGGTTTCGCCGGTGATGGTCAAGCAGTCGCCGTGCAGCAGGCCGGCGTTGAGCAGCATCTTGAGCACCTGCGGGATGCCGCCAGCGGCGTGTAGCTGGGTGACCACGAAACGCCCGGAGGGCTTGAGGTCGCAGAACACCGGCACCTTGGCGCGGATGCGCTCGAAGTCGTCGATGGTGAGGTTCACGTCGGCGGCCTGGGCAATCGCCAGCAGATGCAGCACGGCGTTGGTGGAGCCGCCCACGGCCATGATCAGGGTGATGGCGTTTTCGAAGGCCTCGAACGTGAGCAGGTCACGCGGCTTGATGTCCTTCTCGATGGCCTGGATGAGCACTTCCGCCGAACGCGCGGCGCTGTCCGCCTTTTCGGCGTCTTCCGCGGCCATGGTGGAGGAATACGGCAGGCTCATGCCCATGGCCTCGAACGCGCTGGACATGGTGTTGGCGGTGAACATGCCGCCACAGGAACCCGCGCCCGGGCAGGCGTTGCATTCGACCGTCTTGACGCGTTCGTCGTCGATCTTGCCGGCGACGCGCTGGCCCACGGCTTCGAACACGGAGACCACGGTGAGGTCTTCGCCAAAGGCATGGCCGGGCTTGATGGTGCCGCCATAAACGAAGATGGCCGGCACGTTCATGCGGGCGATGCCGATCATCGCACCCGGCATGTTCTTGTCGCAGCCGCCGAGGGCCATGACGCCGTCCATGGATTCGCCCTGCACGGCGGTTTCGATGACATCGGCAATCACTTCGCGGGAGACCAGCGAATACTTCATGCCCGGCGTGCCCATGGAGATGCCGTCGGAGACGGTCACGGTGCCGAACATCTGCGACTTGGCGCCGCCGCCTTCCAGGGCGGCTTCGGCCCGCTTGGCCAGATCGTTCAGGCCCATGTTGCAGGGCGTGATGGTCGAGTAGCCGTTGGCGATGCCGACGATGGGCTTGTTGAAGTCCTCGTCGGTATAGCCCATGGCGCGCAGCATGGCGCGGTTGGGCGCACGCGAAGTGCCCTGGGTGACGACGTGACTGCGGCGCTGTTTCGGCGTGTCCTCGGCCATGATGTGTTCTCGTTGTGGATCTGAATAAGTGGAGCGTGTGACGGTCGGGCGCTCTCGGCGGCGCCCGTTATCGCGCGCCGTAGTATGCCGCGCTAACTGCAGTACACACAAAAAAGGCGCGGCCTCGAAAGACCGCGCCTTTTATCTGACCAAGCGACTCGGCCTGGCGAGACGCCGTTTACTTGTTCGGCTGCTTGGTCATGCGCAGGTACGGCTTGAGCTCGTTCCAGCCATTCGGGAAGTGCTTTTCGGCTTCCTCGTTGGACAGCGCGGGCGAGACGATCACGTCGTCGCCGTCTTTCCAGTTCGCCGGCGTGGTGACCTTGTAGTTGTCGGTCAGCTGCAGCGAATCGATCACACGCAGGATTTCGTCAAAGTTACGCCCGGCGCTCTTCGGGTAGGTGAGCGTCATGCGGATCTTCTTGTTCGGGTCGATCACGAACACGCTACGCACCGTGGAGGTGTCACCCTCGCCCGGGTGAATCATGTCGTAGAGCTCGGAGACCTTGCGGTCGGTGTCGCCGATGAGCGGGAAGTTCACGCCGCAGCCCTGGGTTTCCTCGATGTCCTTGGACCAGGCCTTGTGATCCTCGACCGAGTCCACCGAGACGACGATCGCCTTGGCGTTACGCTTGGCGAATTCGTCCTTGAGCTTGGAAGTCGCACCGATTTCGGTGGTGCACACCGGCGTGAAGTCGGCGGGATGGGACATCAACACGCCCCACTGGTCGCCCAGCCATTCGTGGAAGTTGATTTCGCCTTCCGTGGTGTCGGCATTGAAATCGGGTGCGGTATCGCCCAGTCGCAAACTCATGTCGCATACTCCATCGTTGTTGTGGCGCGACTATAACAGTGCCTTTTCGCCGCCACTAAATAACTTTCACTTAGGTTTTTATTCTGGGGCCGGCTTCGCGCAGGACAAGACCGGCGTGTTATCGCGCATTGCATCGCAAACTTCTAGAATGCGCGCCATGAACGATACGCAAAAATCCGCCGAAGCCCGCATGGTCTATGTGACCTGCCCCGATATCGAAACCGCCCGCACGATCGCCAGCGCCCTGGTCGAACACCACGAGGCGGCCTGCGTGAATATCGTGCCCGGTTTGGAATCGGTCTATCGCTGGCAGGGCAAAATCGAGATCGACAACGAACTGCTGCTGCTCATCAAGACCCGGGCCGAGCGGATTGACGATATCCAGGCCCGCGTGGCCGCCCTGCACCCCGACGATGTGCCGGAAATGGTGGCGGTGCCGATCATCGAAGGCGCCACGGCCTATCTCGACTGGCTCGAAGCGCAAACCGGGCGGTCGTGAACGCCGCCATGCATTCAGTTCGGGCACGCGTACTGCTGGCGCTGGCGGCTTGTCTGCTGGCCTTGTGCAGTGCGAGCGCTGCGGCGGCGAACGACTTCCTGCCCGTCGACGAGGCCTTCGTGCCCAGCGCCGAGCGCACCGCCGACGGCGATGTGGCCGTAACCTGGCAAATCGCCGACGGCTATTACCTGTATCGCCACGCCTTCGACTTTAAGCTCGTCGACGCCGAGCCGGCCATATCCGGCGATGCCCAGTTTCCGAGTGGCGAAAAACACACCGACGAGTTCTTCGGCCCGGTAGAAAGCTATCGCGACAGCGTGCGCGTGGTGCTGGCGGTGCTGGGCGATACGCCGCTGCCGCCGGGCGCGCGTATTCAGGTGACCTATCAGGGCTGCGCGGACGCCGGCCTGTGTTACCCGCCGCAGACGAAAACACTGGATATCGCGGAGGCACCCACCGCCACGGCGGATGCGAATTTTGCCGCGAACGCCGACACCGGCGACAGCGGCTTTCTCACCCAGCAGGACGATCTGGCCGGCCGGCTCGCGAGCGCGGGCACCTTACCCACGCTGGGTCTGTTCTTCGTGTTCGGGCTGTTACTGGCGTTCACGCCCTGCATCCTGCCGATGATCCCGATTCTGTCGGGGCTGATCGTCGGCGCCCAGGCCACGCCGGCACGGGCTTTCACGCTTTCGCTGACCTATGTGCTGGCGATGGCCGCAGCCTATACCGTGTTCGGCGTGATTGCCGGCTATTTCGGGGCGAACCTGCAGGCGGCCCTGCAGATGCCGGCCGTACTCATTCCCTTTGCGGTGATCTTCGTACTGCTGGCACTGGCCGCCTTCGGCCTGTTCCAGCTGCAGATGCCGGCCCCGATTCGCCAGCGCGCCAGCGCCATCGGCGCCCGCCGGGGCGGGCTCGCCGGCGCGGCGCTCATGGGGTTCTTTTCGGCATTGATTGCCGGGCCCTGTCTGGCGCCGCCGCTGGTGGGCGCGCTGCTCTACATCTCCAGCAGTGGCGACATGGTGCTCGGCGGCGCGGCGCTGTTCATGCTCGGGCTCGGCATGGGTGTACCGCTAATCCTCATCGGCGTATTCGGCGCCCGGCTGATGCCCCATGCCGGCGCCTGGATGAGCGAGGTGCAGATTCTGTCCGGCGTGATTCTGCTGGCGGTCGCCCTGTGGCTGCTTACGCGCATTCTGCCCGCGCCGGTGAGCCTGGCCGGCTGGGCGTTGCTGGCACTCGGCTATGCCAGCTATCTGTCCACGCTCGAGCCGGCCGCACGGGCCGGGCGTGCGATTGTGCGCGCCGTAGCATTCCTGTTGTTCGTCTATGCCGGGGCGGCCACGCTTGGCGTACTCGCCGGCGCACACAACGCTACCGCACTGCGCCCGCTCGCCCCGCTGATCGGCGCCGCGACGAATACCGCCTCGAAGGACGCCACCACGGATTCGCCCTTTACCCGCGTGGCCAATCTCGACCAGCTCCAGGCCGCACTGGCCAGCGCACGCGAGAACGGCCGCCCCGCGGTGGTGGATTTCTATGCGGACTGGTGCGTGGAGTGCGTACAGATGGAACACGGTCTGTTTGCCGAAGCCTCGGTACGCCAGGCCCTGTCCGAGGTAGTGGCCCTGCAGGTGGATGTCACCGACTACGACAGCGCCGACCGTGCGCTCATGCGCGAGCTCAACGTATTCGGCCCGCCCACGGTGCTGTTCTATCGCCCGGACGGCAGCGAAGCCGCCGACCAGCGCCTGATTGGCACAATCGATAGCGCCGGTTTCATTGAGCGCCTGCAACGCCTGGAACAACCCTCATGAATCGTGTGATGGCGCGGATTGTGGGTATCGGCCTGCTGGCAGCGGTCGTAGTCGCCGGTGTATTCGTCTATTGGAACAGTGCGAACGAGCAGCCGTACCGGCCGGATTTCACCCTGGCCGATCTCGACGGCAAACCCCATGCGATCGCCGACTACGACGGTCAGGTGGTCGTGCTCAACTTCTGGGCCAGCTGGTGCAAGCCCTGCCGCGAAGAAGTGCCCATGCTCATCGACGCCCAGCGCGAATACGGCGATCAGGGCCTTCAGATTATTGGCATTGCCGTCGATAAACCCGTGGCAGCGGCCGAATTCGCCAAGCGCTACGACATCAACTACCCGGTTCTGGCGGACGCCACCGAAGGCGCACGTATTCAGGATCGGTATACCGCCGAGGGCGCGCCGGCGGGTGTATTGCCGTTCACTGCCATCATCGACCGCGACGGCAAGGTGGTCGCTCGTATTGCCGGTGCGCTGAATCATGCGCGATTGTCCGATATCGTGCAGCCATTGCTCGAAAAAAGCGCATCTGCGACCAAAGACTGAGCCCATGCGTACAACGCCGCCGAACGGCCGTCGCGATGCGGCGCGGCTGGCCTGAACGTCGCCGAATTATCGACAATACGGTAGCGAACGGTCGCGAAAACACTTTCTTTTCGGTTGTAACGTCCATTTCCTTGGGGCAGACTCCGAGCATCGCCATCCAAGGACGGGCTGCGTGGCTCATTTTCTGCTGCTCAACGGACCCAATCTCAATCTGCTCGGCAGCCGCGAGCCGGACGTCTACGGCCACGACACGCTCCCCGACATAGAACGCCGCCTGCAAGCGCGCGCACAGGAACACGGCCACAGCCTCGCCTGTTTCCAGTCCAACAGCGAAGGCGAACTCATCGATCGCATCCACGCCGCGCGCGATGAAAACGTCGCCTGTGTGCTGTTCAATCCTGGTGCATTCACGCATACGAGCATCGCCCTGCGCGATGCCCTGTTGGGCACACAGCTGGCCTGTATCGAAATCCATCTTTCCAACACCGCGCAACGCGAAGCGTTTCGCCATCATTCCTATATCGCCGATATCGCGATCGGCACCATCACCGGTTTTGGCGCGCACGGCTATGTCATGGCCCTGGACGCCGCGATGACGCGCACCGCCGAGACCACCGAGGAGAAGTAGCACCCCATGGATATTCGCAAGCTCAAAAAGCTCATCGAGCTGGTCGAGGACTCCGGCATCGCCGAACTCGAAATCACCGAAGGTGAAGAGTCGGTCCGTATCGGCCGCTATCCGGCGCCCGGCAGCATCCCGGCCGCGCCGCCGCAGCCGACAGCCGCTGCGCCAGCGCCTGCCCCCGCGCCTGCCGAGACCAGTAACGCCAGCAACAGCAGCGACGACGACGAAGACGACACCCCGGAAGGCCATATCGTGCGCTCGCCCATGGTCGGTACCTTCTATCGCGCGCCGGCGCCGGATGCCAAGCCGTTCGTGGAAGTGGGCGACAAGATCGGGCCCACCGACACGCTGTGCATCATCGAAGCCATGAAGATGCTCAACCAGATCGAAGCCGAAGTCGCGGGCGAAGTGAGTGCCGTGCTGGTGGAAAACGGCCAGCCGGTCGAGTTCGATCAGCCGCTGTTCGTCGTTAGATAAACCGAACCTCGACCCGATGATTGTCGCTCGTGTTCCGTTTTCGGAGCCGATCGACCCGATAGAGGGACAGTGAGTGCGCACTGCCAGACAACGACCGACCGCGCCGCCCCGAGGGGCTGGCGGCGCCGGTCACAGAGAGGTTTTTGCATGCTAGGCAAAGTATTGATCGCCAATCGCGGCGAGATCGCGCTGCGTATCCTGCGCGCCTGCCGCGAACTGGATATCCCCGTGGTCGCGGCCTACTCCACCGCCGACCGCGAACAAAAACACGTGCTGCTGGCCGAGGAAGCCGTGTGTATCGGCCCGGCCGACAGCTCGAAGAGCTATCTCAACATGGCCGCCATCATGAGCACGGCCGAAGTCGCCGGTGCCAGCGCCATTCATCCGGGCTACGGCTTTCTCTCCGAGAACGCGGATTTCGCCGAAAGCGTGGAGCAGTCCGGCTTTATCTTCATCGGCCCGCGCGCGGAAACCATCCGCCTGATGGGCGACAAGACCTCGGCCATTCAGGAAATGAAAGCCGCGGGCGTGCCCTGCGTGCCCGGTTCCGGCGCACCGCTGACCGCCGACGACGCCGCCAATCGCAAGCTGGCGCAGAAGATCGGCTTTCCGGTCATCATCAAGGCTGCCGGCGGCGGCGGCGGACGCGGCATGCATGTGGTCTACGAGGCCAAGGCTCTGGCCGGTGCCATCGACATGGCGCGCCGCGAAGCGGCCAGCTTTTTCGGCAACCCGGCCGTGTACATGGAGAAATACCTCGAGCTGCCACGGCATATCGAGGTTCAGGTGCTGGCCGACAACTACGGCAACGCGATTCATCTGGGCGAGCGCGATTGTTCGCCGCAGCGTCGCCACCAGAAAGTGGTCGAAGAAGCGCCGGCGCCCGGCATCACGGCTGAAGAGCGCGAACATATCGGCAAGCTGTGTGTGGATGCCTGCAAGCGCATCGGCTATCGCGGCGCGGGCACCTTCGAATTCCTGTACGAAAACGGCGAGTTCCATTTCATCGAAATGAACACGCGTATCCAGGTCGAGCATCCGGTCACGGAAATGATCACCGGCGTGGATCTGGTCGCCGAACAGCTGCGTATCGCCGCGGGCCACGAACTGCGCTACAAGCAGGAAGACATCCAGCTGCGCGGGCATGCCATCGAATGCCGTATCAATGCCGAGCACGCCGAGACGTTCGTGCCCTCGCCCGGCAAGATTCAGGCTTACCACGCGCCGGGCGGGCCGGGTATTCGCATGGATTCGCATATCTATGCCGGCTACAGCATTCCGCCCTATTACGACTCGCTCATCGGCAAGCTCATCGCCCACGGCGATACCCGCCATGCCGCCACCGCGCGTCTGGACATGGCCCTGTCGGAGATGGTCGTCGAGGGCATCAATACCAATATCGCCCTGCATAAACGCATCATCCACGACCCGTCGCATATCGAGGGCGGGGTATCGATCCACTGGCTGGAAAAGAAACTCAAGGATGAAAGCAGCCGTGGCTGAGGGACCCGCCTGGCTGCAGATTACCGTCGAGACGCCCCGAGCATCGCTGGCCGAGGCGGTCTTCGAAAGCTTCGACGCCGAAGCGGTTACCGTGCTCGATGCCGGCGACGACATCACCGTCGAGAACACGCCCAACGAGCAACCGGCCTTTGCCGATTCACGTATCACCGGCTTGTTCACCGACGGCACCCGTGCGGAGCCGATCGAGGCAGCACTACGCGAGGCGCTGGGCGCAGACGCGACCATTCGTATCGACCGCCTGGAAAACGAGGATTGGGCCAGCGCGTGGCTGGCCCAGCATCCGCCCATCCGTTTCGGCGCGCGGCTCTGGATCGCTCCGCACAATGCCCCGGTGGCGGCCGACGATGACGCCGTCGTCGTGCGTCTGGATCCCGGGCTTGCCTTTGGCACTGGTACCCACCCCACCACGGCGCTGTGTCTGGGCTGGCTGGCCGAGGCCGATCTGGCCGGCAAGCAGGTGCTCGACTACGGTTGTGGCTCGGGCATTCTCGCCGTCGCCGCCGCGCGCCTGGGCGCGGCATCGGTCACCGCGGTGGATATCGACGATCAGGCAGTACGCGCGACCCGCGAGAATGCCAAGCGCAACGGCGTGCTCGATCGTATCCATACGCCGGCACTGGATGCGATCGGCGATCGCGAGTTCGATATCGTGCTCGCCAATATCCTGGCCAAGCCGCTGATCGCACTCGCGCCCACGCTCACCGCCCACGCCGCGCCTGGCGCGCCGCTGGTGCTCTCGGGTCTGCTGACACGCCAGATCGACGACGTACAAAATGCGTATACCCGCGCATTCACGTTCACCGAGCCGGCCATCGAGGACGATTGGGTCCGCCTGAACGGCAAGCGCCGCCTTGCATGACGACGAATAGCCGAAAGTCGTCTTTCTCTGCGGGCGAAATGCCGTTATAGTTTTGCGCCTTGTCCCTGCCCACGCGCCCGTTTCGAATGTCGAAGATCGACCAAGACGCCGCCCAGCCGCTCAGCCATTATGTGGGCGCCAGTCTCGATCGCTATTTCGATTCGCTCAACGGTTGCGCGCCGCCGCGCGATCTTTACCAGATGGTGCTCGCGCAGGTGGAAAAGCCACTGCTCGAGCGCGTGCTCGATTACAGCCAGGGCAACCAGTCGCGCGCGGCCGAAATGCTGGGCATCAATCGCGGGACGCTGCGTAAGAAATTGCGCACCTACGCGCTCGACCGTTAGACCGCCGATACACGGCACGCATCTTCCCACCCGCACAGCGGGTGTTTTTATTTCAATCGACCACACTCCGTTTTCCGGACAAAGGCTATCGTGAGCTCTACCGAACACGCCCCCATCCGCCGCGCCCTGATCAGCGTTTCCGACAAAACCGGCGTCGCCGCGTTTGCCAAGACGCTGGCCGAACAACACGGCGTCGAAATCCTGTCCACCGGCGGCACGGCCCGCGTACTACGCGAAGCCGGCGTTGAGGTGGTCGATGTAGCCGCCCACACCGGCGCGCCGGAGATCATGGACGGGCGCGTTAAAACACTACATCCGAAGATTCATGGCGGCATTCTCGGCCGGCGCGGTCAGGACGACGACGTGATGGCCGAACAGGGCATCGCGCCCATCGACCTGGTGGTGGTCAATCTCTACCCCTTCGAACAGACCGTGGCCGACCCGAACTGCCCGCGCGATCAGGCCATCGAGACCATCGATATCGGCGGCCCGGCCATGCTGCGTGCCGCGGCCAAGAACCACGCCTTCGTGACCCTGGTCGTGGATGCTGCGGACTACGACGCCGTACTGGATGATCTGAGCGCCCATGGCGGCACGCGTACCGCCACCCGCCGTCGTCTGGCTGCAAAGGGCTTCAACCATACCGCCGGCTACGACCGTGCCATCGCCGACTATCTGCAGGGCGACGAGAGCACGCCCGACAGCGAAGCCGAAGACGTGCTGCCTGCCCGCTTCGCGGCGACCTATACCAAGCGCCAGGATCTGCGCTACGGCGAGAACCCGCACCAGCGGGCGGCCCTCTACGCCGCCTCCACCCCGGTGGCCGCGAGCCTGGTGGATGCCCGTGTATGCCAGGGCAAGGCGCTGTCCTACAACAATCTGGCCGATTCCGACGCGGCCCTGGCCTGCGTACGCGCCTTCGACCAGGCCCCGGCCTGCGTGATCGTCAAGCACGCCAACCCCTGTGGTGTGGCCGTCGGTCCCGACCTGAAGACCGCCTACGAGCGCGCCTTTGCCACCGACCCCACCTCGGCCTTCGGCGGCATCATCGCGTTCAACGAGACCCTGGACGTGGACACGGCGAACCAGATTCTGGCGAACCAGTTCGCAGAAGTGATCCTCGCGCCGCGCATCGACGACGCCGCACTGGCGGCCTTCGCCAAGAAGAAGAATCTGCGCGTGATCGCCACCGGCGACTTCAAGGCCGATGCCGAACCGAAGCTCGCCATGCGCCAGATCGCGGGCGGGCTGTTGGTACAGGATGCCGATACGCTGCTGTTCGACCGCGACAAGCTCGATGTGGTCACCCAGGCCCAGCCCGACGGCACCCAGCTACAGGACCTGCTGTTTGCCTGGCGGGTAGCCAAATACGTGAAATCCAACGCCATCGTCTATGCCCGCGACGGGCGCACGATCGGCGTGGGCGCGGGCCAGATGAGCCGCGTGGATTCAGCCCGTATCGCCGGCATCAAGGCCCGCGACGCCGGGCTGGAAGTGGCCGGTTCGGTCATGGCATCGGATGCCTTCTTCCCTTTCCGCGACGGCCTGGACGCCGCCGCCGAAGCCGGCGTGAAGGCCGTGATCCAGCCCGGTGGCTCGATTCGCGACGACGAAGTGATCGCCGCCGCCGATGAAGCCGGCATTGCCATGGTCTTTACCGGCATTCGCCACTTCCACCACTAGGGCCGCTGCGGGCCGGGCGCAACACCCGGCCCGACTGCGCTGGATCGAGCCGATCGGGCGCTCGATACATATCTGGGTAATTTTTCCCAAAAATTTGACAGCTTGCTAACCCCTTGTCGTCAAATCCTTTTGCCGCAAAAGACGGCTTTCCGACGCGAATTTCGTGTTTGCGCCAATTAATTGGCGCGTGCTAACGGTTGCTTCCGACCGATCACAAATAAAACGACTCGGGCAAAACGACAAAAATGCCTCGAAGTTGTCGGAGGAGAACCCGATGCGCACGACCCTGTCCGCGGCGACGACGGCCGCCCTGGCTTTCTGTTTGTCATCCAGCCCGGCGCTGGCCGCCCTCGACGACGGCGTATTGGGCAAGCTGCTCAATGCCGGCAAGCCGGATACGCCGGCACAGAGCGACTCCGCCGATACGGCTCCGGCATCCGCGGACACTGCGTCTACGGCCAGACCCGCGGCCGCGCCACGGGGCGCCGAGGCGAACAACCTGCCGCCGCAGATCGGCGGTCATTTCAGCGAACCCTTTGCCGAACCTACCCTCGTGGTCGACGGCAAAACGGTCGAAACCGACGAACGCTGCCTGACGCGCGAGGACGGCACGCTGAGCTGCAAGCCGGCGGCCGGCACGGTGGCCAATCTCGGCGACGGCCGCTTCGTCTATCTCAATGCCCTGGAAGGCACCGAGAACGTGGAGCTGTCGATCGTGGCCGAGTTCGGCGAGGTCACCGTCAACGATCAGTCGCGGGTACTCAGCCTGGGCGAAGACGACACCCCGTCGTGGAAAAAACCCTCCCCGCTCGACGGCGGCGCCAACCCGCAGGGCAACGACAGCGAAACCATCGCGCGCGGCCTGCCGGGTGTGCCCGACGGCATTCTATCCACCGCCGACAACACCGCGAAGAACGATGGCGCCCTGTTCTGCGCGGACGTGGTATTCCTTGCCGATGGCCGCATGATGGCCGTGGGCGGCACCGACTATTACACCGAGCCCGGCGTGGACGGCCTGCCGGTGGGCGTGGTCGAACTGGAAGGGCTCAAGTCCTCGCGTATCTTCGACCCGCAAAGCAATACGTGGACGCAAAGCGGCGACATGACTTTCGGGCGCTGGTACCCCACCCTCGTGACCCTCGCCGACGGTGACGTGTTCGTGGCCAGCGGTGTCACCAAGCTGCTCAAGCCGGTGTATCCGGAACAGCCGTTGAACTCGGGGCGCAACGTCACGCAAACCGAAACCTACGACCTGGATACCGGCCGCTGGAGCGAGAATGGCGACGCCGCACAGCGCTCGCTACCGCTGTTCCCGCGCCTGCACCTGCTGCCCAACGGCCAGGTCTATTACAACGCCGGCGGCCAGGCCTTCAATCCGTTCGGCCAGGCCTATGATCAGGTGCTCTGGAATATCGTGGCCGCCTACGATCCGGACACCCAGCAATGGACCGATCTGGGCTATGCCGGGCTGCCGCTCAAGTTCAACGAAATCGGACTCAAGGAACTGACCAGCACCCTCAACCCGACCAACCTGAACGGCAAACAGGTCACCAGCCTGCTTGGCGATCTGGTGGGCACCACCGCCAGCAATCCCGCGGCCGCAATCGAGCAACTCGCCGATACGCCGGTGGATGCCCGCACGCTGGAACGTACGATCGGCTCTGGCATGCGCGGGTCGACCTTCTCGGCCATGCTGCCGTTGCGCCCGGATGAAAACGGCGGCTACCACGAAGCCGAGTTCCTGACTGCAGGCGGTGTACCCACCTACGTCACCGTGGGCAGCCCCGGCGGCTATCTGCCGGTGTCGTCCTCGCGTATCGATACGGTCGAGGTCAACGGCGACGACATGCGCTATTCCTCGCGGCTGACCGGGCCGCTGAGCCGGCCGCGCTGGTACAGCTATTCCGTGGTCATGCCTGACGACAGCGTCATGATCTTCTCCGGCGGCGATCGGGACGGCGTGGTGGTCCCCGGGGCGGAAGGCGCGATCCGCGAAGCCGAACGCTTCGATCCGCAGACTGAAACCTGGCGGGTGATGACGCGAGCGCATCGCAAGCGCACCTACCACAACACGGCGTTGCTGATGCCCGACGGGCGCGTGCTCGTCGGCGGCCATTCGCCGATCAACACGGCCTACGCATCGAACATCAACCTCGACAGTATCGGCCTGGCCAACTACGAAAGCCGCGACCCCTCCTTCGAGATCTATACCCCGCCCTACGCCATGCGCAGCGACCGGCCCGTGATCGAGAACGCGCCCACCGACCTCGAAACCAACGGCGACACCTTCACCATGACGGTGAGCAACCCGGCCGTGGATCAGGTCATGCTCATTCGCCGCACGGCCACCACGCACCTGGTCGACGGCGACCAACGCGCCGTGGAGCTGCCGATCGTTTCGCGTAGCGGCAACACGCTCACGGTGCAGATGACGGCCAACCCCGCAGTACTGCCCGCGGGCCAGTACATGCTGTTCGCGAGTTTCCAGGCCGCCGACGGCAAACGCGTACCGTCGGTGTCGACGCCCGTAGGCGTGGCCCCGAACCCGGCCGGCCAGGGTGAGATCAATCAGCCCGAACCGGCGGCCCCGATTGCCGACGGCGAAGACAGCAAAGGGCTGGTCGGCGGCCTGTTAGCCGGCGACCGCCTGCTGGGCAGCGGCCAGGCGGCGGACGACGTATCGCCGATCATGCCGATCACCGATCTGCTGTCCGGTGTGACCAGCATCATTCCGGCACCGGGCGAGTTGATCGAGGGCGCGCCCGCGGTGGGTGAGGAACTCACCCAGGCCGGCAAGCGCGCCGCGGGCGTGGGCGTGGATACCGCCACGAGCCTGCCCGAAGCCGGCAAGGGCCTTGCCGAGGATCTCGGCGGAAGCGCCGGCAACAACAAGGCAGACGGCGAATGATGCGCCGTCTGTCCATACGCCGGCTCGTTGCGACGAGCCGGCACTTCACCCTGCTGATACTTCTGGGCGCAAGCGCTCTGGCCCACGGCCATGCCGGGCATTCCGGCAACGAATACGACGCGACCGTGCGTGCCGTGCTCGATCCGCTGCCGGCCGAGCTCGAGGGCGTACGGGTACAGCTACGTCGTACCCTTGCCCCGCAGCTGCTCGTGGCCAATCCGGGCGAGCGACCGCTGACGATATTGGATGACAACGGACGTGCGTTTCTGCGCATCGGCGACGGCGTTGTCGAAGCCGACCTGGGCGCCGCGGCGTTTCACCGCAGCAATACGCTCATGGCGCCGGGCACCTTCTCTGCCGATGCCTCTCGCGCACCGAACTGGCAGGTGGTCGAACCGGCCGCGAACTGGGGCTGGTTCGATTTGCGTCTGCGCACCGACACCGTCGCCGTAGCGGACACCGTTCGCCGGGAAGGCAAGAGCGCCGACGTCGGCGAATGGCGCATCCCCGTGCAATATGGCGATACACGCAGCGCCATCAGCGGCCGTTTTCAGTTCGTGCCCGAACCCACCGGCATTCCGGAGGCCCGTGTGACGAACGCATTGGCCTCGAACGTTGTGGTGCGCGCCATGAACGGCAGTGCGCGGGCCGGGCTGTTCCTGTCCTATGCCGGCGATGCCGCACTGGTGGTGCACGGCGCCGACGCCGAGCCCATGCTGCGCTTCGACAAGCGCGGCGTGGCGGTGAACCGGCATAGCACGACCTGGCAGCAGGCCGCGCCTGCCGGCGCGCCCGGCTACGAGGCCGGCAATGGCGTGAGTTGGGCCGAGATTTCGAGCCAGCCACGCTATGGCTGGGTCGATCCTCGTATCGGCCACCTCGGTGAGGTCGAGTCCGATGACAATGACGACGTGATCAAGCGCTGGTCGATCCCGGTGACGATAGGCGAACACGAGGATGCGATCCAAGGCGTGACCGAATGGAAGCCGGTGGCGCCGATCGCCCGGGCGCCGTGAGCGCCAGCCGCCTCGCCATCGCGGCGTCACTGGCGCTGGCAATGGGCGCGGTCGCAAATGCGGCCGCCAAGACAGTCGAAGTGCATCGCCTCAGCGACGATGGGCCCCGCGCATCCGTCGGGGTCGTAACGTTCTCCGACACTGAACACGGGCTGCTGGTGACGCCCGATCTTCACGACCTCGAACCGCCCGGCTTGCACGGCGCCCATATCCATAGCCATGCCGACTGCGGCGCCGCAGCGAAAGACGGGCACATGACGATAGGGGCCGCTGCCGGCGACCATTACGACCCGCACGATACCGGCCGGCATGGCGGCCCCTACGGTCAGGGTCATCTCGGCGATCTGCCCAATCTCGCGGTCGAGCCCGACGGTTCGGCGACCATTCCGGTTCTGGCACCACGCCTGCGCGTCGCCGATCTCGCCGGGCGCTCGATCATGATCCACGCGGGCGCCGACCGCTACCAGCACCACGCGGCGTCGAACCACGCCCACGGCAAGGGCGGCGCACGCATGTACTGTGGCGTGATCGAATAGACGCGGGGCCGTTGCTTTACTGCCTGAGCTGGGGAACCGCTTGCGCGCGCAGCTACCTACAAGTCGAAGATAGTCAGGCCGGTAAGCCGTTCCGGTGGCAAGCCGTAGCCGACACGGCTGGTTCCTTGCGCCTGGCGCTGGCGCTCTAGCCCGCAGCCGGCAACAGGGTCACCACCACCTCGCGATTATGCGGGGCGCTACGGTGCTCGTAGAGATAGATGCCCTGCCAGGTGCCCAGGTTGAGCGCGCCATCGGTGATCGGCACGGTCAGATCCATGCCGGTCAGAATGCTGCGAATATGGCCGGGCATGTCGTCGGGGCCTTCCATGTCGTGCACGAACATCGGGTCGCCATCGGTCACGGCCTTGGCCATCCAGCGCTCCACATCCTCGCGCACATCCGGATCGGCGTTTTCGCAGATCATCAGCGAAGCGGACGTATGCCGAATGAATACATGGCATACGCCGGTCGCCACGCCCGCCTCGCGTACCACCGCGTTGACGTCGTCGGTGATATCCCGTGTCGAACGGCCGGGTGTCTGGAATGAAAGCGTGCGTTGCATGCGTTTAACCGTGGCGCCTTTCACCGGGATTACAAGGGCGTTGCACATGGGACATCTGTTGTCCGCAGATCTACACGGATCAAGCGGGTTGATCGAGCGCGAAAGAGCAGGACGCCTTCAAGTATCGGACCGGGCGGCGTCGGTCTTCCTTGAAAACAATCCGCAGATTTCGCAGATTACACAGATTGAAGACAGGTCTTCTGCGGGCGGCGTCGCTACAAAACGCATCGAAACGACCTGATTTTGCTGTCTGTGTGTTTTTGGCGCGCCCATTCACGTGCGTCTGCGTACGCTAATCGCTTCTCTTAATTAATCTGCGCAATCTGCGTAATCTGCGGTTTGTCTTGACGGATGCCGACGGACCACGCGAGCAAACTACCGGCGATCGCCAAGTAAGGCTGACGAGGTTCGCTTTTCGCGTCGTCGATCTGTACGGCTCTGCGTTCATTCGCGGCGGGAACGACCGCGCTGCTCTCATTCCGCGAGCTTGGCCGCCAGCATCTGATTGACTTCCTTCGGATTGGCCTTGCCTTTCGAGGCTTTCATGACCTGGCCGACGAGGAAGCCGATGACCTTGGTCTTGCCTTCGCGGTACTGCTGCACCTGATCCGGGTTGTCGGCGATCACCTGATCGACGAAGCCTTCGATTTCGCCGCTGTCGGTGATCTGCTTGAGGCCCTTGGCTTCGATGATGGCGTCGGCGGATTCGCCCTCACCCTGAAACAGGGCTTCGAATACGTCCTTGCCGATCTTGCCAGAGATGGTGTTATCCGCCACGCGGGCGATCAGCCCGCCCAGTTGTTCGGCGCTCACCGGGGAATTGACGATCGCGAGCCCTTCGCGATTGAGCGCGCCGGACAGGTCGCCCATGATCCAGTTCGCCGCCGGCTTGCCGTGCTTCGCCGTGTCGCCACCCACGGCCGCCACCGTGGCCTCGAAATAGTTCGCCAGTGCACGCGACTGGGTCAGCGCGGCGGCATCGTCGCGGCCGAGCGCGTACTCGGCCATGAAGCGTTCGCGCTTGGCATCCGGCAGCTCGGGCAGATCCGCCCGCGCGGCCTCGACGAACGCGTCGTCGATGACCACCGGCAACAGATCCGGGTCCGGGAAGTAGCGATAATCGTGGGCTTCTTCCTTGCTGCGCATTGAGCGTGTTTCGTCGGCGTCCGGATCGTAGAGCCGGGTTTCCTGCACGATCGTGCCACCCGATTCGAGCACGTCGATCTGGCGCTCGACCTCGAACTCGATCGCCTTTTCCAGAAAGCGGAAGGAGTTCACGTTCTTGGTTTCGGTACGGGTACCGAACTCCGTCGAGCCGACCGGGCGTACCGATACGTTGGCGTCCACGCGGAAGGAGCCTTCCTGCATGTTGCCGTCGCAGATGCCCAGATACTGAACCAGCGCATGCAGCTTGCGCGCATAGGCCACTGCCTCGGCCGCGCTGCGCATCTCCGGCTCGGATACGCATTCGACCAGCGGCGTGCCGGCGCGGTTGAGATCGATGCCCGTTTCGCGATCGAAAGCTTCGTGCAGCGACTTGCCGGCGTCTTCTTCCAGATGCGCACGGGTGATGCCCACCCGCTTTTCCGTGCCATCCGGCAACACGATATCCAAGTGACCATTGGCCACGATCGGCAGCTCGAACTGGCTGATCTGGTAGCCCTTGGGCGAGTCGGGATAGAAATAGTGCTTGCGCGCGAACACCGATTTCGGCGCGATGTCTGCATCAATGGCCAGCCCGAACAGCGTGGCCATGCGAATGACCTGGCTGTTGATGACGGGCAGTACGCCGGGCAGCGCGATATCCACCGCGCTGGCCTGCGTGTTCGGCTCGGCCCCGTAAGCGGTCGGCGCGGTGGAAAAGATCTTGCTACGAGTCGCGAGCTGGATATGCACTTCCAGCCCGATCACGGTTTCCCAGGCCATTATTCGAACCCTGCCGGACGCTTGGTGTGCCAATCGGTGGACTGCTGGTAGGCATGGGCCGCGCCGAGCAGCCGCGCCTCCTCGAACCAGGGCGCAAGCAGCTGCAGGCCCACCGGGAGTCCATCCACGAAGCCCGCCGGAACGGACATGCCGGGCAACCCGGCCAGGCTCGCCGGCAGTGTGTAGACGTCGTTGAGATACATCGACACCGGATCGTCCAGTTTTTCGCCCAGCTTGAAGGCCGGCGCCTGGGTCACGGGCGCGGCGATCAGATCGACCCCCTCGAAAGCCTGAATGAAGTCGCCCGCGATCAGCCGGCGCGTCTTCTGAGCCTTGAGATAATAGGCATCGTAATACCCTGCGGAGAGCACATAGGCGCCGATCATGATGCGGCGCTGCACCTCGCGACCGAAGCCCTCGCCACGCGAACGGGTATACAGATCTTCCAGATCCACCGGGTTGTCGCAGCGATAGCCATAGCGCACGCCGTCGTAACGGGCGAGATTGGAAGACGCCTCTGCGGGCGCCAGCACGTAGTAGGTCGAGACCGCCAGATCGGTATGCGGCAGCGTGATTTCCACGATTTCGGCGCCGCGGGCCTCGAATTCGGCAATCGCCGTATCGATGACCTGGCGGCTGGCCGCGTCCAGCCCTTCGGCGAAATACTCTCTCGGCAGGCCGACCTTCATGCCCTTAAGAAAATCATCGCCCTGGCCGGCCAGCGCGTCGCTGTAATCGGGTACCGCGCGTTCGACGCTGGTGGAATCGCGCGCGTCGAAGCCGGCCATGGCCTGCAACACAGCGGCGCAATCCTCGGCCGAGCGCGCGAAACAGCCGCCCTGATCCAGGCTCGAGGCAAAGGCGATCATGCCGTAGCGTGACACGCGCCCGTAGGTGGGCTTGATGCCGGTCACACCACACAACGCCGCCGGCTGACGGATCGAGCCGCCGGTATCGGTGCCGGTGGCCGCCGGCACGAGGCCCGCCGCCACGGCCGCAGCCGACCCGCCCGAAGAGCCGCCCGGCACGTAGTCCGTGTTCCAGGGATTGCGCACCGGACCATAGAAACTGGTTTCGTTGGACGAGCCCATGGCGAACTCATCCATATTCGTCTTGCCGAGCGTCACGGTACCCGCGCCGGCCAGACGCTCGACCACGCCGGCATCGTAGGGTGCGACGAAGTTGTCGAGCATGCGCGAGCCGCAGCTGGTACGCACCCCCTGGGTACAGAAAATATCCTTGTGCGCGATCGGCAGGCCAGCCAGCGACGCGCCGGCCGCTTCGCCGTTGTCGATCGCGCCGGCACGCGCACGCGCCGGCTCGGCGCTACGGCTGATCAGCGTATTCAGCGCCGTGTCGTGGGAGTCGATACGCGCGAGGAAATGGTCGGTCAGTTCGAGCGCGCCGATTTTTCTGGCGGCCAGATCGGCGACCAGTTCGCGAATACTGCGGATATCGCTCATTCGATCACCTTCGGCACGAGATACACACCATCGGCGACGGCGGGCGCGATCGCCTGGAAGGCGTCGCGCGTGGTCACCTCGACCGCCTCGTCGGCGCGCAGACGCGCGGCCAGATCCAGCGGGTGGGCCATGGGTTCCACATTAGTGGTATCGGCTTTTTCCAGGCTCGCGACCACGTCGAGAATATTCGACAACTCACCCGCATATTCGGCGATCTGGTCGTCATCGAGCCCCAAACGGGCCAGATGAGCCACATTGCGGACCTGATCTTCGCTCAGACTCACAGCAATTCTTCCAAGTAGTACATGGCGTGAAAACACAGCGGGCACCCGCCGCGCGGGGCTAAAACTAGCATAAGTGCCATGGCGACCGTCGTCAGCGTTGCCGTTACGCAAGCCCGTTGCTAGCATTGCGCTCCTGAAGAACCTGTGACCTATTCACAGGGTCGCTTGCGCGCCGCCATGCAACTTCGCGGTGCCCGCCGCGCGTGTTGATCACGCGCTTTTTTGTACTTGCCCTCGGGTGTGCTTCACATGTTCGACAACTTTCGCGGCCTGTTTCTCAACGATCTCTCGATTGATCTGGGTACGGCCAATACGCTGATTTATGCGCGCGACCAGGGCATTGTGCTCAACGAACCCTCGGTGGTGGCCGTGCGCATGGACGCGCGCGGCGGCAAGCGTATCGAGGCCGTCGGCCACGACGCCAAGCGCATGCTCGGCCGTACGCCGAACCACATCACCACGATTCGTCCGCTCAAGGACGGCGTGATCGCGGATTTCACGGTCACGGAGAAGATGCTCCAGCACTTCATCCGCAAGGTGCACAAGAAGCGCATGTTGCGGCCGATGACGCGGGTGCTGGTCTGTGTGCCCTACGGCTCGACCCAGGTGGAACGCCGCGCGATTCGCGAGTCCGCCTCCAACGCCGGCGCACGCCGTGTGTATCTGGTCGAGGAACCGGTGGCCGCAGCGATCGGCGCCGGCATTCCCATTGGCGAGGCACGCGGCTCGATGGTGCTGGATATCGGTGGCGGCACCTCGGAAGTGGCGGTGATCTCGCTCAACGGCATCGTCTATGCCGAATCGGTACGCACCGGCGGCGACAAGTTCGACGAGGCGATCGTCAATTACGTACGCCGCCAGTACAACATGCTCATCGGCGAATCCACTGCCGAATCCATCAAACAGCAGATCGGCACCGCGTTCCCGGGCCATGAGGTCAAGGAAATCGAGGTGGTCGGGCGTCATCTGTCGGCAGGCGTGCCGCGCGCGTTCACGCTCAATTCCAACGAAGTGCTGGATGCGTTGCAGGAACCGCTGTCGAACATCACCAGCGCGGTGAAGCTGGCGCTGGAGTCCACCCCGCCGGAACTGGGCTCGGACGTCGCCGAGCGCGGCATCGTGCTGACCGGCGGCGGCGCGCTGCTGGCCGATCTGGACAAGCTGATTTCCGAGGAAACCGGCCTGCCGGTGATCGTCGCCGACGATCCGTTGACCTGTGTGGCCCGTGGCGGCGGCATTCTGCTGGAAATGATCGACCGCAAGACCGGCCAGCTGCTCGCGCTCGAATAAGACGGCGGTTCGTGGCCTTCTGGCTGCCACGACAGTTGCGAAGGCCCGTGCGCCAGCCTAATCTGGCGCGATAATTCGGTTTATTCCACGGTTTCAGGGGCGTTGAGTGCGCGGACTCGCCGAGGACGACAAATCATCGTTGCTGGGTCGCCGCATCACGCCGGGCCTTCGAATCGTCGCGATCGTGGTCATCTCCATTATCCTGATGATGGTCGACCACGCCACGACCTCACTTTCGCCGATTCGTAGCACGCTCGCGGTCGCGACCCAGCCGATCCAGATGATCGCTGAACTGCCCGGCGAGGTGGCCCACTATATGGGTCGCTATTTCGATCGCGGCCAGCTCATCGCCGACAACGAAGCCCTGGAGCAGAAAGTACTGCTGCTACAGGCGCGTTTGCAGCGCCTGGCCTCGCTACAGGCCGAGAACGAGCGTATTCGCGCCCTGCTCGCCTCGGCCAGCTCGCTGGATCAGAACGTGTTGATCGCGCGTATTCTGTCGGTCAGCCCCGATCCCTACCGGCATTACATCAAGCTCAACAAGGGCTCGACCGACGGCGTATTCGTCGGTCAGGCGCTGGTGGATGCCAACGGCATCATGGGCCAGGTCACCGATGTGACCCCCATGGGGTCGCGCGCGATCCTGATTACCGATGCCAACCACGGCATTCCGGTGGAAATCAATCGGACCGGCCTGCAGACCATTGCCCAGGGCAGCGGCAAGACCAACGAACTGCGCCTGCCGTTTCTGGCCAACAACGCGGATATCCAGGTCGGCGATCTGCTGGTGACCTCGGGCCTGGGCGGACGTTATCCGGCCGGCTATCCGGTGGCCGAGGTCACCAGCGTCGTGCACCAGCCGGGCGACGAGTTCCTGGATGTCGTCGCTACGCCGACCGCCCATCTCAATCGTGGCCGCGAAGTGCTGCTGGTCTGGACCGACAATACGACCGACCCGACCGCTCAGCCCGAGGCTGACAGCGCGGCCGCGGCCGATGGCAATGCGCGCGGCGACACACCGGCTCCATGATTATCGAGCGCCGCGTCAGCGGCCTGCTGATTCTCGCCACGCTCGGCGGCGCGCTGCTTCTTGCCCTGTTGCCATTGCCGGACACGCTCTCGGCGATCCGCCCGGCGATCTATCCGGCCACGGTACTGTTCTGGGTGCTCATGCAGCCGGCCAGCTTCGGTCTACTCGCAGCCTGGGCCTGCGGTATCCTCATCGATGTCATCTACGGCACGCCGCTGGGCGAACATGGTCTGGCGCTGGCGCTGGCCGGTTATGCGGTCATTCGCATGCGCGAACTGCTGTGGACCTTGCCGATCTGGCAACAGGGCATCCTGTTGCTGCCGGTTTTCATACTCTATGAGTTCGCGCTGTTCTGGATCGACGGCGTGGCCGGCGCCGAAGTCGATCAGTGGTGGCGCTGGCTACCCGTGGCCACGACGGTTCTGGTCTGGCCATTCTGGGCGGCATTGCTGGAACGCATCGCCGAATTAGAGGTCGGATAGTCCAGGGAATTCAAGATATCGGCGCTAAGCGCCTGATGCGACGGGTAAAGCCCTGTGCTGCCCGCCGTGCGAACCGACGCCGCAGCCGGTTCGCGCCATACCGACACATCACACAGGGGCACGGGAGTCTTTAACGCCGCATGGTCACCGATAACGCCATCAAGAATCATGCTGCCGAACGGCGCATGTTTTTACTGCGTACCGCGATCGCGGGCGCGGCGATCATGGTGCTCGTCGGCGTACTGCTGTTTCGCGTGGGTTTTCTGCAGGTTCTGCGCCACGGCTATTACGAAACCCGCTCGCAGGACAATCGCATGCGCGTGCAGGTGATGCCGCCGGTACGCGGGCTGATCTACGACCGCAATGGTGTCGTGCTTGCCGATAATCTGCCCGCCTATCGCCTGGAAATCGTGCCCGAACAGGTCGACGATCTCGATGCCACGCTCGACCGGCTGTCCACGATCGTGGAAATACGCGATGCCGACCGCCAGCGTTTTCGCGACCGGGTGGCCAAGACACCGCGTTTTCGCGGCGTGCCGATCCGGCTCAACCTCAGCCAGCGTGAGGTCGCACGCTTCGAGGTCAACCGCGGCGACTTTCCCGGGGTCGAGATTCGCGCGGGGCTGACCCGGCATTATCCGCTGGGCGACGTGGCCGCCCACCTGGTCGGCTATGTCGGCGGCATCACCCTGCAGGATCTGCGCCGGGTCGACGAAAAGCGCTATCGCGGCTCCAATCACATCGGCAAATCCGGCGTGGAATACAGCTACGAATCACGCCTGCACGGCGAACCCGGCTCGCGTGTGGTGGAAACCAACGCCAGCGGACGGGCACTGCGCGAGCTGGAAATGCATCGCCCGGTCGCCGGCGAAAGCCTGTTTCTGACTATCGATGCCCGGCTGCAGCGGGCCGCCTACGAAGCCCTGGGCGATCAGGACGGCGCCGTGGTGGCCATGGACCCGAAGACCGGCGGCCTGCTGGCTCTGGTATCCAAGCCCAGCTACAACCCGGACCTGTTCGTCGACGGCATCAGCCACAAGAACTATCAGCAGCTTATTGCCGACCCGCACAAGCCGCTGTTCAACCGCGCCCTGCAAGGCCAGTATCCGCCCGGGTCCACGGTCAAGCCGGTGATGGCACTCGCCGGGCTGGAAACCGACCAGATCGCGGCCGACAAGCAGGTCTGGTGCCCCGGCTTTATCACCCTGCCGGGCAGCAACCATCGCTATCGCGACTGGAAGCGTTCCGGCCACGGCTGGGTGGACATGCCCGAGGCGATCTTTCGATCGTCGGACGTGTATTTCTACAAGCTCGGCCTGAAGCTGGGTATCGACAACATCCATCGCTACGGTGCGTTGTTCGGGCTGGGCTCGCGTACCGGCATCGACCTGCCGCGCGAGAATTCCGGCATCATGCCGTCTCGCGCCTGGAAAAACGGCACCCGCAATCAACCCTGGTTTCCCGGCGAAACCCTCAATACGATCATCGGTCAGGGCTTCATGACGACCACGCCGTTACAGCTGGCCCAGATGACCAGCCGCATCGCCGAACGCGGCGGCGGCTACAAACCGCACGTGCTGCGTAGCTGGCGTGATCCAATCGATGGCCAAATGCATCAGTCCAAGCCCACGCCCCTGCGCCCGATCACGCTCAACGATCCCGCGCACTGGGATGTCGTGATCAGCGGCATGCAGCAGGTGATCAGCAATCCGCGCGGCACCGCCCATTACTATGTGGGCAAGAACCTGGACTACAGCATTGCCGGCAAATCCGGTTCTGCCCAGGTCACCAAGCTCGCCCAGAACCAGGCCGCGCCGGATCTCGAAGATGTCGAGCATCAGTTTCGCGACCATGCCCTGTTCATTGCCTTTGCGCCGATCGAGGACCCGGAGATCGCGGTTGCGGTGCTCGTCGAACACGGCGGCGGCGGCTCGAGCGTGGCCGGTCCGGTCGCGCGCAAGGTCATCGATGCCTTTCGTAGTCAGCCACCGGTGTTGCAGGCCTCCACGGGGACGGGCGGATGAGCGCGAACGCCACCAACACCCCGTCGACACTTTCCGAATGGCTGGTCTACTGGCGTATCGACCTGCAATTGCTGGTTGCCCTGGCCTGCTGCGCCGCGCTGGGGCTGTTCGTGCTCTACAGCGCATCGGGTCAATCGACTTCGGTGGTCATCAATCAGGCCATCCGCCTGGGCATCGGCCTGCTGGGCATGATCGTGGTCGCCCAGATACCGCCGGAATGGTTTCGCGTGGCCGCGCCCTGGGTATTCGGCTTTGGCGTGTTTCTGCTCGTACTCGTGGTACTGCTGGGCGATACGGCCATGGGCGCGCGCCGCTGGCTTGATCTGGGCGTGGTGCGTTTTCAGCCCTCGGAGCTAATGAAGCTGGCCGCGCCGTTGACCGTGGCCGCCTATTTTCGGGATCGCAGTCTGCCGCCCAATCTCAAGGATGTCGGCGTCGGCGCATTGCTGATCGCGGTGCCGGTATTGCTGGTGGCCGACCAGCCGGATCTGGGCACGGCGTTGCTCATCGCCGCGGCCGGCAGCTTTGCGCTATACTTTGCCGGGCTGCGCTGGCGGATCATCCTGCTGCTGGTGCTGGTGGCCGCCGCCGCAGCGCCGTTGCTGTGGTACAACATGCACGACTACCAGCAGGAACGGGTGCTCACCTTCCTCAACCCGGCGCGTGATCCCACCGGCGCCGGCTATCACATCTCGCAATCCAAGATCGCGATCGGCTCGGGCGGGCTATTCGGCAAGGGCTGGCTCAACGGTAGCCAGGCGCATCTGAATTTCCTGCCGGAGTCGGATACCGACTTCGTATTCGCCGTATTCGCCGAAGAAACCGGCCTGTTCGGCGTGATCGCGCTGCTTGCGCTGTATTGCTTCATCGTCGCGCGTGGGCTGTATATCGCCCTCAAGAGCCAGGATACGTTTCAGCGTCTGGCCGCGGGCAGCCTGAGCCTGACATTCTTCATCTATGTATTCGTGAATATCGGCATGGTCGCCGGGCTGTTGCCCGTGGTCGGCGTGCCGTTACCGCTGATCAGCTACGGGGGCACCTCGATGGTGATCCTGCTGGCCTCGTTCGGCATTCTCATGTCTATCCACACCCATCGGAAACTGCTCGCCACATGACACGTTCCCTGATTGCGCTCGCACTGGCTGTGACCTGTGCGCCCATGATCGCGACCGCGGCGACCGGCAACTATGCCCAGCGCCCGGAAGGCCAGGCCCTGCTCGAGCGCCTGCAAGACACCGACGGTGTGGATATCGACGCCGCACGCGCCCTGCTCGAAGACGCTGAATACCAGCCCAAGATCGTGGCCACGATGCGCAAGCCCGCCGAGCGCACGCTCACCTGGGCCGATTACCGGCCGATCTTTCTGCAGCCCGAACGCGCGCGCAAGGGCGCGGCCTATATCGAAAAGCATCGCGCACTGTTCGACGCCGCCGAGGCCGAATACGGCGTGCCGGCGAACATCATCGCCGCGATCGTGGGCGTGGAAACCAAATACGGCGCATTCATCGGCCGCGATCGTGTGCTCGATGCGCTGGCCACGCTCGGTTTCGACTATCCCGAACGCTCGGCTTATTTCGTCAAGGAACTCGAGAACTTCATCGTGCTCTGTGTCGAGGAAGACCTCGCCTGCGATCGCGAGATCGGCTCCTATGCCGGCGCCATGGGCCTGCCCCAGTTCATGCCGTCGAGCTATCGCGCCTATGCCGTGGACGGCAACGACAACGGCAAGCGCGATCTGTGGGAAGAGCCGGCGGATATCATCTATTCGGTCGCCAACTATCTGGCCGAACACGGCTGGCAGCGCGGTGCGCGCGTGGCCCTGCCGGCCTGGATCGGCGACGATGAAAACCTCGATGCAATCGAACGCAGCAAGCGCAAGCCCGCCTATCGCTGGGACGCGCTCGACCGTCTGGGCGTACGCGTGGACGACCCGCCGCCGGACAGTGCCCAGGTCGGGCTGCTCGAGTTCGCCGGCGCCCACGGCACCGAATACTGGCTCGGGCTGAATAATTTCTTCGTGATCACCACCTACAACCACAGCCCGTTGTATGCCATGGCGGTCTACCAACTCGGCCAGGAGATCGCCTACGCGCGTCAGCACGACGCCAGCGACGGCGAGTCGTCGCAATGATGCGCTGGCAGCCCACCCTGGCCCTGACCTGCGCGGCACTGATCGTAGCCGGCTGCGCGAGTCAGCCGCGCGGCAGTTCGAACACCAGCGCGTCCAGCCCGCAGGCCAGCAAGGGTGGCGGTTACTACCAGAACGACGGCCCGCCGGACGACGAGAACATCGATATCGATTCGATTCCTGATGCCGTGCCGCGTGACGAGCCTTATTCGCGCTATGGCAACCCGGCCAGCTACGAAGCGCTGGGCAAGACCTACTACGTGCTGCCCAGCGCCGCCGGCTTTACCCAGACCGGGCGCGCCAGTTGGTACGGCAAGCAGTTTCATGGCCGGCGCACCTCCAGCGGCGAGCCATACAACATGTTCAAGATGACTGCCGCGCACAAGCGCCTGCCGATCCCCAGCTATGTGCGGGTGACCAATCTGGATAACGGCAAACAGGCCATCGTGCGCGTCAACGACCGCGGCCCGTTCCACGACGGACGTATTATCGATTTGTCCTATGTTGCCGCCCGGCGTCTGGGCGTGGTCGCCCATGGCAGCGTGCCGGTACGTATCGAAACCGTCACCCCGGCGAGCATGCGCGCAGAACAACGGGAGCGCAGCCCTAACACGCAAACAGCCGCAGCTACCCCGCCGCGGCGCCCGAGCGCCAGTGCACCGCGCGCCACGCCGGCCGCCAACGCGCGCAGTGCGGCCGCTGCTAGCCCACCGGCACGCGCGATCAAGGTCGCCAATCGCATCGATTCGCCGGGTGCCGGCAACGCCGAGGGCACGCTGTATCTGCAGACCGGCGCGTTTGGCGATCCATCCAATGCGCAGCGGCTGCGTAAACGCCTGCAGAATGCCGGTTTTGCCGGTGTGTCGGTGGTCGAATCCGACGGCGCCAACACGATCTATCGCGTCCAGCTGGGCCCCTACGCCGATGAACGCACCCGCGCGCTGAACGGGCAGATCCTGCGCGAGCAGGGTTTTACTGCCCAGAAGGTCGATCGTTAGCCCGAAACCCTGCCAAAGCGCTAAACTGCCGCGCCTGGCGATTGTCCAAATTTGTCCTGTCAAAGAGCCGAAGTCGATGAGCCACGCGAAACGCCTGCTTTATTTCGTTTTTCTTCTCATGGTTACGGCCAGCGCGTTGGCCAAGCCGCTGCCGATCCCGGAGCCGCCGAGCCTGGATGCGCGCAGCTATATCCTGATCGATTTCGATTCGGGCCAGGTGCTGGCTGCCAAGAACGCCGAACAGCGTGTCGAACCGGCCAGTATCACCAAGTTGATGACGACCTATATCGTTTTCGACGAGCTCAAGAAGGGCAATATCTCGCCCGACGACAAGGTCACGATCAGCGAAAAAGCCTGGCGCATGGGCGGCTCGAAGATGTTCATCGAGGTCGGCACCCAGGTATCGGTGGATGATCTGCTGCACGGCATGATCACCGCCTCGGGCAATGATGCGACTGTGGCACTGGCCGAATACGTGGCCGGCACCGAGTCCACCTTCGCCGATTACATGAACCAGTACGGCCGCGAAATCGGGCTGGAAAACAGCCATTTCGTGGATGCCAGCGGCTGGCCGCATGAAAACCACTACATGTCGGCCCACGATATCGCCCGCCTGCTGGGCGCGATCATTCGCGACTTCCCCGAGCTGTATCAACAGTATTTCAACGAAAAGAAATTCACCTACAACGGTATCGAGCAGTACAACCGCAACTCGCTGCTGTGGTCGGACGACAGCGTGGACGGCGGCAAGACCGGGCATACCGAATCGGCCGGCTATTGCCTGTCGGCCTCGGCCAAGCGCGACGGCATGCGCACGATCGCGGTGGTCACCGGCACCAACTCCAACAACGCCCGTAAATCGCAGACCGCGGCCCTGCTCAACTACGGCTTCCGCTTCTATGAAAGCGGGCATCTGTTCGATGCCGGCAAGCAGATCGCCGAAGTCCGTGTCTGGAAAGGCGACGACACCATGCTGCCGGTGGTGGCCAAGGGCGCGGTCGACGTGGCCTTTCCGCGCGGCCAGCGCGATGCGCTGACCACGAGCGCCGAGCTGCCCTCCACCCTGCTCGCGCCGATCAAGAAAGGCGAACGGCTGGGCACGCTGGAAATCAAGTACGACACGAAGACCCTGGCCCAGGTGCCACTTTATGCCGGCAAGGATATCGAGCGCGGCGGTATCTTCCGCCAGCTCACCGACGAAGTGATGATGATGTTCGAATAACCGGCCCTCCGGCCAGCGAGCTGCCCATGACCACTGCATTCGTAAACGGGGAATTCCTGCCCCTCGAAGAAGCGCGTATCTCCGTGCTCGATCGCGGCTTTCTGTTTGCCGACAGTGTTTACGAAGTAGTGCCGTTCTATGCCGGGCACGGCTTTCGCCTGGAGGCGCATCTGGAACGCCTGGAGCGCAGCCTGGCGCTGTTGCGCATGACCAACCCCTACGACCGGCCGCGCTGGCGCCAGATGATCGCGCGGCTGGTCGAAGCCAACGGCAGCGGCGATCTGGCGTTGTACGTACAGGTCAGCCGCGGTGCCCCGGAACGGCGCGATCATCGTATTCCGCGCGATGTCGCCCCGACCGTGGTCGCGTTCTGCCAGAGTCGCGCCCCGGTCGACCCGGCGATACTGGAAAACGGAATCGCTGCAATCACCCACGAGGACACGCGCTGGCGCTATTGCACGATCAAATCGACCTCGTTGCTGGCTAATGTGCTCGCCGCGGACGCGGCCCGCGGCCAGGACGCCGGCGAAGCCCTGCTGGTACGTGATGACGCCGTGCAGGAAGGCACCTCATCGAATGTCTTCGCGGTGATCGACGGGCAACTGGTCACCCCGGCCTTGACCGATACGATCCTGCCGGGCATCACCCGGGCTGCCGTGCTCGAACTCGCGGCGCGCGAGGGCATCGACCATGCGGAGGTCGACAGCCTGTCGGTCGGCGCCTTGCGTAAGGCCAGCGAAATCTGGGTGACATCGTCGATTCGCGAAATATTTGCCGTTACCTCGCTCGATGGCGAAACCGTAGGCAGCGGCAAGCCCGGCCCGCTCTGGACGCGTATGCAATCGGCGCTGCAAGCTATGGCCCATGACTGAACAAACGACCCTACTCGAATTCCCCTGCGAGTTTCCGATCAAGGCCTTCGGCAAGCACGCCGACGATTTCGAAGCGCATATCTATGCGCTCGTCCAGGCGCATGTGCCCGAACTCGAGCGCAGCGCGGTAACCGCGCGTGACAGCCGCGGTGGCAAGTATCTGGCGGTCACCGTGCATATCACCGCACGCAGCCAGGCCCATCTGGATGCCATCTACGGCGATCTGAGCAACGACGACGCCGTGCTGATGGCCCTCTAGCGATGGCTGAGCCCGTGATCGACATCACCCGCTTCGGCTGGGCGCCACAGCCGTACGAACCCGTGTGGCGGGCGATGCAGGATTTCGCCGACACCCGCAACGACGACACTCCTGACGCGCTCTGGCTGCTCAATCATGTACCGGTATTCACCCAGGGCAAGAACGGCCGTGCCGAACACGTGGTGGCCCCGGGCGATATTCCCGTGGTGCCGATCGATCGCGGCGGCCAGGTGACCTATCACGGCCCGGGTCAGATCATGGCTTATGTCATGGTCGACCTTCGGCGTCTGGGTATTGGCATTCGCAGTCTGGTCACGGCGCTGGAACAGGCGATGATCGCCACGCTCGCCGGCTACGATATCGACGCCTTCGCCAAACCCGATGCCCCCGGCGTTTATGTGGGTGCAGCCAAGATCGGCTCCATCGGTCTGCGCGTGCGTCGCGGCACCAGCTATCACGGCCTGGCGCTGAACGTGGATATGGACCTCGAACCCTTCTCGCGTATCGATCCCTGCGGCTATCACGGGCTGGCCATGACCCAGGTCGCCGACCTCGGCGGGCCGAGCTCGCTGGATGTGGTCGCCACCGACCTCAGCACCCAGCTATGCCGCACGCTCAATGTTCGTACCGGCGAGACGCTCGACGCCATGCCGATCTGATAGGCTGCGCGCAAGTTAAGTGCCTACGCTCCAATGAATCCAGACTCGTCCATGGCTGACTCTCGCGACCCGGTGTCCGACAACCTGGTGGAAGTGCGCGCGGTGCATTTTCGCATCGGCCAGCGCTTGATCTACGAATCGGTGGATCTGGATATCGCCCGTGGTCGTATTACCGCCATCATGGGTCCAAGCGGTACCGGCAAGACGACGCTGCTACGCCTGATCAGCGGTCAGTGGCGCCCGGCGTCGGGCAAGGTTTATTTCGACGGCCAGCATGTGGCCGGGCTGTCGCAGAACGATCTGTTCGAACAACGCAAGCGCATGGGCATGCTGTTTCAGTCCGGCGCGCTGCTGACCGATCTGTCGGTGTTCGACAACGTGGCCTTTCCGCTGCGCGAACATACGAAACTGCCCGAACGTCTGATCCGCGACATCGTACTCATGAAGCTCGAGGCCGTTGGGCTGCGCGGGGCGCGCAATCTCTATCCGGCCCAGTTGTCCGGCGGCATGGCCCGACGCGTTGCGCTCGCGCGTGCGATCGCGCTCGACCCCGAGATGATCATGTACGACGAGCCCTTTGCCGGCCAGGATCCGATTTCCATGGGTGTGCTGCTGCGCTTGATTCGCCGGCTCAACGACGTGCTCGGCCTGACCGCGATCGTGGTCAGCCACGACGTCAAGGAAACGCTCGGCATCGCCGACTATGTGTACGTGATTTCCGACGGCGCGGTCATCGACCACGGCACGCCACAACAGATTCGTGATTCCAGTTCGAAATGGGTGCAACAGTTCATCCATGCCGAAGCCGACGGACCGGTGCCGTTTCATTATCAGACCGCCGAGGCCTACGCCGACGACCTGCTCGAGGCCGATCGCTCATGACTTCGTTGCAACGCGGTTTGACCACGGCCACGTCATGGGTCGCCGACCTGGGGCGCGGCGCGATATTTCTGCTGCGTATCCTCATGAGCCTGCCGTCGCTGGTGTTCAAGCCACGGCTGCTGATCGAGCAGATCTATTCGGTCGGCGTGCTGTCGCTGGTGATCGTCGTGGTCGCCGGTATTTTCGTGGGCATGGTGCTGGCCCTGTCAGGCTATCGTCTGCTGGTCGGCTTCGGCGCGGAAGAAGCGCTGGGCACCTCGGTCGCACTGGTGGTCGTGCGCGAGCTCGGGCCGGTGGTCACCGGCCTGTTGTTCGCCGGACGTGCTGGCAGCGCGCTGGCGGCGGAAATCGGGCTCATGAAAGCCACCGACCAGCTCGCCGGCATGGAAATGATGGCGGTCGATCCGGTCAAGCGCATCATCGCCCCGCGTTTTCTGGCCGGCGTGATCGCCCTGCCCTTGCTGACCTCGATATTCTGCGTGATGGCCATCGGTGCAGGCGGCGGCTATTTCGTCGGCGTCGACATGCTCGGCGTGGACGCGGGCTCCTACTGGTCGGGCATTCAGGCCAACGTGGATTTCGGCGAAGACATCATCAACATATTTCTGAAAAGCGGCGTTTTCGGTGCCATCATTACCTGGGTGGCGGTCTACCAGGGCTATCATGCGCCGCCTACGTCCGAGGGCGTGTCGCGGGCAACGACCAATACGGTCGTGATCGCTTCGCTGGCGATCCTCGGCGCCAATCTCATGCTCACTGCCGTGCTTTTCGGCAGTAATTAGGGTTCGTCTATGCAGTCTCGTGCAGTTGAGCTTCTGGTCGGTTTCTTCGTCTGCCTCGGTATCGCGGCGATCTTCATTCTGACCATGCGCGTGAGCAACCTCGCCGATACCAGCGATGTCGACAGCGGCTATACCGTCGTCGCCGCTTTCGACAACATCGGCGGGCTCAAGGTCGGCGCGCCGGTCAATCTGGCGGGCGTGCGCGTCGGTCGCGTGGGCGATATTTCGCTCAATCAGCAGACCTATCGTGCCGAAGCGCGCTTGCGTATCGGCGGCGAATACAAGATTCCCAAGGATTCGGACGCCTCCGTGCTGACCTCCGGTCTGCTGGGCGAACAGTATGTGGGCATCGGGCCCGGCGGTTCGCTCAAGAACATGAAGGACGGCGACGAATTCATCATCACCCAGGGCGCGGTCGTACTCGAAAACCTTATCGGCCAGTTCATGACCAGCATGGGTTCGGACAACAGCAACAACGGCAACAGTGGCGCGACCGGCGGCGGCAATAACAACAACGCATTGCCCGCGCCCTAAGGCACGGGCGCTCGCTTGTGCACAATCAATTCAGGGGCGATTAATCGCCCTGCACGATACTCGATGCCACTGATAACCATGGCAAGAACAACCTGCGAGGATTCGCAATGCTACGCATGACCCGCTCTTTCATCACTACCATCGCCCTGGCGCTGCTCGTGCCCGCTCTGGCGCTGGCCGCCCCGACGCCGCCCGATCAGCTTGCGCGCCAGACGGTGGAATCCGTACTGTCCAAGATGGAAGGACGGCGCGACGAACTGCGCCAGAATCCGCAGGAGCTCTATGCCCTGATCGACAAGGAACTGGTACCGCTGGTCGACCTGCCCTATATGTCGCAGCTGGTGCTCGGGCGCGCGTGGCGCACAGCCACACCCGAGCAGCGCGAGCGCTTTCAGACCGCCTTCAAGAACATGCTCATCCGGACCTACGGTAACGGCCTGCTGAGCTTCGACGACAGCCAGGAAATCGAATACCAGCCGGTACGCGCGCCCGAAGGCGCCGAGGACGTAACCTTCCGCGCCACCGTCACCACCGACGACGGCCAGAAGACGCCCGTGACCTTCCAGCTGCATGTCGTCGACGGGGAATGGAAAATCTACGATGGCAGCGTAGGCAATCTGTCGTTCGTGACCAACTATCGGGGCCAGTTCAATTCGCAGATCCGAAACGGCGGCCTCGAACAGCTCATCGAGCGCATGGAAGCGCGCTACAACACCAGTAATTAATCGCGGATCAGGCTGCGTTCGAAGATGCACGAGCAAGACAGCAACGCCGGGCATATCCAATTGTCCGGCGAACTGGACGCGGCCACCGTGCCCCGGCGCCTGCGCGAGTCCGAAAACTGGTTCGAAAGCGGTCAGGAAACCGTGATCGACCTGTCGGGCGTCAAACGCGTCGATAGCGCCGGGGTCGCGCTGCTGCTGGAATGGGTACGCGATGCCCATGCCCGCCACGCCACGCTAAGCTTTATCAATGCCCCCGCCCAGATGCGCGCGATCATCGACTTCTGCGCGCTCAACGACGTCATTCGGCTACGCGCTACGGATTGAACCGCCTTGGGCGCCCCAAGGCCCCAACGTTCGTTTGTCCGCGAATGAACGCCAATGAACGCAAATAAAGGCGGGATGGCCCGGCAAGCAGTGGGCCAAACACGTTAAATAGCCCGCCGCAGGACGGCCGCCGTACCGGCGTTGCGTTTAAAAATGCGCTGTTGCCCTGGCCACCAAACGTGCGCGTTTATTTACGGGGAAGGATTTTGTGCGGCGCCGCGCCGGCTGACGTAGCTGCGTGCTCGTACTCCCCCCGTTGTGTTTGGTTTGTGTGCTGTCGTCTATCGACAGCCGCAGATGATCGGCTGCGATTGATCTGCACATGAACCTATGGATGAACGACGCTGCGGCTGCGTGGCACTTATGGTTGCTATGTGTACGAAGCCTGCCAGCGCCTGATCATATTCGCGTTCATTGGCGTTCATTCGCGGACAACAACCTGGGAAACGACGTCCGGGCCGAATGCAACGCGGTCCATCTATCGCCTTATATGGTTACGCGCTCACATCGATCTTTGCGCTTTTCGCGTCTATTTGCGGATTAAGCACAGCCGACGACCCGTCACCAGCGCGGGCATCGCGGGCATCGCGGCCATACCCGGCTGCGGCCTTGTTTGGCAAAACGCCTGTCCGCGAATAAACGCCAATGAACGCGAATGTTTTTTGGGCCGGAAGGCGACGTACGAATAGCCTGCCGCGTGCCGCACCGACAAGACCCGTCTGTTCGCGGCCCTTATTTGCGTTCATTAGCGTTCATTGGCGGACCACGCCGACGCGATCGCCGCCGAGTGCCAAAAAGCGCTGCCCGCCAATCTCGCCCCACGGGCTCAGGCCGTGCTCGCTGGCACGTCCCGTCGCCGCGTTGCTTCATAAAAGGCCGGGCCGCGACTAAACGCCAACGCACGCGAACGTTTTTTAGCTAGCACAGCCGGCGGCACCCTGCGGGGGCTATTCGATATGTCCGGCCTACCCGTAGCTCAGCCAAGCTGCCCTTATTCGCGTTCATTCGCGGACCAACAAAAAAACGAGGCGGAAACAGCCCACCTCGTCTTCATTTGCGCTTTTCGCGTTCATTTGCGGACTGTTTCGCGCCGCTTAGCGAATCCCTTGGCACTAGTCGCGCGAAATACCCAGCGTTTCGATGTCGCGGATTTCGTCGAGCGCATCAGGGTTGGCGATGGCCTCGGTATTGTCGATCGTCATACCCCGCAGCAGGCGCGCGACCGCGATTTCCACTTTCTTGCCGCTGCGTGTATACGGCAAGGCGCTGACTGCTTCGATCACACCGGGCATATGACGCGGGCTGGCGTTTTCGCGCAGACGCTGCCGGATGTCGTCTTTGAGTGCGTCGTCGAGCGTATAGCCGCGATTGAGCACGACCAGCAGCACGATACGGGCATCGTCGCCGTGGGGCTGGGCGACGACCATCGCATCGGCGATTTCGGCCATCGGCTCGATCTGGCGATAGATTTCGGCCGTGCCGATCCGTACGCCGCCGATATTGAGGGTCGCATCGCTGCGTCCATAGATGATCGCCCCGCCTGCGGCGGTAAACAGCACGAAATCGCCATGCGACCAGACGCCGTCGAAACGGGAGAAATAGGCCTCACGATAACGGCTGCCATCGGCATCGTTCCAGAACCCCACGGGCATGGACGGCAATGGCAGCGTACACACCAGTTCACCGCATTCGTCGATAACCGGCTGGCCGGCTTCATTGAAAGCCGCGGCCGCGACACCGAGCAGGCGGCACTGGATTTCGCCGCGGCGTACCGGCAATAACGGCGCACAGCCGACGAACGACGACACGATATCGGTGCCGCCGGAAGTCGAGCCCAGCAGCACGTGCGCTTTCACCTGCGCATAGACCCAGTCGTAGTCGGCCGGCAGCAGGGGCGAACCGGTGGAAAACAGCACGCGCAACGCGGATAGATCGTGGTTTGCGCCTGGCGCGATGTCGGCATTACGACAGCCAGCCAGCCATTTCGCGCTGGTGCCGAAATGAGTCACACCTTCGTGCTCGGCCACCTGCCAGAGCATGTTCATATCCGGGTGCCCAGGATTGCCGTCGTAGAGCACCAACTGCGCACCGGTGAGCAGTCCCGAGACATGCCAGTTCCACATCATCCAGCCACAGGTGGTGAAGTAGAAAAACACGTCGTCGCGACCAATATCGCCGTGCAGCATCAGCTCCTTGCTGTGCTGAAGCAGCGCGCCGCCCGCGCCGTGGACGATGCATTTGGGTGCGCCGGTCGTGCCCGATGAAAACAGGATATACACCGGGTGCTCGAAAGGCTGCGGCGTAAACGATGGCGTCGCGCCGCGATGCGCAGCCAGCGCATCGGCCCAGGCAGTAACCCGACTATCGTCAGGCGGCGTGAGTCCGCAGTTCGGCGTGACGAGCACATGGTTAATCGAGGGAATGCGTTCGCAGAGTGCATCGATACGATCGCGGCGGTCGAAATCCTTGCCGCCGTAGCGATAGCCATCGACGGTAATCAATACGCGCGGCTCGATCTGGGCAAAGCGGTCCACCAGCCCAGCGACGCCGAAATCCGGCGATGCCGAAGACCAGATCGCACCGATGCTCGCACAGGCCAGCAGGGCCACGATCGGCTCATGCGTATGCGCGACCACCCCGGCCACGCGATCGCCCGCGCCCACGCCGTGTGCAACCAGCCATGCCTCGAGCGCACCGACCTGGGCGAGCAGTTCGCCGTAGCTCAGGCGTGTCGTTTCGCGTGATTCCGACAGACCGACGATCGCGGTTTTGTCGGCATCGCCATGGATCGCCTCGCGCAGCAGATTCTCGGCAAAGTTCAGCCGGGCGCCGCCAAACCAGCGCGCACCGGGCATCGCGCGACTATCAAGGACCGTATTGCCGCGCGCCTCGGCGATCACGCCCGTGTAATCCCAGATGCTGGTCCAGAAATCCTCAAGCGCATCGATCGACCAGGCATGCAGGGCATCGTAGTCTGCGACCTCGGCGATGCCCTCGCGCGCGAGCCATTGAATATAGTCGTACATGCGGCTGGCGCGCATGCGCTCGGCACTGGGTTGATAGACAACGGGATTGGTTTCGCTCATGCGTCGATCCTTTCTGACGGCGTGCGGTCGCGTTCAGGTTACACCCGCGAAACGGTTGCGCATCGTATGCCGCGCCGCATCCTTGATACCGAGTGCATCCTCGCCGATGAGCACGCGCTGCACGTTTTCCGAGCCCTCGCCCACGGTGAGCATGTCGATATAGGCCTGCAATCGCTGAACGGGATATTCCGCGGTCAAGGCATTGCCGCCAAACACTTCGCGGGCGACATCCACGGCCAGACGCGCGGCCTGCGTGGCGAAATACTTGCCGCGCGAGGCGACACGCGTGGACGTACGACCCTGATCCATCGTCCAGCCAATACGACGGGCCATCAGCCGCGCGGCCTCCACATGCACGGTGGCATCGGCGATACGCTGTTGGATGAGCTGATGCCGCGCGATCGGGCCGCCGCCGACCACACGCTCGTTGGCGTAGGCGATACTGGCATCCAGCGCGGCCTGGGCGAGACCGGTCAACCGGGCGGAGACAGTCAGCCGGCCGAACTCCAGCGCGTTCATGGCAATAGCAAAGCCCTTGCCCTCTTCGCCGAGGCGATTCTCCACCGGCACCTCGAAGTCGTCGAGAAAGACCGTGCAGGAGCGCAAACTTTTCGACAGCCCCGGCATATCGATCGGCTGTGCGCTATAGCCTTCGAACTTCTTGGGCTCGACGATGAACGCGGTCACACCCTTGTGTGCCGGCTGCGCCGTGGGGTCGGTCTTGGCGAACAGCACGCCCACATCCGCCGCGTTGGAAAACGTGATCCACATCTTCGAGCCGTTGAGCAGGTAGTGATCGCCCGAGCGACGTGCGGTCGTGCGCATGGCCCCGGCCGGGTCCGAGCCGCCCCCAGCCTCGGATAACGCGAACATACCGATCGCACGGCCGCCGATCAGTTCGGGCACGAAGCGTTCGATCTGTTCCTGCGTGCCCCAGTTGTAGATCGTGTACGGGCAGGTCGCACACTGCACGTTCATGGCATAGCCGTAGGCCGGTGCGATACGCGAGACTTCCTCGGCAATAATGGACACCGCCATGAAACCCGCCGCGTTGCCCCCCAGCGACTCGGGAAACGGCGCGCCAAAAAAGCCCGCCTCCCCCATTTCTCGTATCAACGGATAGGGAAACTCGCCGCTACGTTCGTATGCTTCGGCCTCAGCGGTCAGCCGCCGTTGGGCGAAATCGGCGACCGCGTCGCCGAGCGCGACCAGTTCTTCGGGCAGATCGAAGTCCATCGGGCTCTCCTAGGCACAGGCGCGGCCTTCGAACATCCGCGAGACATCAGCCGCCCTCGGCCAACGCGGTTTCGATACGCGCACGCGCCTGCATGAGCATGGGAATATATGTTTTTTCGAAAATCGGCATGGGCACGGCCTGGGCCTGCGCGATGACATTGAACGCACACAGTACGCGGCCCTGGTGCATCACGGGCACCGCGGCGGCGCGGATGGTGGAAACCGACTCGCGCTCGTTGACCGCGTAGCCGCATTCACGTGTGCGGGCCACCAATGCGTTCACGGCCGATCGGTCGTGGGCGCTGCGCTCGTCCGGATCGTCACCGGCAACCAGCGTGTCGATGATCGCGTTGCGCTCGTCGGCTTCGCAGAAGGCCAGATACACCCGCCCGATCGCGGTCAGCATGACCGAAACGCGTGTACCGATCTTGCGATTGACCGAGAAACTGCCCGGCTGGCGGTTGGTATCGGCAATCACCATCTTGCCGGCCTGATAGAACGCCAGATCCGAGGGCCAGCCGGTCGCGTCGCGCAGTTCCTGAAGAATGGGCGCGGCGGTGGCAATCAGCGCTTCGTCGGCCTCGTAGTTGTTGGACAGCGCCAACGTGCGCGCGGCCACCAGATAGCCCCGCCCATCGGGCGTGGTGGTTACATAACCGCCATGGCGCAGGGTATCCAGCACGCGCAGAACGCTCGCCTTGGGCAAACCGGTGGCCGCCTGGATATCCGTCAATCGTACCGGTCCTAGTCGATTAACCGTCTCAAGGATTGTCAATCCTCGCATCAGTGCCGTGACGGGCGCGTACGCCAAAGTTTCACCTAGTGAACCATCGTTCCAAAATTATTGCAGCCCGAAACCCGGCGTGCAAGACTCGGCGCGTAGAACACCTCGTGCGGGCGCCTACCTGCTCCTCGCCCGATCCGATCGAATCGCAGGGACTTCGAATGTTCGAATTGTTGAAAGGCATTACGGTGCTCGACCTGAGCACGGTCGTATTCGGCCCATTCGCCTCGCAAATGCTGGCGGACTTCGGCGCCGACGTGATCAAGATCGAATCGCCCGATGGCGATATCTTTCGTGCGGCCGCACCGGCGCGCAGCCCCCGCATGGGCGCGGGTTATCTCAACCTCAATCGCAACAAGCGTTCGATATCCCTGGATCTGAAGACCGCCGAGGGGCAGGCGACGCTGGATCGGCTGGTCGCGGATGCCGATGTTTTCCTGCACAACATGCGCCCGCAGGCGATCGAAAAACTCGATCTGGGCTACGAGCGCCTTGGCGCACTTAACGACCGGCTGATCTATTGTGCAGCGGTGGGGTTTGGCAGCGACGGCCCGTATGCGAACGATCCGGCCTACGACGATGTCATCCAGTCCATGACCGGCTTTGCCTCGATGAATATCGACCCCGACGCCGAACCGCAGCTGCTACCCACGATCCTCACCGACAAGGTCGCCGGGCTGTATGCCCTGGCCGGTATTCTCGGCGCGCTGCTTTCGCGCGAACGTACCGGCCAAGGCATGGCCGTAGAGGCGGCGATGTTCGAAAGCCTGGCGTCGTTCATGCTCGTCGAGCATCTATCCGGGCACATCTTCGAGCCGCCCGAGGGCACGCTGCGCTACGACCGCCTCACCTCGCCGCATCGGCGTCCGCATCGCACCGCAGACGGTCACATCGCGGCGCTGCCGTATTCGACTCGTCATTGGGTAAGATTTCTGCGCCTGATCGGCCGCGACGATCTCGCCGAGGCCGACTGGGTATGTGATGCCTCCCGACGCAGCGAGCGCATCGGTGAACTGTATGCCGTCCTGGCCGATGCCATGCCCGCACGCACGTCCGCCGAATGGCTGACCGAGTTCCGACGTTTGGACATCCCTTGCGGGCCGGTCAACCGCCTGGAAGATCTGCTCGACGATCCGCATCTGGCCGCGGTCGGCTTTTTCCAGCGGGTCGCGCATCCCAGCGAAGGGGCCATCAATACCCTGCGCCAACCGTTACGATTCATCGATGCCCCCACCCGGCCCGACACCCCGGCACCGCAGCTGGGCATCGATGGCCGTACGGTACTGCACGACTACGGCATGGACGATGCCACGATCGATGCGCTGGTGGTCGCCGGCGCGCTGCGTCTGCCCAACGAATAAGCCAGGAGAGCCTGATGCCCGGTCTGTATTTCGAACAGTTTCACGAAGGCCAGCGTTTCGAGCACGAACTCACCCGCACCGTGACCGAGGCCGACAACATGTGGTTCTGCGGCATGACCATGAATCCGCAGCCGCTGCATATCGACCGAGACTTCGCCGCGCAGACCGAATTCGGCCAGCCGCTGGTCAACAGCCTCTTCACGCTCGGGCTGATGATCGGCATTTCGGTGAACGACACCACGCTGGGCACCACGGTGGCTAATCTCGGCATGAGCGACACGCGTTTTCCGGCGCCGCTGTTTCATGGCGATACCGTGCACGTGGTCACCGAAGTCGCCGGTCTGCGCGAAAGCCGTTCGCGCCCCGAAGTCGGCATCGTCGATTTCATCCACCGCGCGTTCAAGCAGGACGGCACGGAAGTGGCCAACTGTCGGCGCCAGGCGATGATGCGTCGCGCCCCCACGCAGGCCTCGACATGAACACGCCCATGATCGGCCCGCGCTCGTACCTGTTCGTACCGGGTGATTCGGCGCACAAGATGGCCAAGGCGGTCGAATCGGGCGCCGAGGCGCTGATTCTGGATCTGGAGGATTCGGTCGCGCCCGCTCGCAAGCACGAAGCGCTGGCAACCACGGTCGAATTTCTTCAATCTCGCGACTCGCACGCGAGCGGCCCCGCGCTCTGGGTACGGGTGAACGCCAGCGATCCGGCGCAAGCGCTAACCGAGCTTGCAGGCCTACCGCTGGCCCGCGTTGCCGGTATCGTCCATCCGAAGCTGGAATGCCACGCACAGCTGGAACGCATGGGCACCTGGCTGGACGCGCTGGAAGCACGCGACGCCCTGGACCGCGACCCGATCGGCATCGTCGGCATCATCACCGAAAGTCCGGCAGCGGTCGTGGGCGAACAGGCCGCAAGCCTGGCCCGTGGTCATGCACGGCTACGTGGCTATAGCTGGGGCATGGAGGATATGTCGGCCGCGCTGGCACGACCGCCGATTGCCGGCACGACCGACGCCCATGCCGCACTCACCGCCGCCATGCAGCGCCACTGCTTGCTCATGGCCACGGCCGCCGGTGTCGAGCCCATCGACGCAATCAGCGCCAACTTTCGTGATCTCGACGCCCTGGAACGCGAATGCGACTATGCCCGCGAACTGGGTTTTACCGCGAAGATGGCCATCCACCCGGCCCAGCTCGACACGCTGCACCGCGGCCTCGCGCCCAGCGCGGCCGCCCTGGATTGGGCGACACGAGTTCAGGCACTGGTCGATGAAAATCCCGATACGGCGGCTTTTCAACTCGACGGACGCATGGTCGACCAGCCGCATTTCGATGTGGCCCGCCGTATCCTCGCCCGTGCGCGCGGATCGTCGGCATAGCGCCACGCGCGAATCGAATCGCTGACGTCTGCGTTTTACTCGACTTCGCTCACGAAAAGAATCTTGTCCGCGAAATAACGCTGAGCATGTATGAAACTCAGTGGGACGCCCTCAAGCAAGCAGGTTGTCCGCAAATGAACGCGAAGACACGCGAATGCAAGTCAGCGACACGCGGCGTGGTATCGCCGTGACAGCCACATAGACGGCCGTATTCCGCGCCGCTGTATCGGCGTGGCGCTTGAAACAGTGATGCCGCCAAGCCTGCCAACGCCGAGTGACATTCGCGTTTATTGGCGTTTATTCGCGGACAAAGATCTTGTGACGCAACGCTTTCCCTGTATGGCTATGCAAATAAACCGAGCTTCGTTTGCGGGCCATTCGCCGGCCTGCGGTGGCACCGAGGCATAACGCGGCACGCCAGATTGAAACGTCGTTTCATTCGAATTGCGACGATGCGTGCCCCGTGCAAGACTTCGCAGCACAACGATTACAACCCAGCGGCCATAGACAGACGTTGCTGCAAGAGGAGATTCCATGTCGACCTACGCCCCGACCACGGCCATCGACGAATTCGGCACCCTGCCCGGCCGTGTGCATGAACACGCGAGTGCCCGGCCCGACGCCGTTGCACTGATCGACCCCGAAAACAGCGTTACGTACGGCGAACTGGACGGGCTTGTCGATCGTGCGGTCGCCGCGCTCCAGCGCGATGGCTTCACGCCCGGCGACGTCGTGGCCCTGTGCGCCGCAAACAGCATCGACTATGTCGTGGCCATGCTCGCCGCGCTCCGTGCCGGCGGCTCGTTTGCGCCGCTGGCGCCCTCAAGCACGTCCGAGGCCCTGGGGCTGATGCTCGACAACAGCGGCGCGACCTTCGCCTTTGTCGACGACTACGGCCGCAACGCGCAGGAGGCGCTCGCCGCGCGTTCGGCGATTCGCCCGGTCGGCATCAATGATGATGGGGCCTATACCCCGATCGACAACTGGCTCGCCGATACGAGCGCAACACCCAAGCCGGTCGAGCCCGACCCGGACACGATCTTCAACATCATCTATTCCTCCGGCACGACGGGCGCACCCAAGGGCATCGTGCATACCAACCGCCTGCGCTGGCCGCAGATCGCGGGCGGCGTGGTCAAGCTCTACGACGAAAGCTCGGTCACGCTGGTCTCCACGCCGCTGTATTCGAATACCACGCTGGTGAGCTTCATGCCCGCACTGGCCGCCGGCGGCACGCTCGTGCTCATGCCCAAGTTCGATGCCGGGCGTTTTCTGGCGCTCGCCGAACAGCACCATGCCACCCATGCCATGCTCGTGCCCGTGCAGTACCGGCGCCTGCTCGATCATCCCGACTTCGACCATACCGATCTGTCGAGCTTTCAGATCAAATGCTGTACCAGCTCGCCGTTCGGCGCCGACGTGAAGGCCGAAGTGCTCGAACGCTGGCCGGGCGGGCTGCTGGAGTTCTATGGCATGACCGAAGGTGGCGGCAGCTGCATGCTGGTCGCCCACGAGCATCCGGACAAGCTGCATACCGTGGGCCAGCCCATGCCGGGCCACGAGCTTCGCATCATCAACGAAGACGGCATCGAGATCGAGCGCAGCCGCGTGGGCGAAATCGTCGGCCATTCCGGCTTCATCATGCGCGGCTACCACGGCGACGCCGAGCGTACCCGGGCGACCGAATGGTACGAGCCCGAGACCGGCGCCCGCTTCATTCGGACCGGCGATATCGGTTATTTCGACGAGGATGGGTTCCTGAATATCGTCGGCCGCGCCAAGGAAACCATCATCTCCGGCGGCTTCAATATCTTTCCCAGCGATATCGAGGCCGTGCTGCGCGAACACGAGGCCCTGGCCGACGTGGCCGTATTCGGCGTGGACAGCGCACAGTGGGGCGAAACGCCCGTGGCCTTCGTGACCCTCGCCCCGGGCGCGGATATCGACGCCGAATCGATTCAGGCCTGGGCCAACGCACGGCTGGGCAAGTTCCAGCGTCTGAGCGATACCCGGGTGGTGGATGCGGTGCCACGCAACGCGATCGGCAAGGTGTCGCGCAAGGACTTGCGCCGCATCTACAGCGAAAACGCCTAACCGTCGGCTTCGAGGCGTTTACCGAGCGCAGTCGCGGCATCTTCGACATAACCCAGGCGACGATAGAACGCCATCGCCTGGGTATTGCCGTCGCGGATCATGAGGTTGATTTTCGGGCAGCCGCGCTCGCGCAACGCCTTTTCGGCATGCGCCATGAGCCGGCGCCCGATGCCCTGGCGCTGGCAGCCCGGCGCGACCGCCAGATAGTTGATCCAGCCACGATGGCCTTCATAGCCGATCATGATGCTGGCCACGATTTCGTCGCCGCGCTCGCCGACAACGAGTAGCTCAGGATCGACGGCCAGCTTACGCTCGATATCGCGATACGGGTCGTTCCAGGGGCGTGTCAGGCCACAGGCGTGCCACAGGGCCACCAGCGCATCCGTGTCGCTGCGTCGAAAGGCACGCAACGACACCTGCGCTTCGGGCGCCATGCCGCCTAGCCGACGAAACGCCGGGCGTTGCCGAACAGCCGTGCCCAGGGGCTGAGCTCGCCCCAGCCCTTTGGCGCCCAGGACAGATTCACGCTGCGGGTGACGCGCTCAGGGTGCGGCATGGTGATGAACACACGCCCATCGGCGTTGCACAGGCCGGTCACGCCCTGCGGCGAGCCGTTCGGGTTGGCCGGATAGGTGCTCGCCGGCGCACCACGCCCATCGATATAGCGCATCCCCACCTGACCGTTGGCCGCGAGCATATCCAGATCGTTGGCATCCGCGAACTCGGCCCGGCCTTCGCCGTGGGCCACCGCGATCGGCACGCGCGTGCCGGCCATGTCGTCGAGCAGCACAGCCTTGGAGTCCACGATTTCCACGCTGCTGGTCCGCCCTTCGAACTGGCGCGAGGCGTTGGCCACGAAACGCGGCCAGTGATCGGTGCCGGGGATGATCTCGGCCAGTGCGGCCAGCATCTGGCAGCCGTTGCACACGCCCAGGGTGAAGGTTTCCTCCCGCTCGAAGAAATCGGCAAAGGCCGCGCGCGCACCGGCGTTGAACAGTATGGATTTGGCCCAGCCCTGGCCGGCGCCGAGCACATCGCCATAGGAGAAACCGCCACAGGCGGCCAGACCCTGCATATCCGACAGATCGCGACCGGCCGCGATCTCGCTCATATGCACGTCGACGGCCTCGAAGCCGGCCCGCGAGAACGCCCAGGCCATTTCATTATGGCCGTTCACGCCCTGCTCGCGCAGGATGGCGACCCGCGGACGCGTGGTATTCACGAACGGCGCGGCCACGTCGTCGCTCAAGTCGAACGCGGGCTCGGCGGCCAGGCCCGGATCGGCGTCGTCGAGTAGCGCATCAAACGCCTCATCGGCGCTGGCCGGGTCGTCGCGCAGTCGGGCCATGGCATGACTGGTTGCGGCCCAGCAGCGTTCGAGCGCGGCGCGCGTGTTCTGGTAAATCGTCTGGCCTGCATGACGTACGACGAGGCCCGGCTCGGCGGTGACGGTGCCGATCGCATGCGCGGTCAAACCGGCAGCGCGCAGCTCGCCGACGACGACCGAGGCATCGTCCGCGCCCACCTGCAGCACGGCACCCAGTTCTTCGTTGAACAGCGCCGCCAGCGCGTCGTCGCCGAGATCGTCGAGGGCGATATCTGCGCCCACGCGGCCGGCGAACACCATTTCGGCGACACAGGCCAGCAGGCCGCCGTCACTGCGGTCGTGATAGGCCTTGATGCGATCCTCGCTCGCCAGCCGCTGGACAACGCCAAAGAACTGGCGCAGCTGCTTGGGCTGATCCAGATCGGGGGCGACGTTGCCAAGCGCACCATACGCCTGGGCGAAGACCGAGCCGCCGAGGCGATTCCGGCCGTTGCCCAGATCGGCGAGCACCAGCGCGGTTCTCGCCTCGCTCGGCGCGACGAGCTGCGGCGTGAGCGTCGCACGGGCCGCGCCTACCGGCGCGAAGGCCGATACGATCAGCGACAGCGGCGCGCTCATGCGGCGTTCGTTGCCGTTGTCGTCGCGCCAGACGCTGCGCATGGACAGCGAATCCTTACCCACCGGAATCGCCAGGCCCAGTTCGCTGCAGAGCTGTTCGCCGACCGCCTGCACAGTGTCGTATAGCCGAGCGTCTTCGCCCGGCTCGCCGCAGGCCGCCATCCAGTTGGCCGAGAGGCGGATATCGGTGAGCTTGTCGATACGCGCCGCGGCAATATTCGTCACCGCTTCGGCCACGGCCATGCGACCCGACGCCGGGGCATCGATCAGGGCCAGCGGCGTGCGCTCGCCCATGGCCATGGCTTCGCCGGTGTCGCCGGTAAAACCGGTGGTGGTCACGGCCACATCAGCGACCGGCACCTGCCAGGGCCCCACCATCTGGTCGCGGGCGGTCATGCCGCCCACGCTGCGATCGCCAATGGTGATCAGAAACGCCTTGCTGGCCACGCTCGGCACGCGCAGCACGCGCTCGACGGCCTCGGCGATATCGATCGCGCTGTGATCCCAGGCCGCCAGATCGAGATTCTGGTGCGCAACGTCGCGCTGCATCTGCGGCGTGCGCCCAAGCAGCACGCCCATGGGCATGTCTACCGGATAGCGCGCATCATCGCTGTCGGCTTCTTCGTCTTCGACGGTCAGCTGGGGCTCGGCGGTAGCGCTGCCGACCACGGCATAGGGGCAGCGCTCGCGGGCACAGAGCGCTTCGAACGCATCGAGCTGGTCGGCCGCGATCGCCAGCACGTAGCGCTCCTGCGATTCGTTGCACCAGATCTCCATCGGCGACAGGCTCACGTCGGCCGCGTCCACGTCGCGCAGGCGAATACGTCCACCGCGATCGTCGGCATCGATGATTTCGGGCAGCGCATTGGACAGCCCGCCCGCGCCCACGTCGTGAATGGAGGCGATGGGGTTGGCCGCGCCGAGTGCAATACAGCCTTCGACCACTTCCTGACAGCGGCGCTCCATTTCCGGATTGGCGCGCTGCACGGAGGCAAAATCCAGCTCGGCCGACGAGGTGCCGCTGGCCATGGATGAAGCCGCCCCGCCGCCCAGGCCGATGAGCATGGCCGGGCCGCCCAGCACGATCAGTGCGGCATCGACCGGCACGGCATGTTTTTCCACGTCGTCGGGGCGGACGTTGCCCATGCCGCCGGCGATCATGATGGGCTTGTGATAGCCGCGTACGCCCGTGGCTTCGGATTCGTACTGGAAGCTCCGGAAATAGCCGCCCAGCGCCGGCCGGCCGAATTCGTTGTTGTAGCGCGCCGCGCCGATCGGGGCTTCGCGCATGATCTCCAGCGGCGTGGCGATCGTGGCCGGACGGGCGTCGTCGGTTTCCCATGGCTGGATATCGCCCGGCAGACGCAGATCGGAGACCGAAAAACCGGTCAGCCCGGCCTTGGGCTTGCCGCCGCGCCCGGTGGCGGCTTCGTCGCGAATCTCTCCGCCCGCGCCCGTGGCCGCCCCCGGGTTCGGGGCGATCGCAGTCGGGTGGTTATGCGTTTCCACCTTCATGAGCACGTGCACCGGCTCTTCGTGCAGGCGATAGACGCGATCCGTGCCCACCAGCTGGCGCGTGGCGACATGGCCTTCGACAACCGCCGCGTTGTCGCGATAGGCCGAGAGCACGCCCTGCGGGGCCGCGCGATGCGAATCGCGGATCATGTCGAACAGCGACTTGGCGCGGGTTTCGCCGTCGATGGTGAATTCGGCGTTGAAGATCTTGTGCCGGCAGTGCTCGGAGTTGATCTGGCCGAACATCATCAGCTCGACGTCGGTGGGGTCGCGATCGAGCGCGCGATACTGTTCGGCGAGGTATTCGATTTCCTCGTCGGCCAGCGCCAGTCCCCAGTCGCGATTGGCGGTCTGCAGCGCGGTCACGCCCTGATCGGCCAGCGGCACGCGGCGTAGCCCGCGCCGGGCCAGCGTGTCGAACAGCCGCGGCAGACGTTCGGCGTTGGGGAGCAGCGATTGCGTCATCGGGTCGTGCAGCACGCCGCTGCGCGCCAGCGCTTCGAAATCGGGCGTGCTGCCGAAGGAGAACACCACGCCGCGTTCGAGGCGCGACAGCGCATCGAGGCCGCTGTTGCGGGCGATGTCCTCGGCCTTGGTCGACCAGGGCGAAACCGTGCCCAGGCGCGGAATCGCGATGACACCCTCGGGCACGTCGTCGTTGGCATCGACGCCGAGCAATGCCTGCAGGCGCGCGCGATCGTCGTCGCTCGGCGCGCGGTTGAAGGCGGCAACGAAGACTTCGCGGGCCACGAGGCTGGCCACGTCGATGCCCGCGCCGGCCAGGCCGCCGCGCAGGCGTTCGAGTTCGAATTCTGCCAGCGCCGGCGCGCCGACGATGACTTCAACGGCTGCGACTTCGTGTTCGCCTACCGATTGACCAGACTGCGCCACGACAGACCCTCGCTTTGATTGGCCACATGCACCCAGTCGGCCGTGGTCGACAGCGCTTGTGCAAGCGCGGCCTGGGCCAGCTCCGGGCGATTGTTGGATTCACTGATATGCGCCACCACCAGCTGCTGCAGGCTCGTGGCATCGATTTGCGTCAACAGCTCGGCGGCCTGTTGATTGCTCAGGTGGCCGAGCTTGCCGGCCACCCGTCGTTTGAGCGACGCCGGATACGGGCCCGTGGCCAGCATCTCGGGGTCGTGATTGCATTCGAGCACCAGCGCGTCGCAGGCATCGACCATCTCGCGCACGTGCGGGGTCGCATAGCCGCTGTCGGAAAGAATGCCCAGACGCTTGTCGCCGTTGCCCACGATCAGCTGCGCGGGTTCGCGCGCATCGTGGGGCACGGGATAGGGAAACAGTTCGAGATCGCCGATCGCGAACGGCTCGTGCGGGGAATACAGCTCGGTGGCGGCGAGCGCGTCGGTGGCCTTGGCCGCCTGGGTGCCGGGCGTGAGCCACACGGGGATCTCGTGGCGGCGCGAAAAACGCGACACGCCGCGCCAGTGGTCGTCGTGCTCGTGGGTAATCACCAGCGCATCGATATCCGCCGGTGTAAGTTCCAGGCGGGCCAGGCGACGCTCCATTTCGCGGGCGGAAAAGCCGCAGTCGATGAGCAGCCGCGTCTGGCCATATTCCACGACGAGCGCATTGCCCTTGCTGCCGCTGCCGAGCAGCGCGAATCGCATGCCTGCGTTGGCCGAACTCATGCGCGCTTCATGCAGCGCCGCACTAGCGACCGCCCTGCCCGCCGCCGGGCCCCGGGTTGCCGCCGGCCGGCCCCTGGCGCGTGTACACCGGGAACGGACGCACCTTGCTGTCGCCGTCGGCCGACGTGACTCGGGCCGTGCCGCGCCGGGTGACCTCGTCGATACGAATCACCGAATGCATGGGGATATAGGAACGCTCGACGTCGGCGAACTCGTCGGCGAGCCTTTCCTCGGCCGGGTCGATGACGACCGAGGAGCGCTCGCCGAAGACCAGTTTCTCGATTTCGACGAAACCGAACAGCGCGCCCTGCGATACGGAGCGCGCGAATACTTCGTAGACTTCACCCTGGTTGAAGAAGGCCACGCGGTAGAGACGCTGCTTGGAGTCTGCTGACGACATGGCAGGGCCGGGTCCAGGGGGTCAAGAAAGATGGCGGAGAGGGTGGGATTCGAACCCACGTGGGGCGGTTAGCCCCCAACCGATTTCGAGTCGGTGCCGTTATGACCGCTTCGGTACCTCTCCTGTAAAACTCGTTCAGCCTGGCGGCGCTTTTGCGGGCTACGCTCGCTGCCGGCTTATTGCGAAGTCGCGTATGTTAAAGGATAACGACGGCTTTCCCAACACTTGCGTGCAAGATAGCCTGATGCCATGACCATGACACCCGTCCGAAGCGCGTTTCGACGCCGTTTGCCCTGCCCCGCGCAATGACCGGATTGCGCGAATTGCTGCGCATTCTGCAGCTGATTACCATCGCTGCGCTCACGCTGGCGCTGGCTACCTGCATCGAACGCCCGGGGCTACTCGAACAGATCGACACCCTCGGCACGCTGCGCGTGGCCACGGTCAATTCCGCGAGCACCTACTATCTGGATGCCGACGGGCCCACCGGCTTCGAATACGATCTGATCCGCGACTTCGCGCAATCGCTCGGCCTGCGCTTCGACATGGTGGTCATGCCCGATCAGCAGGCCGTTATCGATGCCGTGGCCTCGGGGCATGCGCATCTCGGCGTGGGCGTGGCCGTGAGCGAAGCGCGCCGTAAGCGCGTGCGCTTTACCCCACCCTACGACGAAGCCGCGCTGGAGGTCGTCTACCGCGTCTACAAGCATAAACCGACGAAACTGGCCGATCTGTCCGGCGATCTCGTGCTGCCCGCGCATACCGCCTTTGCCGACTGGCTGCGGGCGAACCGCCCGGATATCGAATTCAGTGTCGACGACCAGGCCAATACCGAAGAGCTCATGGACCGCGTGGCCTCCGGCGATCTCACCGCCACGATCGCCAGCGAGGATATCGTCGACATGAACCAGCGTTACTACCCCAATCTGCGCGTCGCGTTCAGCCTCGATGACGTACGCCAGCACACCGCCTGGGCCATGCCCGACCAGGGCGACATGGCCGACGACGACACGCTTTACAACGAGGCCATCGCCTTTCTCGAACAGGTCAAGGCCAACGGTCGGCTGCATATCCTGCGCGATCGCTACTTCGGTCACGTCAAGCGCCTGGGTTTCGTCGGCGGGCACGAGTTCGCCCGCCAGGTCGATAACCGCCTGCACCTGTGGGAAGACTATTTCAAGCGCGCCGGCGAGGAATACGGCCTGGACTGGCGCCTGCTCGCCGCGATTGGCTATCAGGAATCACACTGGGACAAGAACGCGGTCAGCCCCACCACCGTACGCGGCATCATGATGCTCACCCGCGCGGCCGCATCCGACATGAACGTGACCAATCGACGCGACCCCGCCCAGAGCATCGACGGCGGCGCGCGTTATTTTATTCGCATGCTCGAACGCATGCCCGATGAAATCCAGCAGCCGGATCGCACCTGGTTCGCCCTGGCCGCCTACAACATCGGCTACGGGCACGTGATGGACGCACGCCGCCTGCTCGAAGATCGCGGTCGCGACCCGAATCTGTGGGTGAACCTGCGCGATGCACTGCCTTGGCTCACCCAGGAACGCTATATCTCGGATACGCGCTATGGTTATGCGCGCGGGCATGAGGCGGCAACCTATGTGGGCAATATTCGCGCCTATTTCGACATCCTGACCTGGATGACCAACAACCGCACCGCCCAGGAGCCGCCGGCACTGGATGAAGGTAAGTCACCCACCGTGCCCAATAGCGAGGCCCAGGCCGAGAATACGGAAACGATCTCGATCGATTCGCCTGCGTTCTGATCGCTTGCAGACGACAGTCCGCAAATGGACGCGACGAAACGCGTAGACGCACGAAAGACGGATTAGCTGACGGAATCGGCGCGTCAACACACGTGCCGGTTTGTATCCCTGATCGAGTGCGCACAAAAAAGGCCGCAGGCGAAATGCCTGCGACCTTTTTCGTTGTACGCCGCTAGTACAGCGGCGCTTTAAAGACCCGACTAGGCCGTAAAGCGGTTATGCAGACCGCATTCGCGGTTGCCCAGCACCTTGGTCGGATCGTAGTAGTTGGTTTCGTTGGGCAGGCCGTGCTTCTCGCGATAGGCGGCCATGTCGTCGGCGGTCCATTCCAGCACCGGCGCGACCTTGACCACGCCGCCCGGCTTGTCCTGGGAGACGATATCCATGTTCTTGCGGAATTCCGTCTGGTCGCGACGTACGGCGGTCAGCCACACGTCCGGCGCCATCGCTTCCATGGCCCGGCCGAACGGCTCCAGCTTGACCTGACGGGTGAACTCTTCGTGCTGCGGATCGTCCACGTCCGGAATGCCCATGAGCGCATCGCGACGGGCCGCCGAGGACAGCGGGTTGAACACGTGGATGTTCAGCTTGAGGTCTTCGATGAGCTTTTCGGCGAACAGGTAGGTCTTGCGCGTGGCATAGCCGGAATCGATCCAGACCACGTCCATATCCGGCTGGACCTGGGTCGCCAGATGCAGGATCACCGCCTCGTCCGGGCCGAAGTTGGTGGTGACGATGGTCTTGCCACCGAGGCCGACCGCCCATTCGACGATTTCCTTGGGATGCTTGCCGGCGAGTTCGGCATTGGCTTTGGCGACATCGACTTGCATGCTGCTACCTCGTTTGAATTGGTTCGCGCGACGCACGCCACAAGCGGCGCATCGCAGCGCGCGACTACGAATGGCGCTTATGATAAGCGTGATTGCGTTATTTTAAAGACGCTTTCTTAGACTGATCCGGAATAAGGATATTTGCCCGGACACATAATCCCCGCGCGATTGCGCTGATTCGGCATTCAGTCGCACCGCGTGTTGGCTTACACTGACGACCCTTTGACACAGGCCCGCGAAACCATGGCTCAGTACATCTACACGATGAACGGCGTCGGCAAGGTCGTGCCGCCGAAAAAACATATCCTTCGGGATATCTATCTGTCCTTCTACCCGGGCGCCAAGATCGGCGTGCTCGGCTACAACGGCGCCGGCAAGTCCACCCTGCTGCGCATCATGGCCGGTATCGATACCGAGATCGAAGGCGAGGCACGGCCGATGCCCGGCATCAATATCGGCTATCTGCCGCAGGAGCCGCAGCTGGACGAATCCAAGGACGTGCGCGGCAACGTCATGGAAGGCCTGGGCGATATCGCCGACAAGCTGGCCCGCTTCAACGAAATCAGCGAAGCCTTCGCCGACCCGGATGCCGACTTCGATGCCCTGCTCACCGAACAGGCCGAGCTGCAGGAAGCCATCGATGCGGCCGACGGCTGGGAGATCAACAACACGCTCGATCGCGCTGGCGAAGCGTTGAACCTGCCGCCGTGGGACGCCGACGTCTCCAAGCTCTCCGGCGGTGAACGCCGTCGTGTGGCGCTCTGCCGGCTGCTGCTGTCCAAGCCGGACATGCTGTTGCTCGACGAGCCCACCAACCATCTGGACGCCGAATCCGTCGCCTGGCTGGAACGTTTTCTCAAGGATTTCTCCGGCACGGTCGTGGCGGTCACCCATGATCGCTACTTCCTCGACAACGTCGCCGGCTGGATTCTCGAACTCGACCGCGGCCACGGCATTCCCTACGAAGGCAACTATTCCTCCTGGCTGGAACAGAAGGAAAAACGCCTCGAACAGGAGCAGAAATCCGAAGACGCGCACCAGAAGGCGATCAAAGCCGAACTGGAATGGGTGCGCTCGAACGCCAAGGGCCGCCAGTCCAAGTCGAAGGCGCGTCTTAAGCAGTTCGAGGAATTGCAGTCCAAGGAATACCAGAAGCGCTCCGAGACCAACGAGATCTATATCCCGCCGGGCCCGCGCCTGGGCGATCTCGTGTTCGAGATGAACAACGTCACCAAATCCTATGGTGACCGTACGCTCTACGAAGACGTATCGCTCAAGGTGCCGCAGGGCGCGATCGTGGGCATCATCGGCCCCAACGGCGCCGGCAAGACCACGCTGTTTCGCATGCTCAACGGCGAGGAACAGCCGGACTCCGGCGAAATCCGCGTCGGCGACACCGTTGACCTGGCCTATGTGACTCAGTCGCGCGAAGAGCTGGATTCGTCCAAGACCGTTTGGGAAGAAGTCTCCAACGGGCAGGACATCCTGCAGATCGGCAACTACGAAATCCCATCGCGTGCCTATATCGGCCGCTTCAACTTCAAGGGCTCGGATCAGCAGAAGCGCGTGTCGGAGCTCTCGGGCGGTGAACGCAATCGGCTGCAGCTGGCCAAGCTGTTGCAGAAAGGCGGCAATACCCTGCTGCTCGACGAACCCACCAACGACCTGGACGTGGAAACGCTGCGCGCGCTCGAAGAAGCGCTATTGCAGTTCCCCGGCGCGGTGCTGGTGATCTCGCATGATCGCTGGTTCCTCGACCGTATCGCCACGCATATTCTGGCGTTCGAGGACGACGACGTGGTGTTCCTGGAAGGCAACTACCAGGACTACGAAGCCGACCGCAAGCGCCGGCTGGGCAGCGCCTCGGAAGGCTCGGCCAAGGCCAAGCACCGCAAGCTGGCCTGATAGCCCGCTGTCTCAACGGCACGAAAAAAGCCCCGGTCGATTATTCGGCCGGGGCTTTTTCGTTCTCGGCTTCAGGCGGACGGCAGAAGCCGGGGCGTGTCAGTCAAACAGCGAGCGCAGGGAAGCGCGAACACGTTCAAAAAGCGAGCGCCGTCTGCGCGGCGCCGGGCCATAGTGAAGCAGCGCGCCGAGTACGACCGCCGTACCCACAACAGCTGCGCCCGTAATCACCGGATGCCGACAGACTTCATCCACGACACGCGATGCAGCCAGCGGCCGGCCGTTGCGGCGTTCGAGTCCCGTATCCATAACCTCTCCCAGAGCTCTTCAGAGCCTTTGCAAAATCGGCGGGCGCACCCGCCGGCCAGCGCCCGGCAAGCCGTGACCGCCCGTATTCGAGTGGTTCGACCGACGCGTGAGCCAGTCGAACTCTAGCCGAGTGTAACCCCGGCCACGCCGAAATCATGTCAGGACTTCCACCGACGCGTTCTCATGCGCAGCGCGCTACATTGAGGCTCGCCAATCGCATGGAGCGCGCGCATGACCTCACACCGGCCGATCGACTATCGCAGCGACGACGATTCACATCTGGACAGTGCAAGAGAGCGCGAAAAACAGCGCGCACTGGCGCTGGCCGCAAGCGTGGGTTCGCTCATGGTGGGCATGCGTCGCGGCGGCCTTTCCGGCCTGGCGCTGGGCGCGTTCAGCGGCTATCTGGCCTATCGCGCCTCGACCGGGCGCGGGCTCAAGGGCACCGGACGCTCGCTCATGCAAGGCGCCGAGCGCACCCTGACCGGCCATCGAGCCGGCCCGCTCGAACTTTCGGCGGCCGTCACCATCGCCCGCCCGGGCGAAGAACTGTATGCGTACTGGCGCGATTTCACCCGTTTGCCCGCGATCATGACCTCGATTACCGCAGTCGAGAATCTGGCTGACGGCCGCTCGCGCTGGCAAGCGGAAACACCCCTGGGCGGCACCTACGAATGGGAGGCCGAAATCGTCGAGGACGTGCCCGGCGAACGGATCGTCTGGCGCAGCATCGAAGGCTCGGACGTACCCCAGACCGGCGAGATTCGGTTCGTCCCGGCGCCGGGCGGACGCGGCACCCAGGTCGAACTCAAGCTGCGCTACGAGTTGCCGCACGGCCTGCTGGCCGCCGCCCCGCTGGGTTTCGTCAACGCGCTTTCGCGCGAGGCGGTGCGCGAGGATCTGCGTCATTTCAAACAGGTGATGGAGGCCGGCGAAGTACCGACCGCCGCCATTCATACCACGCCGCGCGAAGGAGTCATCCGATGAAAGCCGTATGCTGGCATGGCGCGCAGGACATGCGCGTCGACAACGTGGCCGACCCGCAGATTCTCAATCCGCGTGACGCCATCATCAAGGTGACCTCGACCGCCATCTGCGGTTCCGATCTGCATCTCTACGGCGGCTTCATGCCCGGCATGCAGTCCGGCGATATTGTCGGCCACGAGTTCATGGGCGAGGTCGTCGAACTCGGCTCGGCGGTCACCAACCTGACCGTCGGCAAGCGTGTGGTCGTGCCGTTCACGATCGCCTGCGGTCAGTGTTTCTTCTGCGACAGCGGCTACCACTCGCTGTGCGACAACTCCAACCCGAACGCCGGCGTCGCCGAGAAGATGTGGGGCCAGTCGCCTTCCGGGCTGTTCGGCTATACCCATATCCTCGGCGGCTATGCAGGCGGCCAGGCGGAGTATGTGCGCGTGCCCTATGCCGATGTCGGCCCGATGGTCGTGCCGGAATCGGTGTCCGACGAACAGGCGCTGTTTCTCACCGATATCTTTCCCACCGGCTATCAGGCCATCGCCCAGTGCGATATGCAGCCCGGCGATACGGTGGCCATCTGGGGCTGCGGCCCGGTGGGCCAGTTCGCCATCGCCAGTGCCAAAATGCTCGGCGCGGCGCGGGTGATCGCCATCGACACCGTCAACGAACGCCTCGACATGGCCGCCAGGCAACACGGGGCGGAAACGCTCAATCCACGCGACGTCGGCAATACGCTGCAAATCGTCGAAGCCCTGCGGGACATGACCGCCGGGCGCGGCCCGGACATCTGTGTGGACGCGGTCGGCCTGGAGGCCCATGGCGTGGGCCTCGAATACTGGTATGACAACGTCAAGCAAAGCCTGCAGATGGAAACCGCGCGCCCGATCGTGCTGCGCCAGGCGATCATGGCCTGTCGCAAGGCCGGTACCGTATCCATCCCCGGCGTTTATGGCGGGATTGCCGACAAGATCCCGGTCGGCGCGCTGATGAACAAGGCGCTCACCATCAAGACCGGTCAGACCCATGTGCAGCACTATCTGCAGCCGTTGATGGATCACGTCGAACGCGGCGATATCGACCCGAGCTTCGTGATCACCCACCGCATGCGCCTGGACGAAGCGCCCGAGGCCTACGAAATGTTTCAGGCTAGGCGCGACAACTGCATCAAGGTGGTCATGCAGCCTTGAGCCCGATCAGCGGTCGCGTGCTCTGGTCGAGCGGCGACGCGGATTTTAATTTAGAGGCCGCTTCGACAAAACCGGCCCGGCCCGGCCACGTAATTTCACCCCATCAGTACGCGTTATGTTATCCGTTGCTAGGAGTTAAACTGCTCGTCGAGATTCAATACCGGAGTGTGCAATGGCCACCGCTAAAGAAGACCTAGAGCAATTCCTTGCAGCGCAACCGGCCGATACGTCTAAGGAAGAGCTGATACGCGAGCTTGCTTTCGAGTTGATGGTGCAGCGGGGAATAGCCGATTCCGATGACGGCAAAACGATATCGAACGATGAAATGCAGCATCGGATCAAGTTTTGGCAACAATAAACTGGACGCGCGAAGCCGGGCTTTGGCTACGTGATATCTACGACTACATATCGCAAGATAACCCATCGGCCGCAGCGTCGGTCGTCAATGGGATATATGAACGAGCGCAAGTGCTGATATTGCACCCAGAAATTGGGCATAGATACGAAAGAGTAGAAAACCGAGATATTCGGATTCTACTGTACGGTCACTATCGAATCGTTTATTTGATCAAGCACAATGGCGATATCGACATATTAGGCGTCTTTCATGGCGCCATGCAGATCAGCCGGTATTTATTCGATGGGAATAGAACATAATGAGGCGCTGCAGTTGACCGCCCAAAGCGCTGCCGCGCTTCGGGTTCTCTCCGCGGCCTTCGGCTGCTCCGGCGGCAACTGAGCGTTGGCGATAGGGGGACTGGCGTGTTCTATGCGCATTCCCCGGCGTGCAGCGATGCCCGCGACTGGCAGGGACTGGCGGACCATCTACAGGCCGTAGCCGATCTGGCATCCCGGCGCGCGGCACGGTTTGGCTGGGAGAATGCCGGGCGGGCGGCCGGGCTTCTGCACGATCTGGGCAAATACGGCCCGGCCTTTCAGCGGCGCCTGAACGGTAGTGGCGAACGCGTCGACCATTCAACGGCGGGCGCACTCGAAGCAAAGGTCCGTTTCCCCGACGGGCTCGGTCATCTGCTTGCCTATGCGATCGCAGGCCATCATGCGGGCCTAGCCAAGTCGCGGCCCCGCGGGCCGCGCGGATAGAAACTTCTGCCGCTCCGTGTTGATGTAGGAAAGTACGAGTCGCAACCCCGCGCGGATAGAAACATCGTCACGCCGAACTGCTCGTCGGCAACATTGGTCGCGGCTCCACATGGGCCGCCCGGATAGAGGCTTATCGCGCCACTTTCGCGTCGATGCTTCACGAAACCCGGCTGCTTGCATAAACTCCCGCCCATGCCAGATACAGACATCCTCGGCCGGATCGCGGCCCAGCTCGAACGTATTGCCGATGTTCAGGAAGCGCGGCTTGCCGATGCGCGCCGTGCCGTCGGGGCCGATATCGACTGGTCGGCGAGCGCGTTTCGCTGGCGTGATGACGGCCGCCTGCAGGCCATCGACGCACCGCAGGCGCTGCCGCTGGAGCGCCTGCACGGCATCGAAACCCAGAAACAGCGCCTGCTCGCCAACACCCGCCAGTTCGTGGCCGGGCTGCCGGCCAACAACGCCCTGCTCTGGGGCTCGCGCGGGTCGGGCAAGTCGTCGCTGGTCAAGGCATTGTTGCCCGCCTTCGTGGACGACGGCCTGCGTATCGTCGAAGTGCCGGCGCACCGTCTGGTCGACCTGCCCGATCTGGTGGCCACGCTGGCCGATCGGCCGGAGAAATTCATCGTCTTCTCCGACGATCTGTCGTTCGAGGCCGGCGACGGCAGCTACAAGGCGCTCAAGGCCGTGCTCGACGGTTCGCTCGCCGCGGCACCCGAGAACGTGTTGATCTATGCCACGTCGAACCGGCGTCATCTGCTGCCCGAATTTCAGTCCGAGAATCAGGCCGCCCAGCATGTCGACGGCGAGATTCATCACGGCGAAGCGGTCGAGGAAAAGATATCGCTATCGGAACGCTTTGGCCTGTGGCTGTCGTTCTACCCCTTCGACCAGGCAAATTATCTGGCCATCGCGGTCAAGCATCTGGCCGCACACGGTATTGAAGCCGAAATCGGCGTCGACGCGCCCTGGGAACGGGCCGCCCTGCAGTGGGCGCTGGCGCGCGGCACCCGTAGCGGGCGTACCGCCGAGCAGTTCGCCCGCGATTGGGCGGGGCGACAGTCCTTGGCGCAGGCGGGCGAATAGAAACATCGTTCTTGGAACGCTGGCGCGTTGAGATCGAACGCGATTTTTCCGCGGAACTGATTCAGGGCGCGAAGCGCTCATACCGCGGGTCCATCGGCACTCACGAGTTTACCGAACCCTCGGTTTCGCACTGCTGTGCGACTCCCTTTCGTTTGCTCGTCCAAATGAAAGGAAGCAAAGAAAAAGACGCCCGGGTTGCGCGTCGGCGCGAAGCGCGCCGAACCACTGCGATGCGCGGGCCGAAGGGTGCGGCCAGAACTCGGATCGCTTTGGCGATCCTCAGACAGGCTGGCCGCCCCGGCGCAGTGCGCCGGGAACCCTTCGGCCCTGTGCTTCTCGTTCGCTCCACACGGGGCCCGAATACAGCAGGTAGCCCATAGCGATGAGTCGATGCGGCTACCAACCGAAATAAAGGCAACTGGCTGCGTTCTTGTCGGCTTACGCTTCGCTAAGCCGACCTACAAAACCGGTGACCTTGAGCGAGCGTTAGCGAGCTTGCCTGTATTGGGCCCCTTAGGCGTAGCGCCGAGCAGCGCGGTCGGCAAGCGGCCTTGTTAATTGCCTAGGGACGGCCGGATGTTTGAGCGCAGCGAGTTTCCGGGCGTCCCGCTTGCCGGCTGCGATGGGAGGGCATCGGCGCGAAGCGCCGGCGCAAGACAGGGTGCCCTTCTCTTGGTTACTTCTCTTGGGGCAAGCAAGAGAAGTAACTCGCACAGCAGTGCGAAACCCCAAGTAGAAATTAACCCGCGTTGTTGATTCAGACGGCGAGCGATTCAAGCTACACGTCGTTCATCACTCACGAGTTTGTCGAACCCATGGTTTCGCGCTGCAGCGCGAAACCCCGAGCCAAAATTCACCCGCACAGTTCATTCAGAAAACGAGCGGTTCAAATTCAAAAGCTACGCGCAATCCACCAACCGCTACGAACCCGCCCCCTCGTCGGCAAACCGCAATGTCTCCCCACAAACACGACACACATAATCGGTGCCCTTCTGGGCACGCTTGTGACGGATGCTGGTGAGAAACGCCGGTTCGTCGCAGCCACATGCATAGCGAAAGCGTTTGAGCTGGCGTACGGGTTCGGCGGGCAGTGTATGACACGGTGCCGGGTCGACGCCGAAGGCGCGCATGAGCGCTTTCCATTCCTTGCCGTGCGGACGGGCACGGCGGCCGTAGAGCCGGTAGATCACCACGTGGGCTACTTCGTGGGGCACGGTTTCGGCGATCATTTCCTGCGGATGCGAGGCTAACAACGCGGCGTTGATCCGAATGCGGCAGTCGCGGCTGCGACGGGCGAAGATCGCCTGGCCGGCGGCCCGGCCCCGCAGATCGAAGGCGACGGCGGGTACCGGCAGCCGCCGCGCGCTGGCGCCGGTGATCTCGCGTGCACGCTCGATCCAGTACACCGTATCTTCGACAACGCGGGTTTGCAGGTCTTCGCCGTCGAGATCGAGACGATGCTGTTGGGCCTGGGCCATACGGCCACCCTCGATGACTGTTGCGAAAGCGGCTCAGGATACCTGTTGGCGATCGCCCTGCGCAGAACGGCGGCGTGGCGGCGCCACGAATTCGAGTACCTGGCGCAGCCCCAGACGCTGGCGACGTACCCAGTCGGCGTCGTCGAGTCGATCGCGCAGGTTGAAGGGAAAGCTCTGGCTCAGTTCGGCCAGGCGGCGATCGACCGCCGCGCGTGCGCCGACCAGGCGATCATGTTCGCTTCGAAGCGCGACGATGTCGTCCGGTAGCCGCGCCGCCGCGGCGTTGGGCTGTGCCCGCGCCAGCAGCTCGCGCAGACGCGCCGCGTCGCCACCCCGATAGGCCCGCACCGCAAGCGACCAAAGCCCCTCGGTATCCGCCGCCGCGGCACGCGGGGCCACCTGGGGATGCAAGGCGGCCAGCAGGGCCCGAAAAATGGCCCGGGCCTGGTCGGATTCCACCGGCGCCAGCGGCGACCAGCCGCTGCGGGGCGCCAGCGCGGCGCCCAGGCGCAGTTCCGGCGCGCTGTCCACGTCGCGACGCAGATCACCGAAAGCAGCCCAGTAGCGCGCCGCCCATTCGGGGCCGTCGTGGAAACGCCAGTCGGCTTCGATGGCCAGTGCCCGTACGAGCGCACGGCGCTCGGCGCGTGCAGCCTCCACCAGCTGGGCATGGGCCGGATGAATCAGTCGTTGGGCCATTGTTTCGCTCATGGGTCGCTCCCCTTGTCCACGTGATGTCGTCAACGTGGGAGAGCTTGCCGGTGGCGGTGGGTCAAACAACGACCCTGGGCTGTATGAATTTACATTAAACGTATTCGGCGTAGTGCGCCGCCGCCGCACGCAGGCGCTCAGCGGCGGCCCGGCGCAGCGATTCCGGCGCGATGATTTCAGCCTCCGGACCGTAGGCGAGCACGTCGGCCAGCAATTCGGCGCTGGCCGAATACGGCACCCGCAGTTCATAGCCGCCATCGTCGAGCGCATGGCCCTGTTGATCGGGATGCCATTGCTCGTCGGCCACCCAGCGTGCGGCCTGGGGCGAAAAGCGGATGACTGCCGTGTTCTCGGGCGTACCCGAAAAAATGCCGTAGCCGCCGCCCAGCTCGGCTTCGAGAGCGTCGCTGTCCATATCGATCGCGGCTTCGTCGAGCGTTTCGGCCGCGCGGATTCGGTCGAGCGAAAAACTGCGCAGGCCGTCGGCATCGTGACACCAGCCGTCCAGATACCAGTTGTCGCGGTAATAGACCAACCGCTGCGGGGAGATGGTGCGCTGGCTTTCGGTATCGCGAGCCCGCCCGTGATAGCGAATCCGCAGCCGTCGACGCATGGCCATGGCGCCGGCGACCTCGGCAAAGGCCGGGCCGGGTCGGCGCGCGCTCGCGCGCAGAATCCGGGTGCGCCGGGCAAGCTCGCCGGTACCCATGGCCCGGCTTTCGAGAATGCGTTCCAGACGCTTACGTACCGGCGCGAGGTCCACCGCCAACAGGCCCGGTTGGACTGTTTCCAGTAGCTGGTCCATGGCCAGTAGCGAGATCAGCTCCGAGGCGTTGAACCACAGCCCGGGCAGCTCGAACTGGGCTTCGGGCGTGCTGCCATCGGCGCTGGCGTAATAGTAGCCGTTGTATTCGCGGTCGTATTCGATGGGCGCATCGAGATAGAGCCGCATATCGCGAATGATGCGCTTGACCGTCGCCGGCGAGCATTCCAGTCGTGCTTCCAGCGTGGCCTTGGGAATGGGCCGGCGCGCGCCAGCCAGCTGCTTGTGCAGGGCGTAGATACGGTCGAAGACATTCATGCGACGAGTTTAGGAAGCTCCGCACAACCTGTCACGGTCGCGCCGGGCCCTTTGCGCGTGATTCACAGACACGTGACAGCGTAGCGTGCCCAAGCCAATAACAAGTTGCACGGTCGCGAATACTGACGCCGATCAAGCGCGCGCAAAGCCCCGGCCGCTCAGCGGTTCGGCCGTACAGACGCCGCGGCGGCGTTGCCAGGCTTGACCTGCCAGCAAGGCAGGCGCTGCGGCAGGGCGCCTTGCCGCATCGTCTGTGAAGACTCGAACGCGATCCGCGAGCGCGTATGCAGCGCTTGCCTGGCGCCTCGTTTCAAACCCGCCCACGAAAAAGGCCGCGCTGAACCCCAGCGCGGCCCCTTTTCCCTGCGCGTTGCGATCAGTCAATCAAGGCGCGGCGCGGCGTGCCTCGAGATTGACGATACGCGTGTCCTGCGCGGCCGGTGTTTCGGCGATATCGAATGCCGTGCCGCCGTTGTCGGGGTTGTAGCGCGATTGCAGATATTCGGCAAAGGCATCCTGCTCGGTGCCGGTGGCGGCGAACATCGCCAGGCCCGGATCGTAATCGGTGCCGATCTGCGAAGCATCGATCACGCCGTCGGTGGTCGGGTCGATATCGACACGCTGCGGATCGGACAAATTCTTCAACGGATAGGCATCGCCGCAATCATTGCTGCCGGCATCGTAGTTGTCGCCCGGCACACAAGCTGCGGTGAAGGCGAGCAACACCATACGAATCTCGCGGCTGGCGTCGCCCTGGAGGACGCCGTTGGTCACCAGCGTATCGGTGGTATCGCCGTTGGCATCGATGAGCTCGAGGCTGCGGATACGGTTACCGGTGGTGGCCGTACCCAGATTCATCTGCCCGCCGGTACGCGCGGTTTCGTCCACATCGAAGGCGATACGCATACCGCCAATCTGCGGGAACTGGCCGGGCGTAGCCCCATCGGTGGTGGCGGCCACGGCATGTTCCATGATGTCGCGCAGCTCCGCCGCGGTCACGCTGATGATCGTCAGACTGTTGTTGAAGCGCAGCGCGCCGGCAATATCGAACTGCGACACGCCCCCTTCCGGCTTGCCGATGGATTCATTGGCCTGCGGCGGGCGCAGTTCGGCTTCACCGGTACCGCCGGGCGGGACAACCGACTGACCGATGGCGTCGCGGATACCACCACCATTCTTGAGCGACACCTGCACGCCCGGCTCGACGAGGCGCGCGTAGTAGAGATTGGCATCGGCGGTAAGGTCGCCAAGGTTCGTCTCCTCGGTACGCACCTGCGTGCGGCGCCCGTCGAGATAGACATCGGTAATGCCCTGGACATTGCCGTCCTGCTCGGCGAGCACGTTCTGCAGCGCGGACTGTACGGCCAGTACATCCGAGTCGGCCTGGGTATTCAGGCCACGGGTGGCCAGTTGCTCGACGATGGCATCGGTGCTGGCCCAGGCGCCGTTGGCGACCGGGTCCAGTGAATCGGTCAGCAGCACGCCATTGGCATCGAAATCGACCACGAGACGGCCAAGGTATTTGTAATCGCCGTCGACGTTGACCACCAGCGTGGGCGTCTCATCCGGGCCCGCGAAGGCCAGCGGATAGGTGTCAGCCGCGCTGTCGCCGTCGCGCAGGACGTCGTTGCTGTCGGCCAGCAGCGTGTTCGAGCCGCCGGCGATGATGATATCGACATCGTTCAAACGGGTGGCCAGGGCTTTTTCGATCGCGATCTGCTGCATATGGGAAACCAGCACGATCTTGTCGATGCCCTGGGCGACGAGCGCGTCCACGCCGGGCTGGATCGCTGCCGCCAGCGCGTCGTAGCCGGCATCGTCCATGGCAAACCCGTCCGGCGACATATCGATTCCGCCGGTCGAGGTGATGCTCGCCAGAAGCGGCGTGGTCGCACCGACCACGCCGATGGTTTCGCCGCCGACCTTCACCGTGGTCGAGCCTGCCACACGCCCGGCCACCTGGGCCGAGGGCTGGCCATTCTCGGCGACTAGGGCCGACAGATTGCTGTCGCCCGAAAAATCGGCATTGAAGGACAGATACGGGAAGGCGGCGCCGGCATAGCCATCGCTCTCGCCGTCACCCGCGACCAAACCGGCAAAGGCCGACGTGCCGGCATCCAGATCATGATTGCCCAGTGCCGAGGCGGACGTGCCGAAACGGTTCACGAACACGATATCGGCGCGGCCATTGCCGGCGGCGCCCAGCGCTTCGGGCACGTCTTCATCGGCCAGCGCGCCCGCAGCGAAAAATCGCGGTCCCGGAATGAAGTTATCGCCCGACGACAGCACGAGCGTATTGTTCGCGAGCGTATCGACAATGGCGAACGCGTTGACCAGACTGGAAAAGTTGGAGACGTAATCAAGCGCCGCGGTGGAGCCGTCCATATCCGCGAAATGCAATAGCTGAAGACGATAGGCGGCCGTTTGCTGGCCATCACCGTTATTGTTGTCGTCGTTGTCGTTGGAATCGCTGTCGGAACAGCCGGCAATCGCCGCGGTCAGACAGAGTGTCAGCAGCAGTCGTCGCCAGACGGATCGCGTCTTGTTCATGGGTCCCCCGGGAAGTGTCGGTTAAAGTCGACGCGCAGGCTAGCGGGGGCATAAGGCGGCACGATGACAATTCACTGACAGACCCGTGACGGTTGCAACGCCTCAACCGCCACGGCCAGACTGGCGTATAACTCGACTTTGGTCGCAGCTTAAGGATTCCATGATCCGACTCCACGAAACCGTCCGTGTCGCGCGCAGCCCCGCCGACTGCTATCGCTATCTGGCTGATTTCTCCACCTGCGAGCAATGGGACCCGGGTGTCTATCGCGCCCGCAAGCGCACCCCGGGGGCACCCGCCGTGGGTAGCGAATTCGACGTGACCGTGCAGATGTTTGGCCGGCGTACCACGCTGACCTATCGGATCACCGAACTCGCCCCCGACCAACATATCGCGCTGGAAATGCGGGGCCCGGGTCTTACATCGGTCGAAACCATTCGTTTCGAAGAGAGCCCCGCCGGCGATACGACGATCGACTATCGCGCGGATTTTTCGCTCTCGGGCGTCCTGCGGGTCAGCGAACTCGCGCTCAAGCCCGTATTCAAGCGCATGGGGCGCAAGGCAGTGGCCGGGCTTGCCAGTGCGCTGACGATTGATACCGAAGCCCCGCGCCAGGGTTGGGTGAGCTATGCGGCCGATCGCAGCCTGTTGCTGGCCGCTCCGGCGTTTACCGAACGCGGCTATCTCGCGCTTGACGACAAGGCCCATAGCGAATTCATGGACGAACGCGTGGCCGTGGTCACCGGTGCGACCAGCGGCATTGGCGAAGCGATCGCTGCCGAATATGCGCGCCTGGGCGCGACCGTGGTGCTGGTGGGCCGGGATACCGGCAAGCTCGCGGCATCGCGCAAGCATGTACACGACTTCGCCGGCCAGGCGATAGAACGTATTCATACCGAACAGGCCGACCTGCTCGATGTCGCGGCCACGCGCGCGCTCGGCGAGCGGCTGACCGCGCGTTTTCCGAAAATCGATGTGCTGGTCAATAACGCCGGCGCCCTATTCCACGAACATGCACTGACCGGCGACGGCTTCGAGCGCAGCCTGGCGATCAATCTGGTCGCGCCGTTCGTGCTCACCGAAACGCTGTTGCCAGCGCTCGCTGCGGCTAAGGCGCGGGTGATCAATATGTCCAGCGGCGGCATGTATCTGCAGCCGCTGGTGCTCGACGACCTGAATTTCGAGAACGAAACCTTTAGCGGTAACAAGGCCTATGCCCGTGCCAAACGCGGCCTCGTCGCCCTGACCCGCCACTGGGCACGCCGCTACGGCGATGCAGGCTTGCACTTCAATGCGATGCACCCGGGCTGGGTGGCCACGCCCGGGGTGACCGAATCGCTGCCGGGCTTCGACAAGGTCATGGGGCGCGTGCTGCGCGATGCGCGCATGGGCGCCGATACCGCCGTGTGGCTGGGTTCGGCCCGCGCGGCGCGTAATTGCCAGGGCCAGTTCTTTCTCGATCGAACCCCCCATCCCACCGCCGTATTGCCGAATACGGCGGTACGCCCGAGCGAAGCGCAAACGCTTTATGGCTGGCTGCGCAACGAAACGGGCATCGAGGTTCACGGTGTCGGATAAGCGCGAACAACGTACCCGGCGTCGGCGCATTCTCGGCGCCGGCATGCGCAGCCTCGGTCGTGGCGTGCTCCAGACCATGCCCGGCTACGATCGCGCCAAGAGCTGGCAGAAAACCGGCCAGGACTGGTTCGACACCCTCGGCGGGCTCAAGGGCGCAGCCATGAAGCTGGGCCAGATCGCGTCCCAGTATCGCGATTTTCTGCCGGAACCGCTGGTCGAACAGCTCTCGCGCCTGCAACGCAACGCCGAACCCTGGGCATTCGAACGGCTCGAACCCGTGCTCGATGAAGCCTGGAACGACGAACAACGCGCGCTGATCGCCGAGATCGATGAACAAGCCATGGCCGCGGCCTCCATCGGCCAGGTGCATCGTGCACGGCTGGTGGACGGGCGTGAAGTAGTGGTCAAGATCCGCTACCCCGGCGTGGCCGACGCCGTGGATGCCGATATCGACAATCTCGGCCGCCTGCTCAAGCTGTCGCGTTTTCTACCGATCCGTGGCAGCGATATCGATGCCGTGCTCGATGAACTGCGCGAACGCTTCATCGAGGAAACCAACTACGTACAGGAGCTTGCCCACCTGCAGACGTTGCGGGCGATCGAGCTGCCCGGCTTCGTACTGCCCGAGCCGGTGCCCGAGCTATGCACCGATGCGGTATTGGTGACCACCTATGTCGATGCACGGCCCGTCGACGAGGCCTCGCCCGAACGCGGTCATGCCATCGTCCAGGCGATCAACCTGCAGGTGTTTACCCACGGCATCCTGCATGCCGATCCGCATCCCGGTAATTTCGGGGTGACCGCGGACGGCTCCATTGCCCTGTTCGATTTCGGCTGTGCGAAAACGCTGGATATCGACACCCGCCGCGGACTGCGCGACGTCGTGGCCGCCGCCCTCGACGGCCGCTGGCAGGATCTGCATCACGCGCTGGAACGCCTGGGCGTGGTGCCACCCGACAGCTGGGCACAGCACGGCGAAACCTATGCCCAGATCTATGCCAGCCACGCCACCGCATCGCTGGAACCCATTCGCCACCAATCGCCCTATGTGTTTACCGACGACGGGCTGATCGAATCCATACGCGCCGAAGTGCGTGCATCGCTACGCCACTGGAAACTGTTCAATGCCGCCCCGCAGCTGGTGTTCTTGATGCGCACGCTCAGCGGGCTGTACTGGATATTGCGTAATATCCACGCCGAAGCCGATCTGCATGCCGAGTTGCAAAAGATCGCGGCGGGCGACTACGATCCGCCGCCTGTCAACGAGCCGCCGGCCTGAGCGATTCAGGCGGTCCGATCACGCCACGGGTTCCCTCACCCCGTCACGAAAAAGGAAAAGCAGGCATGTCGTTATCATTATCAGCGGCGCAGTGGCGCCGGATCGTGATCGTACTCGCGGGGCTGCATGTGCTGGTCATCGCCGCGAGCAACTATCTGGTGCAGCTGCCATTCACGCTGTTGGGCTGGCATACGACCTGGGGCGCGTTCAGTTTTCCGTTCATCTTCCTGGTCAGCGATCTGACCGTGCGTCTGCTCGGCGCGCCCACGGCGCGGCGCGTGGTGGCCGCGGCCATGGGCCCGGCACTGGTCGTGTCGTATCTGTTGTCCGTGCTCTATGTGGATGGGCGCTTCGCCGGTGTCGAGGCGCTCGGCGAATTCAATACGCTGGTCGCGCGCATCGCACTGGCGAGCTTTTGTGCCTATCTGTTCGGCCAGTTGCTGGATATTGGCGTATTTCAACGCCTGCGGGCGCTACGCCAATGGTGGGTTGCACCCACGGCCTCGACCGTATTCGGCAACGCGCTGGATACGCTGCTGTTTTTCTCGATCGCATTCGCGGGTTCGTCGAATGCGTTCATGGCCGAGCACTGGCTGGAAATCGCCTGTGTGGATTATGCGTTCAAGCTGCTGATCAGCCTGTGTCTGTTCCTGCCGCTCTACGGCGCATTACTGGCCGTGCTGTCGCGTTATCTGCTCACGGCAACGGCCAATGCCGCGACCGCCACGACGCAGCGACAGACGCACGCAGGAAGCTATAGCCGCTAGCCCGCGGGCCCTGCCCCGAAGGGCCACGTGCTATAAGTATGTGCAGACCCACAACACGTCCGGCATGGGGCACACAACAAACGGTTTGTCGGGGGAGAAACGCCATGTTCAATCGCAATCGCGTGTTGGCTGTCTGGCTGGCGATAGGGGTCCTGGTCGGCGGCGCGGCCATCGCGGCCCATGCCCAGTCGGCGATCGTAAACACGCACAAACCGTTCACGCTGAAGGTTCGCTACGGCAATAACGCCGATCCGGCGGCCACCGTCACGGGTGGATCCAAGCCACGACGTATCGAGACCACCGTGGCCGAACTCGATAGCGGACATATAGAAACCCGCGACGCCGTACTCGATTACTGGTTCGACGCGACTGGCGATTCCGGTGATATGGCCTTGTCGGTCGACTTTACCTATGCCATCGCCCAGGGCCAGCTCCATGCCCAGACACGACTGCTCATGCGCGCGGGCGAGTGGAAGCGCGTCGCCGTGAATACCGACTCGGATACCGGCACCGACGCCGTATTCGTGCGCGTGGATCGCAATTAATCGAACCGACCAGGGCGTGCGCGTTCAGAGACTTAGCGCCCCGCATCCGGGAATGAAAATAATTTAATGCAGTCCTGACGGAAACTTCAGGAAAGTGCTACGGTCTTAGTCAGGCCGAGGGCGGATGCTTCGAGTGTCGAAGCGTTCGTATGGGACCCTTAGCTAGGGTTCAACAATGGATAAAGCGGATCGCGCCGGTTTTGCGGCGTTTTTCGTGGCCTGTCTCTTTCTCGCCTTTCTCGGCGGTACGCTGGTCGTGCTCGCCAAGGTGTTTCCTTACGAATGGCTCAATGACGCCTACAAGGCCGGTCATGCGCTTATCGTTCAGGACTCGATCCACGACCGGTACACACAGACCGACCAGTGGCGTAGCGCACGTACCGACAAGCGCGGCGTCACCATCAACGACCCCGCGCGTGCCTATAACGGCTATACGCTGTATACCTCGGGCGGCGCGCCCTATGCGTCGCTGGTGGATATGGACGGCAACGAAGTCCATCGCTGGCAGCTGGACTACAGCAAGCTCTGGGACACCGCGCCGGACGGGCGCGGCGCGCGCGATGACGCGCTCATGTACTGGCGCAAGGCCATCATGTACCCCAATGGCGATCTGCTGGCGATCTATATCGCTGCCGGCGATACGCCCTGGGGCTATGGCCTGGTCAAGCTCGATGCCGATTCCAATGTCCTGTGGAAATACCACGGCGCGACCCATCACGATATCGATATCGCCCCGGACGGGCGCGTGCTCGTGCTCACCCACGCCTTCAGCGAAAAGCGCTTCGAGAATTTCCCGGCGCTGGCCAAGCCGTTTCTCGACGATTACGTGGTGGTGCTCGACGGCAACACAGGCGAAGAACAGGCCAAGATCCCGCTGTTCGAGGCGTTTTACGAGTCGCGCTATCAGCCGCTGCTGACCAATATCGCCCATTTCGCCCTCGAAGACCCGCTGCATACCAACAGCGTGCAGTTCATCGATGACGAACTGGCGAAGAACTTCGCCCCGGCCAAGGGCCGTGGCAACCAGGTGCTGGTGTCGTTTCGACATCCGGGTACGCCGGCGCTGATCGATCTGAATACCGGGCAGCTGACCTGGGCGATGGCCGGCTCCTGGCTGGGCCAGCATTTCGCCCGCGTACTGCCCAACGGCCACTTCACCCTGTTCGACAACTACGGCCATTTCCAGGCCGACAACATGACCCGGGCGCTCGAAGTCGACCCGGAAAACGAACAGATCGTGTGGCGCTACGAGGGCAATGCCGAGCATCCCTTCGCCAGCCGCCTGCGCGGCGCGATGACGACCCTGCCCAACGGCAATCGTCTGATCACCGAGTCCGACGGCGGCCGACTGTTCGAAGTCGCGCCCAACGGCGACATCGTGTGGGAGTTCATCAATCCGGTACGCGGGGGCGACCAGAACCAGTACATCCCGGTCGTCTCCTCCGGTCAGCGGCTGCGCGCCGAAGATCTGGAGCCGGCTTTTCGCGAAAGCATCCAAACGCCCTAGGAGGTCTGTCATGGATAAACACGAAACCCGTATCCCAACCGCACCGCTGCTGCGCTCGAGCCTGGCGCTAGCGCTCATGCTCGCCCCGTTCGCCGCCGCCCAGGCCTATGTCGGGCCCGGCGCGGGCCTGAGTCTGCTGGGCGCGCTCTGGGGCGTAGTCGCCGCCATCGGTGCCGCTTTGCTGTTCGTCGTGTTGTGGCCGATACGGCGCATGCGCCGGCGCAAGAAAGCCGAGGCCGCGGCCCGCAGCGAACAGGCCACCGCGTCGACGCACGGCAACGAAGCCGGCAACGGCCCGGGCCGCTCTTAGCCATCGCGATGGCCCGGCCGCGCGAATGCGGTCGGGCCATGACGAAAAGGACAGCACATGGGTCTATTCGATCTACCGGCACCGTTGTTCAACAGCCTGGATGCAGCCATGGCGGGCTTTATGCCCGCCGCCCTGCGTCTGGCGATCTGGGCCGTTCTGGGCTCGGTGCTGACCATGTTTTTGTACAAGCTGTGTTCGCCGCAGGCACGCATCGGCCAGGCCAAGCGCGACGCCAAGGCGGCACGTCAGCGCCTGAACGCATTCGACGGCGATTTCGCCGACGCCGGGCCCTTGATCAAGAAGCAGTTCACGACCGCGTTCCGCCATGTCGGGCTCGTCGTGCCGGGCACGCTACTGGCGATTCTGCCGTTACTGGCCCTGTTGCTCTGGGCCGAAACCCATTACGGCCATACCCTGCCCGCGCCTGGCGAGGCACCGACGATCACGACTGTTCCCGAGGGCGTGGCCACGCACTGGGACGACCGCACCCAGCCGGCGAAACTCAGCGTCGGCGACGCGGGCGCGCCGATCGCGCAATTCGATATGACCGCGCCGGTGGGCATCGTCACCAAACAGCCCTGGTGGCACTGGCTGGCCGAGAACCCCCTGGGCTATCTGCCCGAGGACGCGCCGGTCGAACAGATTCGTATCGATCTGCCCGTATTGGAGGTCATCCCCTTCGGTCCGGCCTGGATGCATTCCTGGCTGTTCGTATTCATTCCCGTGATGTTCATCGTCTCACTCGCGATCTACAAATGGGCAAAAATCGAATGAGCACGATCCCACAGACAAACGACACGGCGCGCACCGCGCGCTCGCAGCCCAGCGAAGCCGCCATTGCCGGCTTTGCCGTGCCCACCTGGATGCACCGCGTGGGCGGCTGGCAACATCGGCATCCGCGTGCCGCCATCAAGCTGGGCAATTTCGATACCCGCATGGCCGCCGAGGCGATCGAGGACATCACGATCGTGGCACCCATCTATGTCGCCGGGCTGGCGCGTTCGGGCACGACCATTCTGCTCGAATTGCTGGCCGAGCACCCGCAGGTGGCCACCCACCGCTACCGCGACTTCCCGCCGGTGTTCACGCCCTGGCTGTGGGATCGCTGGCTGGCACGGGTACCGCAGAACGCCGAAACGGCCACCGAACGCGCGCATGGCGACGGCATCGCGGTGACCTCACAAAGTCCGGAAGCCTTCGAGGAAGTGCTGTGGATGGCGTTTTTCGAGCATATCCACGATAGCGCGCATAGCAGCGTGCTCGATGCCGACACCCGCAATCCCGAGTTCGAACAGTTCTATCGCGACCATATTCGCAAGCTACTGGCGATTCGCGGGCGTACGCGTTATGCCGCCAAGGGCAATTACAACCTGATGCGACTGCAGTATCTGCAATCGATTTTTGCCGATGCACGCTTTGTGCTGCCGATACGCGACCCGGTCTGGCATATCGCCTCGCTGATGAAACAGCAGACCCTGTTCGAAGCCGGCGAAACCGCGCATCCGCGTGCGCTGGAACATATGCGACGTGTCGGCCATTTCGAGTTCGGCCTCGACCGACGCCCGATCCATACCGGCGACGACGACACGATCGACCATATCCGTCAGCTCTGGGCCGACGGTGAGGAAGTCGAGGGCTGGGCGCGCTACTGGGCGATGATCTATGCCGATGTCGATGCACGCCTTGCGCGCGATCCACAACTCGCAGACGCGGCGCTGGTCATTCGCTATGAAGATTTATGTGGCGATTCGCGCGCCGTGCTCGAACGGTTCTATGCGCATTGCGGGCTGGATATCGACAACAGCACGTTCGAACGCGCGGCCGAGCGCCTGCGCCTGCCGGGCTATTACAAACCGGCCTTCAGCGATGCCGAATTGCGCCTGATTCACGATATAACCGGCCCGGTTGCCGCGCGTTACGGCTATCGCTGACCCGCGCGGGCATCAACCGCGGACATAAAAAAGGTTCATCGCACATTACCGGGAAATGCGTCTCGGATCTTGAGGAAGAAGTAGGCGCTGTC
>NZ_APNF01000014.1:0-79865 GCF_040361235.1 Salinisphaera sp. S4-8 | reverse complement strand
TAAAACACCTTATGATCCGGGCCTAGCTGCCAAAATCACTTGATGGTTGAGACGGTATCTACGCGCGTTGCTTACATCCGCCCGAGATGCATGCCGGCGTCGAGCAGCAGCGTTTCGCCGGTGGTGATGGCAGCACCCGCGGCGAAATAGGCGATCGACTCGGCCACGTCTTCCGGCGTGCACACACGCGCCAGGGGCGAGTTGGCTTCGAGGCGCTCGATCATCGCGGTGTAGCGTTTTTCGCCCAGGCCTTCGGCCAACCAGCTACCGCGCACGAATCCCGGGCAGACAGCGTTCACGCGAATGGCCGGGCCGAGCGCGCGCGCCAGCGATTTGGTCACGGTGATCAGCGCGCCCTTGGAGGCGGCATAGGCGATCGAACTGCCAAAGCCCATCACGCCGGCGATAGAGGCCACATTCACGACGCTGCCCGTACCGGCGGCCTGCATCGCAGGCGCGACCGCGCGCACCATCTGGTAAGCGCCGACCGTATTCACGGCATAGAGATCCTGGAAATCCTGTGCGCTCAGGCCTTCGAGATTTTCATGCGCACAGAAACGGGTCGTGCCGGCGTTGTTGACCAGCGCATCGATACGGCCCCAGCGATCGAGGGCGGCGTCGGCCAGACCGCGACAATCGGCGTCCTCGGCGACATTGGCCTGCATAACGAGGGTATCGGCCCCCGAGGCTTGGCATTCGCTGGCGACCTGCTGGGCGGCGTCCGCGCTGCGTGAATAGTTGATGACGACGTTGTAGCCGCGTTCGGACAGCAGGCGGGCAGTGGCCGCGCCGATACCGGAGGAAGAGCCGGTGATGAGGGCGACGGGGCGTTCGTTGGGCATGCGCTGTTTCCTTGAGCAGGCCGCGCATGGTCAGGTGAGTCGGGCGCGGCGTGAATCCACGCCGCAGCATAGCCGATACTAGGAATCGAGTTGCCGATGGGCCGTGCGCTGGATGGTTTCCACCATCGAATACAGCCCGTTGCGGCGATTCATGGTGATGTGCTGTTCGAGGTTGAGATCGGCGAATACCTGGTTGATATCGATATCGGCGATTTCGCGCGGGGTCTTGTCGGAATAGATCATCAGCAGCACGCCGATGAGCCCGCGCACGATATGCGCATCCGAGTCGCCGCGAAAATGCAGCCGGTCGTCGTCGCTTTCGTCGGCCACCAGCCACACCTGGCTCATACAGCCGCGTACCCGCGTGGCCTCGTTGCGTTCTTCGTCGGCCAGCGGCTCAAGCTTGCGGCCCAGATCGATGATGAAGCGATAGCGCTCCTCCCAGTCGGGCAGCATCTCGAACGTGGCCTTGAGTTGCTCGATCTGTGTATCCATGGACTCGGGGCGCGCCGGTATGAGTGTTACCCCAAGGGTTGGGTCGGCACGACCTCCAGTCAAGCCATGAATCAAGGATGACGCTTTGAACGCGACCGGTTCAGGGCGCGGTCCGGGACAACGTTGTGCTTGGTCAGCCCTTGATTGATGGCCAGACGCACGAGATCGGCAACACTGTCGGCCGCCAGTTTGTGCTTTATTCGCAGCACATAGTTGGATACCGACTTGTGGCTCAACGACAGGGTCTGTGCGATCTGCGGGTTGCTGTGGCCATCGACGAGCAGCTGAAATACCTCGAACTCGCGCGCGGAAAGCGCTTTCACGGGGTTGTCGTGTATCGACAGCTCGCTCAACGCGATCGCCTGGGCAATGTCCTGGCTGAGATAGATCGAACCCTTGAGCACTTTCTCGATGCCTTCCAGCAGGCTCTGTGGTGGGCTGGTCTTGGTGATGTAGCCCATGGCGCCGGCCTTGAGCGCACGCGTCGCATAGGTCGGATCGTCGTGCATGGTGAACACCAGCACGGCGGTACGCGTGTCGTGGGCGTGCACGCGCCGCACGAGTTCGAGACCGCCCATATTGTCCATCGACAGATCCAGCACGATCACGCGCGGCGACTCGGCCAGAAACAATCGCCATGCTTCCTCACCCGATGCGGCTTCATGCGTGACGTGGTAGTCGCCGTGCGCGAGCAGTTCGCGGCACCCGCGCCGCACGATTTCGTGGTCGTCCACCAGCAGTATCGATGTAGTCATAGCTGAGCTTCGGCTTGCGGTCAGGGTGGCCGTCGCAGCCACCGTTTTCGTCACCATGCTAGCCAAGAGGTCGCTGGGACTTTCTCCCGTAATGACGTTGCCCGCGCTTGTTCGTATGGCGGTGATCTGGGGCGTGTCGAGGCGCCTGTCGGGTTCTTGCCAGGCGCTGTTGGCCGCAGCGATATCCCCTGTTGCCCTGGCAAGCCTTGTGTACTGGTAAGCGGCGGGAAGATATCCCAACACGCCAAGAACAATAGCCGTCCGAAATGGGAAACGATTCAACAAGATCGGTGAGTTTCGGCCGTATCGGCGAATCGGCCGTTGCTCTATACCTAGTAAAGCGTCATCGCGGTCGTCGCGAGATGAAAAAACAAAGCAAAACAATAAGTGCAATGAGGAGATCAGCACATGGCACGAGCAAGGCGTACGTCGATACGCCAGGGCTGTTTTGCCCTGGCCACGGTATCAGTCTGTGTAGCAGCGGTACCCGCCACGGCACAGCAAAGCCAGGGCGACAAACTAAACGAACTGTCCCAGAGCGAAGAAAACTGGGTCATGCAGTGCAAGAACTATGACTGCAACCACTTCAGTGAATCCACGCAGGTCAACACCGAAAACGTACAGAATCTGACCCCGGCCTGGTCGTTCTCCACCGGCGTACTCAACGGCCATGAAGGCGCGCCGATCGTCGTCGACGGGATGATGTACATCAACGGGCCGTATCCGAACAACGTCTTCGCCCTCGATCTGGACGATCCGAACCGGATCGTGTGGCAGTACAAGCCCAAGCAGGATCCGGCTGCACGCTCGGTGGCCTGCTGCGACGTGGTCAACCGCGGGCTGGCCTACTATCCGGGCGACGGCGATACGCCACCTCTGGTCATCGAAACGCTGCTCGACGGCCATCTGCTGGCGCTCAACGCCGAGACCGGCGAACAGTACTGGAAGCTCGAAGTCATGGATCCGTCGGTCGGCCAGACGCTCACGCAGTCGCCGTACGTGGTCAAGGACAAGGTGATCGTCGGTTCCTCCGGCGCGGAGCTCGGTGTTCGCGGCGTGGTGACCGCATTCAACGTCAAGACCGGCGAACAGGAGTGGCGTGCCTATGCCACCGGCCCGGACGAAGACCTGCTGCTCGCCGACGATTTCAATATCAACAACCCCCAGTATGGCCAGAAGGATCTGGGCACCAAGACCTGGGAAGGCGATGCCTGGAAGATCGGCGGCGGCACCAACTGGGGCTGGTATGCCTACGATCCGGAAGAAGAGCTGTTCTATTACGGCTCGGGTAACCCGGCGCCCTGGAACGAGACCATGCGCCCGGGCGACAACAAGTGGACGATGACCATCTTCGGTCGCGATCTGGAAACCGGCGAAGCCAAGTTCGGCTACCAGAAGACGCCGCACGACGAATGGGACTATGCCGGCGTCAACGTCATGATGCTCTCCGAACAGGAGATCGACGGCAAGAAGCGCAAGCTGCTGACCCATCCGGACCGCAACGGCATTCTCTACAGCCTCGACCGGACCAACGGTGACCTGGTGCGAGCCGACAAGATGGACGACACCGTCAACTGGGTGAAGCACGTCGATATGGAGTCCGGCCAGCCGGTACGCGACCCCGAGTACGGCACCCGGATGGATCATCGTTCGAAGGATATCTGCCCCTCGGCCATGGGTTATCACAACCAGGGTGTGGACTCCTACGACCCGAACCAGCAGCTGTTCTTCATCGGCATGAACCACCTGTGCATGGACTGGGAGCCCTACATGCTGCCCTACCGGGCCGGTCAGTTCTTCGTGGGCGCCAATGTATGGACCTATCCGGGCCCGAAGGGCAATCGCGAAGAAGGCACCGGCTCCGGTCAGGTCAAGGCGTATGACGCCAAGACCGGCGACTTCAAATGGGAAGTCATGGAGCGGTTCGCGGTCTGGGGCGGCACCACGGCAACCGCCGGCAACCTCGTCTTCTACGGCACGCTGGATGGCTTCATCAAGGCACGCGATTCGCGTACCGGCGAGCTGCTATGGAAGTTCAAGCTGCCCTCCGGCGTAATCGGGCACCCGATCACCTACATGCATGACGGCACCCAGTACGTCGGTATCAATTATGGCGTCGGTGGCTGGCCGGGCGTGGGGCTGGTCTTCGATCTGAACGATCCGTCGGCCGGTTTGGGTGCGGTGGGCGCGTTCAAGGAACTGGCCAACCATACCCAGATGGGCGGCGGTTTCATTGCCTTCTCGCTGGATGGCAAGAGCCCGTATACGAAGGACATTCAGACCGGCGAGTACCAGGTGCAGAGCGCCTCCGCCGGCGACGATCGACAGGCCAGCAATTGATTCTGGCCCGATGACCTTAGGGGCGGCGGGTGTTGTGGCCCGCCGTCCTTCTCTCTTATCGATCGGAGTGTTCGAGCATGACAGCTACAGGCAAGTTGCTGAGTCTGGCTGCGGTGTCCGCCATCGTGGTCACAGCGTCCGCCCAGGTATCCGCGGCCGAGCCGCTGCGTATCTGTGCCGCCAAGAACGAGTTGCCATTTTCCGCGAGCGACGGCAGTGGTTTCGAAAACCGGATCGCCGAAATCGTGGCAAAGGAAATGGGGCGTGAGGCCGAATTCGTATGGGCCGACGACCCGGGCATCTATCTGGTGCCCAACTATCTTAACCAAGACAAGTGCGATGTGATCACGGGCGTGGATGCAGGCGACCCGCGTGTGGCCACCACCGAGGCCTATTACCGCTCAAGCTATGTATTCATCTATCCCGAAAATGACGGTGTGACGGTCACCGACTGGGACAGCCCGGATCTGGCCCGGATGACGCGCTTTGCGGTATCGCCCTACAGCCCCGTCGAGCCGAAGCTGCGGGACATGAACAAGTGGGACGACAACCTCAACTACATGTACTCGCTGATCGGCTTCAAGTCGCGACGCAACGAGTACGTCCGTTATGACCCCGAAAAGATGATTTCGGAAGTCGTCGATGGGGAAGCTGACATCGCCATTCTCTGGGGCCCGGAAGCCGCCCGCTATGTCGAGGCCAGCGACGAACCCCTGACCATGAACATCGTGCCGGATACCCGCACGCGCCGTGATGAAACGCTGGAATTCAGCTATGGCCAGTCCATGGCCACGCGCGAAGACGATACGCAGCTGCGCGATGCGCTCGAGCAGGCATTGCAATCCGGCCGCGACGAAATTCATGCGGTATTGGTCGACGAGGGATTTCCGTTGCTTGACCAAGACAAGGCGGCGCAGTCAGGGCAGGCCCCGGTACAGCGCAAGGGAGAATCGTCCTGATGCGTTATGGCAGATATCGAATATTGGCTGCGGCCGCGCTCGTGCTGGCCGGCGTCGCCACACTCGCCGGCGCTGCACAGACCTTTCGTAACACCCTCGACGGTCAGGTACTGGATTTGTCCAAGGCCGAAGTGGGCGACAACCCGGACGCGGTCGAGCAGTTCGTAAAGACCGGCAAGAACCCACTCAACGGCAACGACGAAGCTGTGCAGAAGGGCAAGGATGAGTTTCTGGTCGCTTGTGCCGGCTGCCATGGCCATCACGCCAAGGGCAAGATCGGGCCGTCGCTGGTCGACGACTACTGGACCTACGAAACCAACATGACCGACGCCGGCCTGTTTTCCACCATTTTCGGTGGCGCCCGAGCCCAGATGGGACCTCACTACATGTCGATGAGCAAGACCGAAATGCTCGAGACCATGGCCTATATCCGGAGCATCTATGAAGGCAAGGCCTCCAAGGCGAAGTGGCTGACGCTGGAAGAAAAGAAGGCGTTGCTCAAAAAGCGCAAGGCAGACGCCGCGGCCGGCGACGACGCGGGCTGATCAAAGCGCACGGGAAAAAAGCCCAGGCGATAACAAAAAAGGAGATATCAACATGTGTAAACGCAATCTGATTATCGGCACCGTGCTCGTGACTCTCGGTGGCGCTATGGGAATCGGTACGGCGCTCGCCTACGACGGCACCAACTGCAGCGAGCCCGGGGTGTGCTGGGAGCCCAAGCCCGGCTATCCGGACAAGATCGAAGGCAGCAAGTACGACCCGAAGCACAGCGAAAGCGAGCTCAACAAGCAGCAGGAATCCATTCAGGGCATGGAAAAGCGCAACGCCATGCGCGTCGAGCATTTCAAGAAAACCGGTGAATGGATCAACGACGCCGATGAACTGGAACTCCAGCAGTCGATGAACGAAGACGAGCAAAGCTAGCGTTGCGCGCGTGAGCGAGCCGTGGCCGCAGGCGCGTCTGGCGTTTGCGGTGACCTCCATGCGTCGGCTAGAAGCCGTCGCTGACCATCGGAACGCCCGGGATGAATGACGACAATCAGCTCGCCGACTGGCGTGCGCGGGCGCTTCGCCTGTCCGACCAGGTCAACGCGGTCATGATGGGGCAGGAGCGCGCGGTTCACCTGATGCTCATTGCCGTGTTCGCACGCGGCCATGTCTTGCTCGAAGGCGATGTCGGCGTGGGCAAGACCACCCTGTTGCGGGCGATGGCGCGCGGCCTGGGCGGCGGCTACGAACGTCTTGAAGGCACGGTCGACCTGATGCCGTCCGATATGGCCTATCACACCTTCATCGACGAGCAGGGGCGCCCGCGGGTCGAACCGGGGCCAGTGCTACGCCACGGCGAGGCGCTGGCCACCTTCTTTTTCAATGAGATCAACCGGGCCCGCCCGCAGGTGCACTCGCTGCTGCTGCGGCTCATGGCCGAGCGCACGATGCATGCCTTCAACCGCGAATACTGCTTTCCGCATCTGCTCGTGTTTGCCGACCGCAACCGTATCGAGCGCGAAGAAACATTCGAACTGCCGGCGGCCGCGCGCGACCGTTTCTTCATGGAAATTGGCATCGCAGCGCCTGCCGATCGCGATGCGCTACGCGCGCTCATGTTCGATACGCGCTACCACGATGCCGATACGCTGATTGCCCAGGTCGAGCCGGGGCTGCTCGACTACACCGCGCTGAATGCGTTCTCGCAGACGCTTCAGCAAGCGATAACCGTCAGCGAAACATTGCAGAACTACGCGCTCGATCTGTGGCAGGCGATCCGTGCGCCGGCCGCCCACGGCATCGCGCTCGACGATGTGGATATCGACGCGCTGGTCGCCGGCGGCGGCAGTCCGCGCGGCATGAGCATGATGATCCGCGCCGCGCGTGTGAACGCCTGGCTGGCCGGCCGCGACATGGTCGTGCCCGAGGATATCCGTGCCGTCTTGCTCGAAACGACCGGGCATCGCATCTTTTTCAACCCGGTCTACGAAATCCGCCGTGACGAGATCATCGGGCGGCTGATCACCGCCGCCGTCGAACGCGTGGCAGCACCGTGAGCGACGCGGGCCAGCGCGCGCAGGAATTCATCTATCGCGTCCCCTGGCCGGCGCGTGGCATGCGCCCCGGCATGCATATCAGTCGTCGTGCCGGTATGGGGCAGTTGTTCTCGGGCTATGCATCGCTGCTGGATTATCCCGACCCGCGCCGCCTGGACCTGCGTGCCAGCGTGCGCGACCCGTTCGGCATGCTCTATACGCGGGTATATCGCCAGCGCAGCGCCATCAATGTGATCGTGGTGGCCGATCTGTCGGCGTCCATGCGTTTTGCCGACAAGCAGCGCTTTGTAATCGACTGTGTCGACAGCGTGGCGCGCTCGGCGCACAGCGGCGGCGATGCCTTCGGATTCGTCGGCATCGGCCAGGCTGCATCGCGTGGCCGCGGCAATGCGCCGACCCACCGCGAGGCGTTCTATTGGCCGGCAAGTTTTCGCCGCGGCGGAGTCGACGACATACTGGGCCGGTTGGCCGAGCCGTTACCGCTGGGCGCTGCAGTCGACGACGAACCGGCCTTGGCCGAACGCCTGCCGCAACGCCGTGCGCTGGTGTTTCTGGTATCGGATTTCCACTGGTCGACCGAGCGTCTCGCGCGCATTCTTGCGCAGCTGGCAGGCCACGACGTGGTGCCGGTGGTGGTCTGGGATGCCCGTGAGTATGCCGATCTGCCGCGGCGCGGGCTGGTGCATCTGGTTGATCCCGAAGCGGGGCGCCGGCGCACGCTATGGATGCGTCCGGCCCTCGCAGACAAATGGCGTGCGGCCTATGCCGAGCGCCGCGCCGAACTCACCCGGCGTTTCACCCGCAACGGGCGTGCGCCGCTGTTCGCCGGCCGACAATTCTCGGCGAACGCCTTTACCGATTACTTCCTGCGCGCCGCATGAGCGTTCGGCCGCGTTTGATTGTCGGCTTGTTCGGCGTGATCGCGACACTGTCGATATCAAGCGCCGTCGTCGCTCAGCCGCGCCCGGCGATCGGGCTGTCCATCGACGAGCCACGCGCCTATGGCCATGTCGTAGGCGATCATATCCAGCGCACGCTGCGCCTGCAGTTGCCGGCCGGCTTTCAGCTTGAACGCGCATCTTTGCCCAGCCCAGGCGCGCAATCGTATTGGCTGGATCTCGCCGTGGTGGATATTCGGGCCGCCGAGTCCTCTTCGGGGCCGGTTGTCGTCAGACTCGACTATCAACTGTTCTATGCGCCGCTGCAGGCTACGCGCCGCGAGTTGCCGGCCTTGGATCTGGCAGCCGCGAATGCCGCGGGCGAGCGAATCACACGGCGCGCGCCGGCCTTCGTGTTCACCATGTCCCCCATTCTGGAACTGGACCCGGATGCGCGGTTCGGCGACCCCGATAACGATTTGCTGCTTGCCGATGCCATGCCGGTGCGCCCGGCGGTGGCCGGGCCGCGTCGGGCCACTTTCGCCGCTCTGGCAATCACCCTATTCGCGCTGCTGGTCTGGGCCTGGGCCGCGGGCTATCTGTCGGCAAGCGCGCGCGGGCCGTTTGCCAGAGCGCGCGTCAGTCTGCGCCGCCAGCGCCGAGCGCATGAGCCGCCCGAGGTGGCAAAGGCGCTGCGTACCGTGCATCGCGCCTTCGATGAAACAGCCGGGCAGGCCGTGTTTGCCGACGACCTCGATGTGTTTATCGCAGCGCATCCGGTATTTGCCGATCTGGTCGACGACATCGCAGCATTCTTCGAGTTCTCGCGTCGTTACTTCTTTGCCGGCGCTGCACCGGCGGCCGGCGACAATCACGGGCTGATCGATCGTCTCGAGCGTCTGGTGCAAGGCTGTCGCAAGCGCGAGCTCAAGGCATGAATATCGGTGTCGATATACCGGTTGTGCTGCTGGGATTGCTGTTGGCGCTTCTGCCGTGGTGGCGTCAGCCACTGGCCGCGAGCGAAGCAGCGTCGCTGGTTACCGTGCCGGCCGATCGATTATCCCGGCTGCTGGATTGGGCGCTGCGCGCCGCGGCGTCGCTGGCGATCGCGGCGATGGTGTTGGCGTTGGCGCGCCCGTTCGTCGGCGCGCAGCGTGTCGAAAAGGTCGCACGCGGTGCGCATATCGTGCTTACGCTCGATCGCAGCCTGAGCATGGATCAGACCTTTGCCGGGCGTAACCCGCGCGGTGGTGACGAATCCAAGAGCGAAACCGCGCGCCGATTGCTCAACGCCTTCATCGGTGAGCGTAAGCATGATCTGTTCGGCGTCGTCGCGTTCAGTACTCGGCCGATGGCGGTTCTGCCGCTGTCGGACGATCGGGTAGCGGCACGGGCCGCCGTCGACGCGGCGGCAACGCCGGGACTGGCGTTCACGAATGTCGCCGACGGACTGTTCATGGCGCTGTCGTACTTTCGTGAGCGTCGTGCCAGCGCCTCGCGTGCGATTGTGCTCATCTCGGACGGTGCCGCCGAGATCGACTTCCGTAGCGCCGAACGCCTGCGCGCTCAGTTCGCGGCCTACGATGCATCGCTGTACTGGGTGTTTCTGCGTACGGCCGGCAGTCCCGGGCTTTTCGATAAACCCAAGGACGTGCGCAACGATAACGCCAAGGCCATGCCCGAGCGCTATCTGCATAAGTTCTTCCAGACATTGCAAGTGCCATATACGCCTTACGAGGCGGATGACCCGCAAGCGCTGGCGCAGGCGATTGCCGATATCGATCGGCTGGAAACACAGCCGCTGGTCTATACCGAGCGCATCCCGCGCCGGGATATGAGCGGCGTCGCGTACGCTATTGCAGCGCTTTTGCTGCTTGTGGGCGTGCTGGCCAAGGCCGCTGAACGCAGGTTCGCCGCATGAGCAGGTCGCGGCTGCTGCGAGGGCTGGCGTTGACAGCGGCCGCCTGTGCGCTGGCCGTTACCGTCTGGCAGGGGCTGGTCTGGTACGACCACGCGCGCGATCAAAGCCGTATTGCCGCCGCGCTGGCGCATCAAAAGGTTGCGATCACGCCGGACACCGGGCTGCAGGTGCTGTTTGCCGAAGGTTATGCCCAGGCGCGCTTGCGGCGCTACCGCGAGGCCAGCGCGGCGTATCGCGCCGTCTGGAACCGTACCTATGGCGCCGATGGGCGCGACCCGGACGGGCTGGCCGCACGCAGCCGCTACAACCTCGGCAATCTCTATGCACGGCGTTCCGTGGCCGCCGCGCAAAACCTCGACATCGACAGCGCGCGCACCATGGCCGAGCTCGCCAAGCAGGCCTATCGCGATGCGCTGCGTGCCGCGCCGGACTACTGGCCGGCGAAGCACAACTTCGAGGCCGCCCAGCGTCTGGTCCGGGATCTGCCCACACACGAGGGTGAAGCGCCGACCGACCCCGAGGCCAAGCCGGATGTCTGGTCGCAAATGCCCGGCTTTCCCCGAGGCCTACCGTGATCGAGCGGGCCTGTCTTGCCGACTGGCGCTTCTGGGCACTGCTGTGCGCCCTTGTGCTGGTCACGGCCACTTTCGTGGTGCCGCGCTGGCCCTTGCAGCAACGCGTCTACAGCACGTTGTTCGTAATCGATATCACCCGCAGCATGAACATCGCGGACTACCGGGTGGCCGGTGAGCCGGTGACCCGGCTGGCCCGAGCCAAGGCCGCGGTAGCGGTAACGATTGCGCGTCTGCCCTGTGGCTCGCGGGCCGGACTGGCGCTGTTTACCGAGCGCACGGTCAATATCACCCTCATGCCGCTCGAGGTCTGTGCCCATTTCAGCAGTCTGCAAGCCAGCATCGACCAGATCGACTGGCGCATGGCCTGGGCAGCGGATAGCAACGTCAACCGGGGGCTGGTCGACGGCATGGAAAAGCTGCGCGCGCTGCGGGGCCAGGCCGGCATCGACGACACTACCAGTCTGGTCATGCTCACCGACGGCCACGAGGCGCCGCCGGTGAATCCGCGCTACGAGCCGGACCCGGCGTTGCTGGTGCCGGGCCGAAAGAAAGACGCGCCCGGTGCGCCGCCCGCCGACAGCGCGCCGTTGCATGGCCTGCTCGTGGGGGTGGGCGGCTATACGCCGGTGCCGATTCCCAAGTACAACGCCGAGGGTGAGCGCATCGGCGTCTACGACGAGGACGATGTGCCACAGGCCGCCAATTTCGGTCAGCCGGCCAATCCCGACGCCATCGAAGGCTATGTACCCCGCAACGCGCCGTGGGGGCGCGCGGCCAAGAACGGCACCGAACATCTGTCGGCCGTACGTGAAACGCACTTGCAGGACATGGCTGAAAAAGCCGACTTCGGCTATGTCCATCTCGATGACGATGCCGAGCTCTACGCCCGGATCACGCCGCCCGCCTGGGCCGATGTGCAGACCCGCGATACCGATATTCGCTGGCTGCTGGGCATGGCGGCACTGCTGCTGGCCGTATGCGTACCGCTGGCCACGCTGGTCGGCGATCTGCGTTGGCGCCGGCGGTTTGTGCGCTTACCCCAACCCTGACTCAAAACCACCACAAGGAAAGACCCATGACCCGATCCCAACACCTGCTGCAATTCCTGCTGATCGTGCTGGCGCTCGCGCTGCCGGGCGCCGCCCTGGCACATGGCCCGACGCCGCAAAAGGCCCAGGAGACGATCCATATCGACGCCGCACCGGCCGAGGTCTGGAAAATCGTCGGCGACCTATCCGCGTTTGCGGACTGGCAGCCGCAGCTGGCGGCGGTCCATGCCAGCGAAGGCAATGACGAAATCGCCGACAAGGTCGGCGCCGAGCGTGTGCTCGTATTCGCCGATGGCGGCGGCGAAATCACCGAAAGCATGGATGAATACAAGCCCGAGGAGCACTACCTCGGCTATCGGCTGCTCAAGGAAGATCCATCGGTTTTTCCGGTGAGTTTCTATACCGCCACCATCGATATCACCGCGGCTGACGGCGGTAGCGATGTGACCTGGCTGGCGCGTTTCTATCGCGGCGATACGGGTAATTTTCCGGCCGACGATCAGAACGACGAGGCGGCCCAGAAAGCGATTCACGATTTCTTCAAGCAGGGACTGGAAGCGCTCAAGGCCCAGGTCGAGGGCAACGGCTGATGCGAGCGCTCGCCGCGCTGGCGCTCGCCGTTGCGGCGCTGCTGCCTGGCCCGCTAGCGGCAGCCGATGCCTGGATGACGGTACAGGCCGCCAATGCCGTGGTGCGTATCGATACACAAACGCGCCGTATCGCTGCCCGGATCGAAGTGGCGCACGGGCCGGTGGGCGTGGCCGTGGGGGCTGATCGCGTCTATGTCACGCATCCGGAGAGCGGCCAATTAACGGTGATCGATCGCGCCAACGGCGAAGTCGCCGAGGTTTGGCCGATTGGCGGAGAGCCGTTTGGCGTGGCGCTTTCCGAGGTCCGCGAGCGTGTCTATGTCACCGACTGGGCAGGCGATTGTGTCGATGTCTACGACGCAGCGAACGGCGATCGCATGGCCCGCGTGGCGGTCGGCGCGGCCCCTGCCGGGGTCGCGGTCACGCCCGATGGTGCCTATGTGCTCAGCGCCAATCGCGAAAGCGACAGCGTGTCGATCATCGATACCGCCACGAACACGGTGCGTGCCAACGTTAACGTAGGCACGGCGCCGTTTGCACTGATCACCGGCCCGCACGGAAAACGCGCCTATGTGGCCAATGTGCGTAGCGACGATATCAGTGTGATCGATATTGCTGCGGGCGCGACGGTCGCACGCATACCAACCGGCCTGTTTCCCTATGGGATGGCCTTGGCCGATGCCGGCCGGACCTTGCTGGTCAGCGAACAAAGAGCCGGGGTGCTGGCCCGCTTTGACGTGGCGAGCGGCAAGCGCCTGGGCGAGATCGCGGTGGGTGGCCAGCCCGACGGCGTAGCGGTCGATCCAAAGACCGGCCGCGCCGTGGTGGCGAACTGGTTCGACGACACCGTGTCGGTAGTCGACCTGGCTGACCCGCAAGAGCAGGCCGTGCTCGATGTCGGCGCGGGCCCGCGTGGATTCGGCCGTTTCATTCATTGAAATCAGCGTGGTTTCGCCGAGTCTCGTTTGGTGCCGGTGGCGCCGTGCTCGATCGCCCGCTATCGCAGCCGGCTCCACGCCGCGTTTTCGTGGACTGCGACGCGTGCGACGATTGAACGCCGGTCGACGGCTGCATTTTATTGGACGGGTAGGTGGGTTGATCCACAGCCTTCGTTCGCATGGCACGCAAAGGAGGCCAACGTGATACGCACTCGGCGTATTTCCTTGAAAGGGCGACTTCTGGCGATCGTCGCCGGCATTCTGGGGTTGGGCCTGGTCGGCGGCGCGGCCATCATTCTGCATAACGCACGGCAGGCCACGCTAGAGGAGATTCAGGCCAATCTGGATTTCAGCCAGCGGTTGGTCGGTTTTCTCATGGCCGACCTGAGCAGCCCGCGTACGCCGGATGCGCTGGCGGTATTGTCGCGCGCGTTCGAGGATTTGCGCCATGTCCAGGTCGAGATCGAAAGTCCGGCGGGTCAATGGCGCTCGCTGACGCCGGCGTCCTCGACAGATCCCGCCCCCGATTGGTTCGAACGGCTCATCGTGCCGCCGACGCATGAGTTCGCGACCATTCGGTTTGCCAGCGGTGGAGAGCTTGGGCGTATCCGTATCACCGCCCGTACCGAAGACGAGATCGCCGAGGTCTGGCGGGATGTCTTCGATCTGTTCTGGCTGGCGGTCTGGATTCTCGCGAGTGTCTGTGTGCTGACTTATCTGGGGCTGTGGTTCGGCCTCAAACCGCTGCGCGACCTGCATGCGGGTTTCGAACGTCTTGAAGCCGGGGACTTCAGTGCGCCGGTGTGTGGCCCGGCGGTTGCCGAACTCGCCGATACGCAGGTCAAGTTCAATCATGTGGTGGGCGTGCTGCGCGACGCCACGCAGCAACGCCGCTTGTTGACCCAGAAACTGGTCGGCATGCAGGAAGAAGAACGCCGCGCGATCGCGCGCGAGCTGCACGACGAGATGGCGCCGTATCTGTTCGGCATTCGTACCGATGTTCAGGCGATGAGCTGGGCGCTCGGGCGCGACGACAAGGACAGTGCCCTCCAACGCGTGGCCGCGATTCAGGAGCATGTCGGCCTGCTGCAACAGCGTATCAAGCGTCTGCTCAATCGCCTGCGGCCCGCAGTACTCGACGATTTCGGCCTGCGCGACTCGTTGTCTTATCTGGTCGAGGACTGGCAGACGCGCCTGCCCGATATCGATTGGCAACTCGATATGGGGGCGTTCGACGACGAGCTCGACGATGCCGTGCGGGTGACGGCGTATCGCGCGGTACAGGAATGCCTGACCAATATCGCCCGGCATGCGCAGGCCCGTCACGTGCAGGTCAGTCTGCATATGACCGGCGAGGGCGACGAGCGCGGTCTGGCGATCAAGGTCGTCGACGACGGGCGCGGCATGCGCGAAGACACGCCGCTCGGCCTCGGACTGACAGGCCTGCAGGAACGAGTGGCCGCGCTCGGTGGACGCTTTCGGTTATCGCGAAACGGCAGCCGCGGTGTGGCGTTGTCGTTATTCGTGCCGCTGGCCGCGTCGCCCGTTGCGCCACCGGCGCGCTAGACTGGCTGGGCCATGACACCGAAAAGCGCCATCACATCGACGCGTGCGGCCATACGCTGGCTATTCGTACGTCTGTTGCAGCTGCCGATCGTGATCTATCGCTATACGCTGTCACCGTTGCTGGGGCCGCGCTGTCGCTATATGCCCAGCTGCTCGGCCTATGCGTTGGAAGCGCTACAGGTACACGGGCCGATTCGTGGCTCCTGGCTGGCGTTTCGGCGTATCACGCGGTGCCATCCGCTGCGTGAAGGGGGGTTCGATCCGGTGCCGCCGGCCCGCGACAGGCGTTGACAAAGCCCGCGCCCGATGCATGGGGCGCACGCAGGGTTTATGATGTCGCGCTTTGACTGCCAAGCCCGCCTTAATCGACGCCTCGCCCATGACCGGTTTCACCGAACACAAGCCGCTGGATCTGTCTGCACTGGACGGCGATATCCGCCGCTGGTGGGATCAGGAAGACGTTTTCGAGGCCAGCACCGCCGCGCGTGCCGATGGCCCGACCTTCACCTTTTATGAAGGCCCGCCCACGGCCAACGGTCGGCCGGGTATTCACCACGTGCTCGGGCGCACGATCAAGGACACCTTCTGTCGCTACAAGACGATGCGTGGCTATCGGGTCGATCGCAAGGCCGGCTGGGATACCCACGGCCTGCCGGTCGAAATCGAGGTGGAAAAGGAACTCGGCCTGTCCTCGCGTGAGGACATCGAGAACTACGGCATCGCCGAGTACAACGCCGCCTGTCGCGAGTCGGTACTGCGTTACAAGACCCAGTGGGACGAGCTGACCCGGCGCATCGGCTTCTGGGCTGATCTCGATTCGCCCTATGTCACCTTTTCCAACGAATACATCGAATCGGTGTGGTGGCTGCTCAAGCAGCTCCACGAACAAGGCCTGCTCTACAAGGGCCACAAGGTGCACTGGTATTCGCCGGGCTCGGGCACCGTGTTGTCCTCGCACGAGGTCAGCCTCGGTTACAAGGAAGTCCAGGACCCCTCGATCACGGTCAAGTTTTTCCTCGAAGACGAGCCGGACGTGGCAATCCTGGCGTGGACGACCACGCCCTGGACCATGCCGTCCAACGTCGCACTCGCGGTCGGGCCGAAGATCGAATACGCCAAGGCGCGTGCCGAGGATGGATCGGTCTATATCGTGGCCAAGGACTGCGTGGCCGCCACACTGGGCGAGCACGCCGAAATTCTGGATACCTTCGGTGCCGATGCGCTCATCGGCCAGCGCTACAAACCGCCTTACGATTGCTTTGCCGAGCATCCGGAGGCCGATAACGCCTGGCGCGTGATCGCGGCCGATTTCATCACCACCGACGACGGCACCGGCATCGCCCACGAAGCCCCGGCCTTCGGCGCCGACGACTTCCGGGTGACCACGGCCGAGGGCATGCCGGTGTTCAATCCGATCGAGCGCGACGGCCATTTCCAGGCCGATTTCCCGCTGGTCGGCGGGCTCTGGTTCAAGGATGCCGACAAGCCGGTCGCACGCGATCTCAAGGAGCGCGGGCTGCTGTTCTCGCAACAGGTGACCGTGCATAACTACCCGCACGACTGGCGCAAGGGCACGCCCTTGATGAATTACCCGGTCGAGTCCTGGTTCGTGGCCACGCAGCAGAACAAGGACAAGCTGGTCGCCTACAACGACCGTATCAACTGGTTCCCGGCCCATGTCGGCACCGGCCGCTTCGGCGACTGGCTGGAAAACAACGTCGACTGGGCGCTCTCCAGGCATCGCTACTGGGGCACGCCGTTGCCGATCTGGGTCAACGACAACAACCCGGACGATATCGTGGTGATCGGCTCCATTGCCGAACTGCGCGAGTATGCCGGCGACCAGGTCGCCGCCGACGACAGCCTCGATCTGCACAAGCCGCAGGTCGATGCCATCACCTGGACGGCAAAAGACGGCGGCACCATGCGCCGCGTGCCCGAAATCATCGACGTCTGGTTCGACTCCGGCGCCATGCCGTTCGCGCAGTGGCACTATCCGTTCGAAAACCAGGAACGTTTCGAAGCGAACTTCCCGGCCGATTTCATCTGCGAAGGCGTGGACCAGACCCGTGGCTGGTTCTATTCGCTGCATGCCATCGGCACGCTCATCAAGGACTCGCCGGCCTACAAGAACGTCGTCGTCAACGGTCTGCTGCTGGATGCCAACGGCGAGAAGATGTCCAAGTCCAAGGGCAATACGGTGGACCCGTTCGAAGCCCTGGATACCCACGGCGCGGACGTTATCCGCTGGTACATGCTTGCCAACAGCCCGCCCTGGGATAACACCAAGTATGCCGACCGCGGCCTGCGCGAAACGCGCACCAAGGTCTTCGGCACGCTGGAAAACGTGTATTCGTTCTTTGCCACCTACGCCAATATCGACGGTTTCACCGCCGATACGCCGGCACCGGCGGTGGCGCAGCGCCCCGAGCTGGATCGCTGGATTCTCTCGCGGCTGCAATCCACGGCCGCTGAAGCATCGGCCGCACTGGACGAATACAACCCGACACGAGCCGCCCGCGCGGTCGAGCGCTTCATCGACGCGCTGTCGAATTGGTATATCCGCCGCTCGCGGGCGCGCTTCTGGGCCGGCGCACGCGCCGATGCCGGCGGTGCGGCCAGTGATGAAGCCGTCGCGGACAAGCGTGCGGCCTATCACACCACGCTGACCTGCCTGCGTGACGTCGCGGCCATGATGGCGCCGATCGCGCCCTTCTTTGCCGACTGGCTGTACGGCCAGCTTGGCCGCGAATCCGGCGCGCGGGCCTCGGTTCATCTCGCCGACTTCCCGGCGGCCGATGCCGCGCTCATCGACGCCGACCTGGAACGCCGCATGGCGCTGGCGCGGGCGATCGTGGCCAACGCGCTGGCGTTGCGTAACGAAGCCGGGCTGAACGTACGCCAGCCGCTGGCCCGGATTCTTGTCGTCGAAGAGGCCGACGTCGCGCGGACCGACGTCGACGCCATCGCCCCCATCGTGCGCGACGAGATCAACGTCGATGCCATCGAGTTCGTGGCCGGCGAGGGCGATCTGGTCAAGCGCAGCGCCAAGCCCAACTTCAAGACCCTGGGCAAACGTCTGGGCAAGAAGATGAAGGCGGTCGCTGGCGCGGTCGCCGCCCTCGACGACGAAGCCATCGCGCGCTACATGCGCGACATGCGGCTCATCGTGAGCGCCGACGGCGAGGACATCGAACTCGGCGAAGGGGACCTGCTGGTATCCGCCGAAGGCGTGGAAGGCTGGCTCGTGGGCCGCGAGGATGGCGTTACGGTCGCACTTGATAGTACACTGACGGATTCACTACGCGAACGCGGGCTGGCGCGCGAAGTGATCAATCGCGTACAGCGGTTGCGCAAACAGGCCGAATTTCATGTCGCCGATCGGATTCGCGTGCAATATCACGCCGATGACGAACTGGCGAAGGCGATCGAAAGCCACAGGGCGGTGATCGCACGTGAAACCCTGGCCGAAGCGTACGAGCCGAACGCGCAGCCGTCGGGCGAGGTCGAACAGGCCTTCGATATCGACGGCGCGCAGATCACGCTAGCCCTGGCGCGCGTTTAATAACGCGCGAATCGCAACGGTTTTACTTTTTAACGATCGACAGTCGAGACAGCAGGCCATGCAGAAAGACATCCACCCCAACTATCGCCCCGTCGTATTCAAGGACATGGGCGGCGATTTCGCGTTTCTCACGCGCTCGACCATCGAGACCAACGAAACCATCGAATGGGAAGATGGCAACGAGTACCCGCTCGTCAAGCTGGAAGTCACGAGTGCGACGCACCCGTTCTATACCGGTAAGCAGAACATCATGGACACGACCGGCAAGGTCGAGCGCTTCAACCGCCGCTTTGGCATGATGAAGGGCGCCAAGAAGCAGTAAGGCTTCTGGCCCCCGCGTTTGATCGCATTCGGGCGCGGCGCGTGATGCATTCAAGCCGGCCGGCGTGAAATACGCCGGCCGGCTTTTGCGTGTCCGCCATTCGCGTTTTTAGATGGCCACTTGGGTGGCTCGGGTTGTGTCAACGCATGGCCCCAACGCGCAGCTCCGACACCCGCTGAATTTCGGCATCGTCATCCAGGGTGGCCGGATCGGCCAGATACTGCGCGGCCATGGGCATCGCATCCGCACCCCAGAACAGTTCGTTGCCGATCGCGAGCGTCGGCACGCCGAATACGCCGCGCGCACAGGCGTTCTCGGTCTCGACGCGTAGCTGCTGTTTGACCTCGGGCGCAGCCAACTGCGCGAGGTCGATATCTAGCGCTTGCGCCAGCCTCTGCACCACGGCCGGATCCTGCGGGTCGACGCCGGTCGTCCATAGCCCGTCGAAGATGCGGCCGATCGCCTCCGTCGTGCTGCCGGCCGCGATCGCCAGCCGCAGATACGGCAACGGGTTGAACGGATGCGCGGCCGGTATGCGAAACGCCAGCCCGTTTTCGCGCGCATGCCAGGCACACCAGCGATAGGTCCAGCGTCGTTTCGGGTCGATTTCGGCCGGTCCCTTCTGACCGTGGTGGGCCAGCACGGCCGCAAACAGGATTGGTCGATGCGTCACCACGGCGTGTTCGCGGAATTCGCCGAGGTGTTGCCAGGCGAAATAGGCGAATGGGGAGATGAAATCGAAGTACCAGTCGATGGTGTGGGGTTTGTTCATGGGATATCCCGAATCGGCTGCTGCGCGAAATGCAAGATTAGCGGAGTCCGTGAGTTCGGCGGTGATCGTAGATCGAATCCGCGTGCGGTCTGAATCAACTGCACGGGTGAATTTTGGCTTGGGGTTTCGCGCTGCTGCGCGAGGTACTTCTCTTTGCTTGTCCAAAGAGAAGTACCCAAGAGAAAAGACACCCTGTCTTGCGTCGGCGCTTAGCGCCGATACCCTCCCATCGCAGCCGGCAAGCGGGACGGCCTGAAACTCGCTGCGCTCAAACATCCGGCCGTCTTTTCCGCTTGCCGACCGCGCTGCTCGGCGCTACGCCCAAGGGGCCCGAATACAGACAAGCGTCGCTATCGCTCGCTCAAGGCCATGTTTTTTGTAGGTCGGCTTAGCGAAGCGTAAGCCGACAAGAACGCAGCCACAGGCCCGCCATCAAGTACATGGCTGTATGGACGCCGCGCTACGGGGTAGCTGCCTGTATTCGGGCCCCGTGTGAAGCGAACGAGAAGCACAGGGCCGAAGGGTTTCCGGCGCACGGCGCCGGGGCGGCCAGCCTGTTTGAGGATCGCCAAAGCGATCCGAGCCATATTGATTGACTAGGGCCGCACCCTTCGGCCCGAGCATCGCAGTGGTTCGGCGCGCTTCGCGCCGACGCGTAACCCGGGCGTCTTTTCCTTTGCTTCCTTTCGTTTGGACGAGCAAACGAAAGGGAGTCGCACAGCAGTGCGAAACCGAGGTTTCGATAAACTCGTGAGTGCCGAAAGCCCGATAGCTCGAACCGTTCCCTTCTTTAATTCACGTCGAGCGCCGAAGATTTAGCGCTTTAGGGCAGCCACCCAATCAAATCCGCCCCCTGTGCGCAGCGGCAAGCTCAAGAAACCCCTCGAGCGCCGGCAGTCCACGATCACCCCGACGCACGCCCAGATGAATCTGCTTGGCAATACCCTGCTCGCCCAGCGGCCGGGCGACGATGGCAAGCTGTGGCTGGTATTCCTCGATCAGCCAGCGCGGTAGCGCGGCCACACCGCGGCAGGCGGCGACCATCTGCAGCATGATGTCGGTCGATTCCACCGTCTTGTGACGATGCGGCATAACCCCGGCCGGGGTCAGCAGCGATACGTAGACGTCCAGCCGGCTGGGGTCGACCGGGTAGGACAACAGCGTTTCCCCGGCCAGATCCTCGGCGCGTACCACGTCGCAGGCGGCCAGCGGATGGTCGGCAGCCACCGCCAGCACCTGTTCGTAGTCGAACACCGGCTCGAACTGCACGCCTTTCTTGTTGAGCGGGTCGGGCGTGACCAGGATATCGATCTCGTGGTTGAACAGGGCGGCCATGCCGCCGAACTGGAACTGCTGCACCACGTCCACATCCACGCCCGGCCAGGCGCTCAGATAGGGTTCCACCACCTTGAGCAGCCACCGATAACAGGGGTGGCATTCCATGCCGATACGCAGGGAGCCGAATGTGCCGCTGGCATAGTCGGCCAGCACCGTATCCACGCGTTCGAGCTGGGGCAACAGCCGGTTTGCAGCGGCCAGCAGGTGTTCGCCGGCCGCGGTCAGACGCACTTGCCGGCCTTCGCGTTGCCAGATCGTCGTACCGGAGCGTCGCTCGAGTTTGCGAATCGCATGGCTCAGTGCCGATTGGCTTAAGTGCAGGGTACGGGCTGCGGCTGTCAGCGAGCCTTCCCGTTCGATGGCGCGCAGGATGCTGAGATGGATGCGCTCGATCATGGCAATAAATGAGCGATATTCATATATCGATGCAAATATACCAATTTTATTCATTGATATCGCGCTATAGAGTTCTGCGTCTCGAAACCCGGCGCCGAAGCAGTCCCATGCGCGCTTTGGCCGTCAACCACCGGAGCGACCATGACGATTTCCCAGAACCTCGGCTTCCCGCGTATCGGCGAACGCCGCGAACTCAAGAAAGCCACCGAGGCCTACTGGAAAGGCGAACTCGATTATGCCGGTCTCCAGGCCACCGGCGCCGAGTTGCGTCGAGCCAACTGGGCAAAACAGCAGGCCGCCGGTATCGAGCTGATTCCGTCGAACGATTTCTCGTTCTACGACCAGGTGCTCGACTTGTCGTGCCTCGTTGGCAATGTGCCCGAGCGCTTCGGCTGGGACGGCCAGACGATGAATATCGACGTGGCCTTCGACATGGCCCGGGGCACGGATACGGCCATCGCCTGTGAAATGACCAAGTGGTTTGATACCAACTATCACTATCTCGTGCCCGAATTTACGCGTGCGACCTCGTTTCAGCTGATCGGCACGAAGATCTTCGACGAGTTCGACGAGGCGAAGGCGCAGGGCATCGTCACCAAGCCGGTGATCGTCGGTCCGGCGACCTATCTGACCCTCGGCAAGGTCACCGACGGCTCCGATCTGAACAAGTTCGACCTCGCCGACGATCTGATTGCCATCTATGTCGAGATCGCTCAACGGCTGGCCGAACAGGGCGCCGAATGGCTGCAGATCGACGAACCGGTCTTTTCGCTGGATTTGAACGATGCCCAGCGCGAGGTCATCCGCAAGGCCTACGACGCGCTGGCCGGTGTGGCGGGTATCAAGATCATGGTGGCCAACTATTTCGGGGCGTTGGCCGACAACCGCGAGCTGTTTACCGCGTTGCCGGTCGCCGCGCTGCATATCGATGGCGTGCGTGCGCCGCAAGAGATCGAAGCCGTGGCCGCGCGCCTGGGCGATGAGCAGTTGCTGTCGGTGGGCATCGTGGATGGTCGCAATATCTGGAAGAGCGACTTGTCGAAAGCGCTCGATAGGCTTAAACCCGCGCATGGTGAAGTCGGCGGCGAGCGCCTGATGGTGGGCCCGTCCTGCGCCTTGCTGCATTCGCCGGTCACCCTGCGCAGTGAAACTCGGCTCGACGACGAGTTCAGAAACTGGCTCGCCTTCGCCGAGGAAAAGCTCGACGAGATCGTATTTCTGGCCAACGCGTTGGACAACAAATTGGACGAGGCCATGCTCGCGGCCAATCGCGAGGCCATGGCCGACCGTGCGGATTCGGCGCGGATCCACGATGCAGCGGTCAAGCAGCGCCTGGCCGCGGTGAGCGACAAGGACATGAAACGGTTGTCGGCTTATCCCGAGCGTGCCGAGCAACAGCACGCCAAGCTCAAGCTGCCGGCCTATCCGACGACCACCATCGGTTCGTTCCCGCAGACTCAGGACGTGCGCAAGGCACGCGCGGCGCACAAGCGCGGCGATATGAGCGATGCCGACTACGACGCCTTTCTGGAAGAACAGATCGCCGAAGCCGTGAAAATGCAGGAAGCCATGGGCTTCGACATGCTCGTCCACGGCGAATTCGAGCGTAACGACATGGTCGAGTATTTTGGTGAACAGCTGGCCGGCTATGCGTTCACCAAGTTCGGCTGGGTGCAGAGTTATGGCAGCCGCTATGTGAAGCCGCCGATCATCTTCGGCGATGTCTCACGGCCCGAACCCATGACCGTGAAATGGTCGAAGTATGCCCAGTCGCTGACCGACAAGCCTATGAAAGGTATGCTCACCGGCCCGGTGACAATGGTGCAATGGGCGTTCGTGCGCGACGATCAGCCCCGGTCCGAAACGGTGAAACAGGTCGCCCTGGCCATTCGCGACGAGGTCTGCGATCTCGAAGCCGCCGGTCTGGCCGCGATCCAGATCGACGAGGCCGCGTTTCGTGAAGGATTGCCGCTGCGTCGTGCGCAGTGGGACGAATACCTGCGCTGGGCGGTGGATGCCTTCCGGCTGGCCAGCTGCGGGGTCGCCGACGACACCCAGATCCATACCCATATGTGTTATTCGGAGTTCAACGACATCATCGGGGCGATCGCCGAGATGGATGCCGACTGTATCTCGATCGAAACTTCGCGATCGCAGATGGAGCTGCTGGATGCCTTCGTGCAGTTTAGCTACCCGAATGAAATCGGCCCCGGTGTCTACGACATCCATAGCCCGCGGGTGCCGGATACGCGCGAAATGATCCAGCTGCTGGAAAAAGCCAGCGACGTGTTGCCGGCCGAGCGCATCTGGGTGAACCCGGATTGCGGGCTCAAGACCCGTGGTTGGGCCGAGGTGGAGCCGGCGTTGCAGCACATGGTGGAAGCCGCCCGCCAACTACGTGAGCAACGCGCGGCCTGAGGTGTTGAGGTGATACGCAGTTTGGCGTAACAAAGCGCCCCGGTTCGCCGGGGCGTTTTTGATGGTCGTGCTTACCAGTAGCCCAGCAGCTTCCACCAGGCGATGCCGAGTGTTGCGAAGAGCAGGATATTGATCACCGACATCACGAAGCCGGCCAACCACCAGCGGCCCATCGTTACATAGCCGCTATTGAAGATCACCGGCGACGTGCCCGTGGCGTAATGGGTCAGCCCCATCATGATGGTAGAGGCAGCCACCATCATGAGCACGAATGCCTCGGTATAGTCGGCCGGTACGATCGCTACACCCACGCTCAGGAACGCGAGCATCATGGCGGTGATATGGGCCGTCGTGCTCGCGAACAGATAGTGGGAATACAAAAACAGCAGCACCAACAGAGCCGCCGCCGTCAGCCAGCTCAGCCCCAGCGCGCTCAGCCCGCTCTGGATGAGCCCCGAGAACCATTCGATCACGCCCTGTTCGTTGAGCTGGGCGGCCAGCATCACGAGCGCGCCGAACCAGATCAGCGTGTCCCAGGCGCTCTTCTCGGCGAGCACATCGTTCCAGTCGATAGTGCCGGTGATCACGATCAGGAACAGGCCGAGCAGGGCGACCGCGGTGGGGCTCAGCTCGAAGCTCGGTCCGAGAATCATCGCGGGCACGTTCGCCCACAGAATCAGCAGCAGGACGAAGATCGCGATCATCACGCGTTCGGCGCCGCTGAGCGGGCCCTTCTTTTCCAGTTCGGCCTGGGCGAATTCCACGGCATGGGGCGTGCGCTTCAATTCCGGCGGCGCCAGCAGCATGAGCACCAGCGGCATCAAGACCAGGCAGGCCAGGCCGGGCACCAGCATCGCTAATGCCCAGGTCGTCCAGCTCAGGTTGAAATTGCCGCCGGTGGCCTGCGAAACATAGCTGAGCACCAGCGGGTTGGGGGCGGTGGCGGTCACGAACATGCCCGAGGTGATGGCATTGGCATGCATGTTCACCAGCGCCAGATAACGCCCGATCCGGTTCTCGGTGCCCCTGTCGGGATCGGAATCGAAGGCATCGGCGATCGAACGCATGATCGGGTGGACCACGCCGCCGCCGCGGGCGGTGTTGCTGGGCGTGAGCGGCGCGAGCACCAGATCGCAAACCGCGATGCCGTAGCCAACGCCCAGCGTGCGCCGACCAAGCAGACGGATGAAGATCAGCCCGATCCGACTGCCCAGACCGGTTTTCTTGAGCCCGCAGGAGATCATGATCGCCACAACGATCAACCAGATCAGCGGGCTCGAGAAGCTGTCCAGCGCATCCGCGACCGCCGCGCCGGAGCTGTCCGCGGTGACCTGCGACAGCGACACGACCACGATCGCCATCAGCGCCATGACACCGATCGGCATCACCTTGAGGATGATGGCCACAATGGTTGTCGCGAAGATCGCCACCAGCCGCCAGGCATCCGGCGTCAGCCCGGCGGGCGTCGGCATCAACAGCATGCCCACGAGTACCGCGGTCGCAATGGCGGCGGGCACGATACGAAACGGAATCGTCTGCCGGAAAAACAGCCATGTGTCGCGAAGGGGGCCGATCATCGTGTTCGTCTTGTTGCTCACGGGTTGGGAGAAGTCGAGGGCGCGCCCGCGTTCAATCGAATCATCCCGGCGCGCGTAAAAGCTACACGCGCTTATCGAAACACGGCCCCGGCCGGCGATCTTTGATATAAATCAGATGCGCGAGCGCCGGGGCGTCTTTGCCTGTCTCAGCCAAGCCAGCGCTGGGGATGATCGTCGGCGAGCACGCCGTCATTCCAGTCCGCCCAGCCGGTGAACGGAATCGGCCGATCGGTAGCAAAGCGTTGCAGACGCTCGGTCCAGCGTTGCCGGCAGTCCTGCAGATGGGCGTCGAAGCCGTCGCGATCCTGATACGCGATCCCGCCGCCCTGAATACCGTGGGCGACGAACGGCGCCAATACATCGAAACCCATGTAGTGCAGCGAGTAGTGCATCGGCCAGAGCAGGCGCTCGATCGGCCCGCCACGCCCGTACGGCGAAAACGTCCGGGCCGGGCCGCCGGTGGTGACTGACAGGATGGCCCGCTTGCCGCGAAAAACGCCTTCGTCGTAGCGCATGCGCCCGGTATAGAGCGCGCCATAGACGAACACGCGGTCGAACCAGCCCTTGAGGATGGCCGGTTGGGCATGCCACCACAGCGGGAATTGCAGGATGACCAGATCGGCCGCGTGCAGACGATCGATTTCGCGTTGGATGTCCGCCGCACGGCGTTGCTGGTTGCCGGCATGGCGTTGTTCGGTCAGTGCCGAGAAATAGGCCGTGTCGGCCCGTGTGTCGTAGCGGGCCGGGCCCTCGACCGGGTCGAAACCCTCGCCGTAGAGGTCCGAACGAGTGACGGTATGCCCCTTGTTGGCAAGTGTTCGCTCGGCGGTATCGGCGAGCGCGCCGTTGAAGGAGGCGGGTTCGGGATGGGCGAATACGATATGGGCGTGCATGGCGCGGGCCTTTAGAAAACCAGGCGCGCAGTTTGTGGTTTGCGATACCGTCGCGAAATAGACAGAAACGAGGAATAGGTTTGCGTTTATGCAAGAAGATATCGCCTGGGACGATCTGCGTCTGGTGCTGGCCATTGAACGGGCCGGGACGCTGGCCGGTGCGGCCCGGACGCTGGGCCTGCATCACGCCACGGTCTATCGGCGACTAATCGCCTGCGAACGCGCACTGGGCACCCGGCTGTTCGAGCGTGATCGTGGTCGTCATGTACCGACCGCCGCCGGTGCTGAATGGGTGGCCGTAGCCGACGATATGGACGGCGCGGTGGTGGATGTCGCGCGTCGTATGGCCGGGCGTGATTTTCAGGCCGCCGGCACGGTACGCCTGACCACCACGGATACGCTGCTGCACGGCCTTGTTTCGCCCGTATTGGCAGCGTTTCGTCAACGTTTCCCGGCTATTCGTCTGGATGTGCGTTTGTCCAACGCGCCCCTCGATCTGGCACGCCGCGATGCCGATCTGGCGATTCGTGCCGGCGACGCGCCGCCGGATCCGTTGATTGCCCAGCGGCTTGGCGAGATTGCGATCGCGCGCTATCGCTGCGCGCAGCATCGGCCGCCGCCCAACGCCTGGGTCGGGTTGAGCGAAGCCGTATCGTTTGCGGCCCTGCATCGATGGATGGCGGCCCATGTCGATGAAGACGACATCGCCTTGCAGGTCGACAGCATGCTTGCCATACAGCGTGCGGCCGCCGATGGCCTGGGCGATGCGCTGCTGCCTTGTTATCTCGCCGATACCGATACGCAACTGCTGCGCGTTGGCACGCCCATACCGGAATTGGCCACGCCAGCCTGGCTGCTTGTGCATCCGGACATGCGACGCACGGCACGCGTTCGTGCACTTAGAGATGCACTCATCGACGCGTTCGCCAGCCCGGATGTGTGTTCGCGACTGGCGGGTGGATAGGCCGCCGATTCAGTTGCCGAGCGTGCGTTTAAGCCCTTCGTGGGATGCAACGAAACCCAGACTTTCATAGAAGCGCAGGGCATCGGGGCGTTGTTTGTCGGTGGTGAGCTGGATGAGTCGGCAGCCGTGTTCTTCTGCGCGCTCGATCGCCCATTCGAACAGCTTGCGGCCGAGGCCCTGGCCGCGTCGACTACCGGCGATGCGTACGCCTTCGCCAGCGCGCGCCAACTACCTTGATAGGTGAGATAGGGGATATAGGTTAGCTGCAGCATGCCCGCGATCTCGCCGTCCTGCTCGGCGACGATGAGTTCGTTGTTGGCGTCGGCATCGATCGCTGCGAACGCCTGTTTGTAACTTGTCGGCAACGGGTTGGAAGGGCACTCGCGTGTCGCGCCCAGGGCATCGTCGGCCAGCAGCTGCACGAGGGCGTCGAGATCTGCGGCCCGTGCAGTACGAAAAACGAGTTCGGACATGGTCACTCCCGGTGTTGTTGAACGCGGTCAGCCGGCGCGCTCGGCATCGGCGCTCTTGGCCTGTTTGTGGCTTTCTTCGTTCGCGCCGTGCTGCCAGTAGCTGGAGATATACATGTCCTCGCGCGCGACCTTGCGCTCTTGCTTGAGGTAGGTGCGCAGGCGGCGCATGACCTGGAATTCGCAGGCGCACCATATCGCGGCGCGGCCTGCGAGCCAGTCAAGTGCACAGACCGCATCGAGGAGGGCGTCGCTGTTCTCGCCGGGGTGTGGATTGATCACCCAATGCAGTTGCACGGGCTGTGGCGCGGCCAAAGGCTGGATATCGCGTTCGTCGAGCACTTCGATCACCGCATGGCCGCGGGTGTCGGCCGGCAGCTGTTCCAGGTTGGCGCTGATGGCCGGCAGGGCGGTCATGTCGCCGATGAGCAGCACCCAGTCGGCGCTGGCATCGACACGTTTTCTGGGACCGGGGCCGGCGATCGCGATGTGGTCGCCGGGCTGGGCGGTTTCTGCCCAGCGGGCAGCCGGGCCATCGTCGCTGTGGCGGACGAAATCGATATCCACGGCATCCGGGCGCTGGGCACGAATGGTGTACGTACGCAGCAAGGGCCTTTCACGCTCCGGGTGCGGGAGCTGTAGCTTCACATAGGCGCTCGGCTGGTCGGCCGGGAAGTCGATCATGCCTTCGCCGCCCAGCGTGATGCGCCACATGTTGGGCGTGATTTCGTTCTTGTCGAGCACGGTGAAATTACGGGGCGGGGCTTTTCGGTTCATTGCGGGTTCTCGTGGGTTTCGAGATTGACGATCATCGCTTCCGCGAGTTCGACGAAGCGCTTGATATCGGTCTCGGGCAGTGCGCGGGCCATGCGGGCGCCGGCCTCGGCTTCGACCGTGCGAATACGCTCGGCCATGGTGGAGCCGGCTGGGGTGAGTTCCAGTTGTCGATAGCGGCTGTCCTGGGGATGCGGGTAGCGCGTGAGCAGGCCTTCGCTTTCGAGATCCTTGATCAGGCGGGCGATATGGCCCTTGTCCTGGCGTGCGCGCGCAGAGATGTCCTGGGCAGATGTGCCGGGGTGGCTGGCAATGCCTTTGATCATGCGGATCTGGGCGACGCTCAACTCGATGCCCGCTGTCGCGTAGCCATCGCGCATCGCGCGTTTATAGGCGTGCAGCAGCTGATGCAGGGTTTCGCCGATCGGTGAATGCATGGCGGCAGTTAGTTGACCAAGGCAACTAATTATTTGTGCATTGGTTGACGTTGTCAACTAATGCGCTGCCCGGTCCGTAATCAGACCACCCGTAATCTGGCGGGTTGTTAAACTACGCCGCCTGTCATTCCCTGCCCGGCCTTTTGTCATGACGATCACTACCCGTTTCGCGCCGTCGCCGACCGGTTATCTGCATATCGGGGGCGCACGCACCGCGCTGTATTCCTGGCTACATGCAAAAGCCAGCGGTGGGCGCTTCGTGTTGCGTATCGAGGATACCGACCGCGAGCGCTCCACCGACGAGGCCGTGCAGGCGATTCTGGATGCCATGGCATGGCTCGATCTCGAGCACGATGGCGAGATTTACTACCAGACCAAGCGCTTCGACCGCTATGCCGAAGTCATCGATTGGTTGCTCGCCGAAGGCAAGGCCTATCGCTGCTATTCGAGCGCCGAGGAAGTCGAAGCCATGCGTGAGGCCGCGCGTGCCAAGGGCGAAAAGCCGAAATACGACGGCACCTGGCGGCCGATGCCGGGCAAGACATTGCCGGAGCCGCCCGCAGGCGTGGACCCGGTCATCCGTTTTGCCACGCCGCTGGATGGTCAGACCGTCATCCACGACATCGTCAAGGGCGATATCACCATCTCCAACACCGAGCTGGACGATCTGGTGATTGCCCGTGCCGACGGCACGCCCACCTACAACTTCTGTGTGGTGGTCGACGATATGGATATGGGCATTACCCATATCATTCGTGGCGACGATCATGTGAACAACACACCGCGCCAGATCAACATCCTGAAAGCGTTGATCGGCGACTTTGCCGAGCTGCCGGTCTATGCCCATGTGCCCATGATTCTGGGCGCCGACGGCAAGCGCCTGTCCAAGCGCCATGGCGCGGTGGGCGTGATGCATTATCGCGAAGAAGGATTCCTGCCGGGCGCGCTGCTGAACTATCTGGTGCGCCTGGGCTGGGCGCATGGCGACCAGGAAATCTTCACCCGCGAACAGATGCTCGAGCATTTCGATATCGAGCATGTCCAGGGCGGGGCCTCCACCTTCGACCCGGACAAGCTGCTATGGGTGAATCAGGAACACCTGAAGATGGCCGCGCCCGAGGCGCTGGTGGGCGAGCTGCGCTGGCATCTGGCACGGCTGGGCATCGAGGGCGTGGACGATACCCGGCTGGCCGAAATCGCCGCGATCCAGAAAGGCCGGTGCAAGACGGTGCTGGAAATGGCCGAGCAGAGCCTGTTCGTGTTCCAGCCGGTGGCTGAATACGAGCCCAAGGCGGTCAAGAAACATATCAAGACCGCCACGCCCGATCTGCTCGCCCAGGTACGCGACGGACTCGCGAAACTGGACGACTGGAACGGCGACGCCGCGAGTGCGGTGGTCAAGCAGGTCGCGGCCGACAACGAGGTCGGCATGGGCAAGGTCGCCCAGCCCATTCGTATCGCGGTGACCGGCGGGCCGGTGTCGCCGTCGATCGACGACACACTCGTTCTGCTGGGTCGCGATGAAACGCTGGCACGCCTGGATGCGGCGGTGGCCGCGTTTGCCGAGGGATAGGGTTATATACCGGGCACATCAACGGACTTGATTATGTACAAAGTTCAGCCTACGGGGTGAACATCAGGCCACTTCGCCCCTCGAGCGATCTGTCGTTCGCGGTTAGGGGCGGGTAAACCTGCTTGCGTGCGCACAGCTAGCTGAGTTTATAACGCATCAAGAAGTCATTTATCCGCCGGTCATGCCGATTCATTGACTTGGGCCGCGTTGGGACATCGACTGTATTGGCGCTGCAGCATCGGCGGCATTAGCGGTGCTCCGCAGATCGCACAGATCAAAGACAGGAAGGCGCGGCCGTTCGTTGCTGTCCGACGCATGGGCCGAGCGCTTTTTCATCTGTGTAATCTGCGAAATCTGCGGTTGCGCTTGAAGAACGAAGCCATCGCGCCGGCGAACACCGAAATCTACACACGGCGATGCCGGTAAAGCAGGGCGTTCAATTCGGCCAGGCTCGTGATCGTGTAATCGGGCACGATCGCCGTGTCATTCTCCGTACCTTCGCGGTTGAGCCAGACCGACGTCGCGCCGATCGCGTTGGCGCCGGCGATATCGGTGTCCAGCCCGTCGCCGATATGGATCATTTCTGTCGGGCCGCAGCCGGTATGCGTGAGCGCGTACGAGAACATGTCGGCTGCCGGTTTGGGACGGTGGGTGTCGTCGGCAAACGCGATTACGTCGAAGTAATCGGCGATCCCCAGCCGCTGTGGATGGGTATTGCCGTTGGAAAGCAGCGCGAGGCGCGGACCCGGATCAAGACCGGCGAAAAACGGGGCGGTGTCGGCATACAAGGGCGTCGAACCCAGCCGGTATTGCAGATAAGCCGTATAGAGTTGATCGGCCAGCCGGTCATCGCGCCGATCGTGTTCGGCGAGCAGCGCCTGAAATGCACGCCGGCGAATCTCGGCAAACGACAGGCCCGAGGCGCCTTCAGCGGCGAGGATGCGATCGCGTATCGCCATCATCGGCGCGATATTGACGAGTGTCGCGGCCAGATGCGGGCGCCGGTCGATGAGCAGCCCGCGCACCCGTTCCAGCGCCGTGCGCATGCCGGTGTCGAAATCCCAGAGCGTCATGTCGCCGTCGAAACTGAGCAGCCGATATCGCAACGCGCGGGTGACCGGATTCGTATCAAGGGAAATACCATAACAGCCACGCGCTCGCTACAATGCTTGTTCAATTGTCGAGGTCCGCATGTCCACTACCTATCTAGAACTGCAGGTGCTGAGCACCGGCCAGACCTCGCGCCTGGCCGAAATGTTTCGCCTGCTGGGCGAGCCCAATCGCCTGTCGCTGGTCTATGCCTGCCTCGAAGAGCCGCAGAGCGTGCAGACGCTGGCGGCCGATATCGATATTTCCATGTCGCTGGCCAGCCATCATCTGCGCCTGCTGCGCTCGGCACGCCTGCTACGCGCCGAACGGCGCGGCAAACAGGTCTTCTATGTCGCCGCCGACGCGCATGTACAGCGTGTGCTGCGAGATATGGTCCGGCACAGCGACGAGGCGTAGACGCCATGAGCCATGCACACGATCACGACCACGACCATGATCACGGTCTGGGCGGGCATCATCATCACGGCGGCAGCGGCCGCGTGCTGCTGTTCTCGTTGTGTCTGACGCTGGCCTTTGCCTTCGTCGAGGCGGTTGGCGGCTGGTGGGCGGACTCGCTGGCATTGATGTCGGATGCCGGGCACATGTTCACCGACAGCTCGTCGCTGGCGATCGGCGCGCTGGCGGCCTGGATGGCCAAGCGCCCGGCTTCCAAGGTGCATTCCTTCGGCCTGCAGCGTGCCGAGGTGCTGGGTGCGTTGATCAATGCCGTGCTGATGATCGCCGTGGTCGTCGCGATCGCCGTTTCCGCGATCCAGCGCTTTGCCGAGCCGCGAGACGTGGCCGGCATGCCGGTGATGATCATTGCCGGCATCGGTCTGGTGATGAATATCGTCGTGGCCGCGATTCTCATGCGCGGCGAACAGACCATGAACGTGCGCGGCGCACTGATTCACGTAATCGGCGACCTGTTGGGTTCGGTAGCCGCGATCGTGGCGGGTGCGGTGATCCTGCTCACCGGCTGGATGCCCATCGATCCGCTGTTGTCACTAGGCGTGAGCGCGCTGATTCTGGTTTCGGCGTGGCGGCTGCTCAAGGACGTGGTGCATGTACTCATGGAAGGCGTGCCCAAGGGGCTGGATGCTGCGCGTGTGAGCGATGAACTGGCGGGCGTCGAAGGCGTGCACTCGGTGCACGACCTGCATATCTGGAGCCTGTCCTCGAGCCAGCGCGCGCTGGCCGCGCATATCGAGATCAGTCGCATGAGCGACTGGCAGGCCATCCTGCCGCGGCTGCAGACACTGCTCGCCGAGCGATTTTCCATCACCCATACCACGCTGCAGCCGGAAGACCGCCAGACCGCGATGGCCTGTGCAATGGATTCGGATTGCGGCGTGGCCACGTAAGGGCAGACAACGGGCAGGGGTCGGCCATGTCGATACAACTCAAGCGTATCTACGACTCGGTATCCGAGAACGACGGACGCCGCGTTCTGGTGGACGGCATGTGGCCGCGCGGCGTCAAGAAAGCCGATGTGGAACTGGACGACTGGTACAAGTCGGTGGCGCCGTCGCGCGATCTGCGGCGCTGGTTCGGCCACGATCGCGATCGCTGGGAGACATTTCGCGAGCGCTATCGCGCCGAGCTGGATGGCTCCGACAATGAGGATCTCGACGCCCTGCGCGAAATCGTGGCCCGGCAAGACCAGGTAACGCTGCTTTTTGCCGCCCGCGATACCGAATGCAACCACGCCGTCGTGCTCAAGGACTGGCTGGAAGACGCCGCATGAGCGACACGGCCGGCATGAACGAGGCCGAACGCGTACGCGCGGCCTGTATCGAAGCCGCGCTCGCCGGCTACGAGGAGGCCGCTATCGCCGGTCTCTGCGGGGAAGGGGCGCTGGAGATGGCGATTAGCGCGATACGCCGTCTCGATATGGCCGAGATCCTAAACCACGGCGACGCCTCGGCGGCCGAAAATACCCGGCAAGGGGATAGCCCAGGCGCATAGCCGCGCCGCGGGCGAGCATGAAAAAGCCCGGGCGGCGTCCTGCGCACCCGGGCTTTGGAACTACGCGCGAGCGTCGGGCGAGCTATTTGCTCTGGTAGTACTGCATCAGAATCTCGGCGACTTCCGGACGCGAGAATTCTTCCGGCGGGGCGATGCCGTTGCCGAGCATTTCGCGCACCTTGGTGCCCGAGAGCAGCACGAAGTCGTCCTTGGTGTGATCGGGTACGTCGCGCATCATCACGACCTTGCCGAGTTTCTTCGAAAAGGCGGTGTGATCGGCCGCGAAGATCTCGATCTCCAGGGCATCGTCGGGCACGCGCTCCTCGAAGATGGTCTGGGCATCGAAGGGGCCGTAAAAGTCGCCCACGCCGGCATGGTCACGGCCGACAATGAGATAGGAGCAGCCGGCGTTCTGGCGGAACACGGCATGCAGCACGGCTTCACGCGGGCCGGCATAAAGCATGTCGAAGCCGTAGCCGGTGATCATCACCGTGTTCTTGGGGAAATAGTGGTCCACCATCGTACGGATGGCGGCATCACGCACGTTGGCCGGAATATCGCCGGGCTTGAGCTTGCCCAGCAGCATGTGCACGAGAATGCCGTCGGCGCCGGTGGCTTCCATGGCCATCTTGCAGAGTTCTTCATGCGCGCGGTGCATGGGGTTGCGGGTCTGGAAGGCCACGACCTTTTCCCAGCCGCGTTCGGCGAACTCGTCGCGAATCGACTGCGCGGTACGGAAGGTATCGGGGAAATCCTTCTCGAAATAGCTGAAGTTCAGCACCTGAATTGGCCCGTGCACGACATGGCGGCCAAGCGATTTGAAGGTGGCCACGCCGGGGTGTTCTTCGTCGGTGGTGGTGAAGATCTGCTCGAGCAGCGTGTTCAGCTCGTCGTCGCTGAATTCGTCGACGCCCTCGATGTCCTGCACCGCGATCACCGGGTTGCCTTGGACGTTTGGGTCGCGCAGGGCGATACGGGCCGCACCCTTGATCGGCTCGATATCGTCGACCAGGTTGAGCACCGGCACCGGCCAGAAAAGGCCATCGGCGGTGCGCAGGTTTTCGCCGACCGACAACGCATCGGCCTTGCTCATGAAGCCGGTCAGCGGATTGAAATAGCCGGCACCCAGCATCACGGCGTTGGCGGCGGCCGCGGAACTCACCGTAATCGCCGGCAGCTCGCGGGCTTCCTGTATCAGTTGCTCGCGGTCGGCCTCGTCGGCCACATACAGCGGATTGAGCGTATCGGAACCGTGCGGTTTGATCATGTCGTCGCGCCTTGGATTGTCGAATGGCAAAAACGAATCGCGCGGCGCCATCGGCGCTCGCGCGAGCTGCCACGGCCGGGCTGGACTGTGGCGCTCGGTTTTAGAATTTTGCGGATTCTAACGTATTGCGCGTGGGGATCGCGCAATGCCTGCCCGTAACGGGCGGGACAGCGCTTTACGAGCTTTTCTTGCTGGTATCGTTTTCGCAGTTGTCCGCGCGACACTCGCCGTAGAGCACGAGCGTGTGCTTGGACAGGTCGAAACCGGACTTCTGGGCCACGTCGCGCTGGCGCTGCTGGATCTCGGTATCGAAGAATTCCTCGATCTTGCCGCACTTCACGCAGATGAGGTGATCGTGCGGGCCCTGTTCCAGCTCGAACAGGGCATGGCCGTCCTCGAAATGGTGGCGAATCACCAGGCCGGCGTCCTCGAACTGGGAGAGCACGCGATAGATCGTGGCCAAGCCGATATCTTCGTCCTCCGCCATGAGGCGGCGATAGACATCCTCGGCCGAGAGATGATCTTCCCGGTTGTTTTGCAGCACTTCCAGGATTTTCAGGCGCGGCAGTGTCGCCTTGAGTCCGGCTTTGCGCAGATCGCTGGTTTCCATGCGTCGGCACCTCGATGAATCGCAGAACGGCCCGTGTCGATCGGGACCGTCCGGGCGCTGAATGCTTCAGCCCGGTCGTGGCGCCGTCCTAACGCGTATGATCGCGATCGTAGGTCAGCGCTCGGCCGATACAGCCTCGGCTAAGTTTACCTTCATGATAGGCCAATTGGCCAGACACGAAAGTGCTCATGATGCGGCTTTCAAACGTATGGCCGGCAAACGGCGACCAGCCGCACTTGGCCAGAATCGGTTCCCGGTCGACCACGGTCTGACCGGTCATGTCCACCAGCACCAGATCGGCCCAGTAGCCTTCGCGAATATAGCCGCGCTCTTCGATATCGAAGCGATCGGCAACATTATGCGCGCTCTTGGTCACCAGCTGTTCCAGGCTGAAGTGCCCGGCGCTGACCTGGTCGAGCAGCGACGGCATCGCATGCTGGACCAGTGGCAGGCCGGCGGGCGCGGCGAAATAGGGCTGATTCTTTTCCGAGAGTTGATGCGGTGCGTGATCCGTGGCCAATACATCGATGCGGTCGTCGGCCACTGCTTTCAACAGCGCCATCCGGTCGGCATGGGTCTTGATCGCCGGGTTGCACTTGATCAGCGTGCCGCGGGCGGCGTAATCGCTGTCCTCGAAAAACAGATGATGGGTACAGGCCTCGGCGGTGATCTGCTTGTTCGCCATCGGCCCGGTTTCGAACAGATCCAGTTCGTCGGCGGTGGTGATATGCAGGATATGCAGCCGTGCGCCGTGGCGCCGGGCCAGATCGATTGCCTTCGACGATGAGGCATAGCAGGCCTCGCGCGAGCGAATCACCGGATGCTCGCTCATGGGCACGTCCTCGCCGTAGAGATCGCGCGCGCGTTGTGCGTTGGCCTCGATCATCGGCGTGTCCTCACAGTGGGTGAGGATGGTCAGCGGCGAATGCTCGAAGATCTGTTCGAGCGCGGTGTCGTCATCGACGAGCATGCGTCCTGTGGAGGCGCCCATGAAGATTTTCACGCCGGCGGACAGGCGCGTGTCGAGCTTCTTGATTTCTTCGATGTTGTCGTTGGTGGCACCGAAGTGGAAACCGTAATTCGCCGTGCAGCGGCCTTTCGCCAGCGCATGCTTGGCCACCATCGCGTCGTGGTCGACGGTCGGCGGCTTGACGTTGGGCATGTCCATGAAGCTGGTGATGCCACCGGCCACCGCCGCGGCCGATTCGCTGGCCAGATCGGCCTTGTCGGTCAGGCCTGGCTCACGAAAATGCACCTGGTCGTCGATCATGCCGGGCAACAGGTAGTGCCCCCGGGCATCGATGACTTCGACATCGGACGGGGCAGCGATATGGGGGGCGATCTTTTCGATACGCCCGTCGCGAATCAGCACATCGGCTTCGCTGCGCTGGCCTTCGTTAACGAGACAGGCGTTCGCAATCAGATAATCGGTCATGCGGCGAGGCAGGTAGGAATTTGCCCCAGTTTATGACCTGTGAACGTTTCGTACGAGTCCACGGTCTCGGCTATGCCGGGCCGTGGCAGCCGGGATTGTCTTCAGGCGTGGCTCGACAAGTCGATGCCGCGCTCGGGCAGCATCACCGGAATGCCGTCGTCTACGCGATAGGCGGTATGCCGGTCGGCGGTGACCAGCGCGGCCTCGAGCGGGGCGTCGACCGGGCTGTCGTCGGCATAGCGTGCCTGGCCGGACTCGACCCGCGCGTTCAGCCGGGTGAGCGTGTCCTGATCGGCCAGCGTGACCGCCGCGCCCGATACCGGGCACACCAGAATATCCAGCAGTTTCTTGTCCACGAAGGCCACTCGTTGGGATCCAGGCCGGCGATTCTAGCATCGCCGGGTCGCCGGTCGCGCGCTATTCAAGAATCGCGGCCCGCGGCCGCTATCCGCTGTCAGGATATAAGGCGTAAACGAACGCAAACATGCGCTCGGCGCGCGAAGAGAATGGCATGCAAGACGCGACCGACTCCCTCATGAGTGTCTATCGACAGCGCATCCACCTGCATATGGTCTGGATCGCGCTCGGGTTCATTCTGCTGTGTGTCGGCGTGGGGCTGGTCACGGCCAGCCTGCTGCTCGCGCTGGCCGTGATCGTGCCGAGCGCAGCGTTGAGCCTGCTGGTCGTCTCTGTCGCCCCCGGCACGCGGGCGAGCGCGTTCATGCTCGCGCTGCAGTTCGTCGTGCTCGCGGCATTGCTGGTCGAACAGACCGGCGGCATGGTCGAAGCGCATCTGGGAATTTTCATCGGGCTGCTGGCCCTGGTCGCCTATGCCGACTGGCGTGTCATCGTCGCGGCAACCGCCATGGCGATCCTGCATGCGTGCCTGTTTGCTTATCTGCAATCACGCGGTCTGGTCACGTTCTATGCCGAGCCGGGCGATACGGCGGCCTTGGTGCGCCGGCTGGCGATGCACGTGAGTGTGCTGCTGGCCTATGCCGGTGTGCTCGTGTATCTGACGCGGCTGTCGGGGCGGGCCATTCGGGATCTGTGCGATATCCAGGTGTTCGCCGAAGTCGCCGAACGCGGCACGCTCACCCAGGCGTTTACAGCGGCGCGCCTGCAACGTCCGGCGATCGCGGCGGTCGCGCGTCTGCAGGCGCGGTTTTCGCAACGCCTGGCCACGGCCGGCAAGGCCGCGGATGCAGTACGCCGGCTCAGCGGCGATGCCACGCAGGCACAACAAAAGCTTCGGCTTCAGGCCGAGCGCAGCGGCGTGCATATCGAGCGCATGACCAAGAGCACCCAAACGCTGGCCAGCGCCAGCCGTGAAAGCACCGGCCAGGCCGAGCAGACCCGGGAACTGGCCACGAATGTGGGCGGCGCGCTCGATCAGAGTGCCCAGAGCGTACAGCGCCTGGACGATACGATGGCCCGGGTCGACGAAAGCGCGCGCGATATCGCCCGGCTGCTCGGCGAACTCGATGCGATCAGCCGACAGACCAACCTGCTCGCGCTCAATGCGTCGGTGGAAGCGGCCCGCGTGGGCGAGCAGGGGCGCGGTTTCGCGGTGGTGGCTGGCGAGGTGCGCACGCTCTCCCAGCGCAGCAGCGATGTGGCACGCGCGATCCGCGAACGCGTCGAGCATTCGCTCGGCCATGTCGAAACCGGGGTCGACGATGTCGAGCGCGCCGCCGAACGTATGCAGGCTGTGGTCGACGTGTTCGAACAGATCCAGCAGCGCATGCATGAAATCAGCGCCTCGAGCGGGGGCCAACAGGTCGGACTCGATGTGCTCGACGAGGGCATTCGCGCCATGCAGCAGGCAATGGCCGCCTCGGCGCAATCCATCGAAACCACGCGCGAGGTTGCTGATCGCCTGAATCGCGAAGCCGATCTGCTGGGCGAGGCGATCGGTTATTTTCGTATTCCCGACGACGATACACCCGGGCCCGGCGGGCGACGCGAACGCCGCCATCGTCAGCGTCCGCCCAAGGAATCGGTGACCGAGTCCGTACGCCGCGGCGTCTTGCCGACCTGAGCCGGGCGCTGCGGCAAAACGTCGCGACGCGTTTGAAAACAGCGGACAAGGTCAGCTGTCTGGGCACCGGATTAATATATGCTGTGTCGCCTGTTGTTCTGCACACGAGTGATCATGCGTGACGAGGTCAAGGACTACTACGGCCGTCAGCTCACCGGCAGTCAGGATCTGGCCACCACGGCCTGCTGCGATCAGGCCCCGCCGGCGCATCTAAAGCCGGTATTGGCCAAGCTCCACGACGAAGTGGTCAGCCGCTACTACGGCTGTGGTCTGGTGGCACCGGCCGCGCTTGAGGGCATGCGTATTCTCGATCTCGGCAGTGGCAGCGGGCGTGATGTCTATCTGCTGTCCGCCCTGGTGGGCGAAACGGGTGAAGTCGTGGGCGTCGACATGACCGACGAACAGCTGGAAGTCGCCCGCCGCCATCAGGACTACCATCGTCAGGCCTTCGGCTTCGAGCGCTCCAATGTGCGTTTTCTCAAGGGCTATATCGAGGCGCTCGACGAACTCGACCTGGCGCCGGCGAGCTTCGATATCGTGATCTCGAACTGCGTGATCAACCTGAGTACCGACAAGGCCAAGGTGCTGGCCGACGTCAAACGGTTGCTCAAACCCGGCGGCGAATTCTATTTTTCGGATGTCTATGCCGACCGCCGCGTGCCGGCCGAGCTGGCACGCGATCCGGTACTCTACGGCGAATGTCTGGCCGGCGCGCTCTACTGGAACGATTTCGAAAATCTCGCCCGTGCCAGTGGCTTTGGCGACCCGCGTCTGGTGGAATCGCGACGCCTGGGCATCGACAACCCGGCCATCGAAGCACGTCTGGGCAATATTCGTTTCTATTCGGCGACCTATCGGCTATTCAATATCGATGCGCTGGAGCCGGCCTGTGAGGACTACGGTCAGGCCGTGATCTACCACGGCACGCTCGCCGACATGCCGGATGCCTTCGTGCTCGATGGCCACCACAGAATCGAAACAGGCCGGGTATTTCCCGTCTGCGGCAATACCTGGCGCATGCTCGCCGAGAGCCGTTTCGCTGCGCATTTCGAGTTCATCGGCAATTTCGATACCCATTACGGCATCTTTGCCGGCTGTGGCACGACACTGCCTTTCGATGAAAATGTGCCCGCGCCAGCCGAGGCCGGTGGCTGCTGTTAGCACGAGGCCGCGGAGATTGGCTTAGGCCGCCAGGACGTAAGCCAACATGGAAAGCCCGCCTCGGGGTTGAAAGCGTTGGCAATCGGCCCCGCGGGCTGCGTTCCCTGTTGGATTACGCTGCGCTAATCCAGCCTGCGTCCTTGGTACCCATCTCCGGACTTTATGGGGCGTCGGCCGAAGCCGCGTAGGTTGGCTTAGGCCGACAGGCCGTAAGCCAACAGGGCACGGTTTCTGTGGCGCGTGCAAAAGACGCGGGTCGAATCGCTAACCCTTATTTGCGCTTTTAGCGTTCATTTGCGGACTTGCGCGCCGGCCGGAGCTCGCTAGCGTCAATAACTGCTCTTGAGCCCGATAACTGCGACCACGATTGCCAATACGCACACAAGCCGCGCCGGGCGGGCGGAATCGCCCCAGAACAGGATGCCCAGCAGGGTGCTGCCCACCGCGCCCACGCCGGTGAACACGCCGTAGGCCATGGCCATGGGAATGCTGTGCATGGCGTAATGCAGACAGGTTAGCCCCAGGCCGAAGCCGCCCACGCCCAGCACGAGACCAGAGAGATAAACGCGCCGGGTCAGGCGTTCGAAACCGGCCACGCCCACGATTTCAAAAGCCCCGGCACAGAGTAGGGCCAGCCAGCTCATGACGCGGTCTTCGCGGTCGATGTGGCGGTGAGCTTGAGCCCGCAGACCGCCGCCAGCAGCAGCGTTAGCCAGGCCAGCGCGGCCGGGTCGAAATGCATGCCGAAGGCGAAATGGTCGAGCAGGGTGGTGCCGGCCGTACCCAGGCCGACGAACAGGATATAGACCGTGGTTGCGGCCAGCCGGCGTGCGGCAACCAGCGCCAGGCCGAAACTGGCGATCACGCAGGCGCCGGTGGCGAGCCAGTCGATCACGCTATCCGCGGCGTTGAGCCCGGAAATCCAGCCAACTTCCGCGGCGGCCGCCAGGATCAGCCAGATCAGATTCCACATTGTTCGCTCCTCGCTAACTAACGGTCGTTAGTATAGCCGAGTACAATCGGAGTGCAAGGCCGGCTCGGTAATCCCGGCCGCGCTAGAATGGGCGCGATGAACGACGCTGCCGCATCGACCGCCGAACGTATCGAAACAGTTGCCCTCGCGCTGTTTGCACGCCAGGGCTATGAAGCCACCACGCTTGCGCAGATCGCTGACGGGGTGGGCATTCGCAAGCCCTCGCTCTACAACCATATCGACAGCAAGGCGGCGCTGTTTCTCGATCTCGTGGCCCAGGTCGAGGCCGCCTTCTTCGTGGTTCAGGACACAAGCCTTGCGCGGCATGCCCAAGCCGATGTGAAGACCCGGCTGCATGCGCTCGTCGAGGATTTGAGCGGGTTCATCTTCACCGAGTCCCAGGGCGCGTTCTACAAACGCTGCCTACTGTTTCCGCCGGAGGCGCTCGCTGCCCAGATCCGTGACATCAACGCCGCCAACGAACGCCGTATCGATAGCGCCCTGCGTGATCTCTACCTCCAGGGCCAGCGCGAGGGCTGTTGGCGCGATATTGGCGAGCGCGCCTTTCTCGATGCCTTCTATTGCCTGATGGACGGCCTCTACAGCCAGCGCTTCATTTACGACGAAGCCGAGTATCGGCGCCGTCTGGCTTCGAGTTGGTCGGTGTTCTGGGCCGGGCTACGCCACGTGCAGGGGTGAAGCACCGTTTGGGCTGGGGTTTACTCACATGATATAAATGTAATGTTATTTCATTTTATATTTGGTTGGGGACGTCATGCGGGGGAACTATCAATACGGGCCGGTCGCGGTACAGCGGCCGTGGCGGCGTTCGGCTGTCTGTCTGGCGCTGCTGTGCGTGCCGGTGTCGGCGTGGGCGGCCGGTAGCGATGTCGACACGCTGGCCTTGCCGGGCCAGGGCGCCGAGCAGCAGGAACTGGGCCCGATTTCGGTGACGGGCGCGCCGCTGCCGGGCAGTCCGTTGTCGCAGGCAGCGGATGTCGATGTGGTCGAATCCGACGCTATCGAAGCCAAGGGCGCCAGCAATCTGGGCGAAGCGGTCGAGGATCTGGCCGGCGTGGATTCGATCAGCACCGGCAATAGTGTCGGCAAACCGGTTATTCGTGGGCTTTCGGGCGAGCGCATCAAGATTCTGTCCGATGGTGTGGGCGTGGATCATCAGCAGTTCGGCGTACGCCATATGCCGACCACCGACACCTTCCTGGTCGATCGGGTGGAAGTCGTACGCGGGGCCTCGAGCGTGTTGTACGGCTCGAGCGCGCTGGGTGGGGCGATCAACCTGCTGCCGCCGGAAATCGCCTGGGATACGCCGGTCGAAGGCGAGGCGCTCACCCGCTATTCGACCAATAACGACCAGTGGGATACCGGCATCAAGGCCACCGGCGGCAATGGCCGCTTCGGTTATGCCGCGGGCCTCATTCGGCGCAGCGCGGGCGATATCGAAACGCCCGACGAGACGACCTATTTCCCGCCGCCGCCGGCCGAGCGCTACCGCGATGCGCCGGCCTATACCGGCAAGCTCGGTTATACCGATTTCGATCAGGTCAACGGCGATTTCGCGCTGGGCTATCGCGACGACGACGGCGGCGAGTGGACTGCGCGCTACAGCCGCTTCAACGACGAACACAACTTCCTGTTGCCGCCGCCGGCCGGCACGCGCCCGCCCTCGGCGGGCGAAGAGGGCATCGGCCAGTACATCGATAACGAACAGGTCGAGCTGGCCGGTAACAAGCAGGCCGGTGGCATAACCTGGAAGCCCAAACTCGTTTGGCAGAACAATCGGCGTCGCTCCAATGCGGCCGGTACGCCGCGAGCGGCCGGTTTCGACGACGCGATCGATATCGAATTCGATCAGTACACCGCGCGTCTGGAGGGCCAGCACGGGCCCGTGCTCGGCCTGGACGGCGGCACCGTGGGTATCGAATATGTCACCAAGGATCAGGTATCGCGCGGCACCACCCAGCTCTCGCCGGGCGGTACGGTCGACAACGCCGCCATCTTCGCCTTCGAGGAAAAAGGCATCGGCGATCTGCTGCTTCAGGCCGGGCTGCGCTACGACCATCACGAAGTCGAGGGCGAGGCCTCGAAGACGGCCAATCCGTCGCAGAGCGTGATCGACGCGGAAAAACAGACCTATGACGTGATCACCGGTTCGCTCGGTGGTATTTATAGCCTGACCCAACAGCTGTCGGTGGCGGCCAATGTGGGCCGCGGCTTTCGCGCGCCGAGCCTGTTCGAGTTGTATGTCGCCGGCCAGCACGGCGGCGTGGCGGCCTTTCAGCAGGGCAATGCCGATCTCGACGAGGAAACCTCGTTGAATACCGATCTGTCGCTACGCTGGGCCTCGGATACGCTACGGGCCAAGGCCACGGTGTATCGCAATGCCATCGACGACTACATCTTTTTGCAGGACACCGGGCGTGCGGTCAACGGCCTGCCCGTGCTCGAAAATGCCCAGGCCGATGCCGTGCTCACCGGCGCCGAGCTGTCGATCGAGAAAGATGTCAATGCCTGGATGACACTCAGTCTGGCGGCGGAAACCGTCAACGGCGAACGTCGCGACAACGACGACGAACTGCCGTTGCTGCCGGCCGATAACGTACGCGTTGGCGCCCAGTTCAAGCCAGCCAGCGAGGGCTGGCTGCGCGATCCGCGGGCCTCGGTGAGCGTGCGTTACTACGCCTCGAAGGATGCCGCCCCGGGCGAGCCGTTTGCCCAGTTCGACAACGCGCCGTTCGGCTCGGCGTCGACCGACGATTACTATCTGGTCGATCTCGGCGCCGGCTTTTCGCCGCAAATCGGTGGCCAGACGGTGCATCTGGATATGGCCATCCACAATCTGCTGGACGAGGACTATCGCGGCTTTCTGGATACCTATAAGGGCTATGCCCTGTCGCCCGGCCGCGATGTGCGCCTGACCGCGCGCCTGCCGTTCTAGGCGTGATGGGTATTGAAACACGGGCAGGCAGGTGTCGGGCTCGCCCATCGAGCCAGGCCGGTCCGCGCAATCGCGGGCGCGGTCGTAACCTGCAATGACGCGATCGGTGGCGGATGTTCCGGTCGATCGGCCGGGGCGTAGCGCTGGCTATACGATCGCGGCGGTGTTTATCGTCGCGGTCGGCTTTGCGGCGCTTTCCGGCTATACGAAGGTCGCCTCGATCGCCCTGATTGCCTGTGTGGCCATGCTGGCCGGCGGCGTGCTCGGCTATCGGGCGCAGGGTACGAGTGCATTCTGGCAGGGTCTGGACGGGGTGGCCGGCGGCGCGATGATCGCGGCCGCCTGTATTCTGTTGTTGCCCAAGGCCGTCTCCCTGGATGCGGGGCTGGCGGGCGTGGGCGTGTCGTTCGGTTTGTTGTTCGGTCTGGCCCTGCATCGCGCCTGTCGCTTCCAGGCCTGGCGCCCCGGGGCGCTGGGCGAATCCAGCCTGCTGGCGCTGACCGTGCATTCGGCCGGCGCAGGCGTGGTGATCGGTATGCTGTATGCGCAGACGCCGAGCCTGGGGTTATGGGTAGGCAGCGTCATCGTGGCCCACAAGTTTCCGGCCGGCTATGCGGTCGCACGGCGGCTGCGCGCCAACGACGGGGCGCTGGCCGGAATCCTGCTACCGGCCTGTGCGGTGGGAATCGTTGCCGCGCTCGCGGCCATGGCCACCGGCGTACTACCGCCCTCGGTCGGGGTGGGGGCGCTCGCCCAGGGGCTTGCCGCCGGGGTATTTCTACACGTGGGGCTGGAATGTGTCGCGCTTGAGGGGCCGGCCTCTGCCAGTCCCGACACGCCGGGCTGGCATATCTGGCTGCCGGTCGCGATCGGCATCCTGCTGATGCTCGGGCTGAAACTCGTTCTGGGTTGAGCCGTCTGCGTGCCGCGAACTCGATGCTTGACAGCTTCTATATAGTTTAATTGTTATGTTATGACGTATAAAGTCATGACAGAAGATGAACTCCGGGCCATGCCCGCCAACCAGTACATGAGCCCGGACCAGCTCGAGTTCTTTCGCGGGCGGCTGTTGCAGCTGCGCGAAGAAGTGCTCGTACGCGAACGCGAGATTCGCGAACGGCTCAACGACAATACCTCGCTCGCCGATCCGGGCGATCGTGCACTGGCCGAGGAGACACGCTGGCTGGACCTGCGCCTGCGTGATCGCGAAGCCCAGCTGCGCAACAAGATCGACGCCGCGCTGCGGCTGATTCGCGACGGCGATTACGGCTGGTGCGAGGTCTCCGGCGAGCCGATCGGCGTCGAGCGCCTGCTGGCCCGGCCCACTGCGACCACCTGTGCCGACGTCAAGACCGACGCCGAATTGCGCGAGCGCGCGTTTCGCGCGGCGCGCTGAATCTTACCCCAGACGTTTTCAAGAGGATTGGATATGCGTGATACACGCCTGCCGGTCACCGTGCTTTCGGGCTTTCTCGGCGCGGGCAAGACCACCGTACTCAACCACGTACTCGCCAACCGCGACGGGCTGCGTGTGGCCGTAATCGTTAACGACATGAGCGAGATCAATATCGACGCCGCCCGTATCCGCGATACCGGCGCGCTGTCGCGGGTCGACGAAAAGCTGGTCGAATTCTCCAACGGCTGCATCTGCTGCACCCTGCGCGACGATCTGCTCGCCGAAGTCACACGGCTGGCACGAGAAGCGCGTTTCGACTATCTGCTGATCGAATCCACCGGCATCTCCGAGCCCATGCCGGTCGCAGCCACGTTCGCGGTACGCGACGAAGACGGCTTTTCGCTGGCCGACGTGGCGCGTCTGGATACCATGGCCACCGTGGTCGATGCCGCCGCGCTGCTGGCCGACTATGAAAGCGCCGACTTCATCGGCGATCGCGGCGAGTCGCTGGGCGAAGAAGACGAACGCAGCGTGGTCGATCTGCTGGTCGATCAGATCGAGTTTGCCGATGTCATCGTGCTCAACAAGACCGATCTGGCCACGCCGGAGCAACGCCGCGCGGCGCGTGGTGTGATTGCTGCGCTCAATCCGGCGGCGCAGGTGATCGAGGTCGAACACGGCCGAGTCGCCACCAGCGATATCGTCGGCACCGGGCGTTTCGACTTCGACCGCGCGGCGATGTCGGCGGGCTGGGTACGAGAGCTGCAGGGCGTGCATACGCCTGAAACCGAGGAATACGGCATCAGCAGCTTCGTCTATCGGCGCCGCCAGCCGTTTCATCCCAAGCGTCTGCTCGAACTGTTCCACGACGACTGGCCCGGCGTGCTGCGCAGCAAGGGCTGGTTCTGGCTGGCCACGCGGCCCGATTTCGTCGGCGAAATGGCCCAGGCCGGCGGCGCGCTCACCCACCAGGCGATCGGTCTGTGGTGGGCCAGCGACCGGGCGGGCCAGGCACCTCAAGATGCCGAAGCACGGGCCAGCGTCGAAGCGCTCTGGGACCCGCTCTACGGCGATCGGCGCCAGGAGATCGTGATCATCGGCATGGGCATGGATGAAGCCGCGCTGATCGAGCGCCTGGATGCCTGTCTGCTGACCGAGGCCGAATGCATGGGCGGGCCCGACATGTGGCGCGAGTTCGACGACCCGTTCCCGCGCTGGCAGCTCGCCGCCCACTAAACGCCTTCTGCAACAACCGGTCGTCCGTCTGTCCCGGCGCGCGTTTGCTCGCGACGCCGGGGCCTTTTTATCGCGCTGGCTATCCGCCATCGAAACAGCGGACGTGGTCAGTGGTCTCAACGCCGTTTCTGAGCATCCATGAAACTCAGCTGGCTGTTCTTAATCACGCAGGTTGTCCGCAAATGAACGCGAAGGAACGCGAATAGGGCGAAAGACAGATCGATCGAGGCTGGGCATTGCTTCCCGGCGCCTGCTTGATTTCGTGGATAACCAGGACGCGATTAAAAGGAAGGGCGGGTACCGGTTAGTCGTTTGTTTTTAAGCTTCGTGGCTGCGGGTTGCGACTCGCGTGGTTTTACGCGCTCGCTTGACCCGAAAAGTCATCGATTCTTTTGCCGGTAGATACTTCAAAGGCTATCGCGACGGGCGTTCCGTGTTTCGATTGCGGGCGCGCTGCGTTGCGCGGGCGTGCCGACTCAAGCGCGAGCCCAGGCTATGCCGTACTGTCCAGCGCGGCCAGAATGCCCGTCAGCGACTCGCGCGGAATATCGCGGGTAATGAATACCAGTCGCGAGCGTCGATCTTCGTCCGGCCAGACGTCGAGCCACGTCATGGGGTGAAAGATATGCTGCACCCCGTGGATGACGGCGGGTCGGGCTTCGCCGGCAATATGGATCAGGCCCTTGATACGCAGCATGCGCTCGCCCATGAGCGACACCATCAGCTGCAGCCATACCTCGAGGCGATCGGCGTCGATGGGCGTATCGAAGGTAAAGCAGTGCGCACGCACGCGATCGTCGTGGCGATTCGGATCGTTGCCGACCGACGTTGGCGCAAGCGTGGGCGCCGGGGTCGCCACGGCCGGGCCCAGGCGCAGGCCGGTAGTAGCCGGCTGGGGTGTCTTTGCGGCCGGGGAGTTGCCCAGCCAGCGTTCGATATCGGCCCCATGTGCGCTTTGCGGGTCAATGCCGAGATCGGTCAGTGCGCTGGCATCGACATGGCCGTGGGTCACCGTGAGCTGGCGTGCACCGTTGTTGAGCGCGCCGAGACGTGCGCGCAGGCTGGCCAGCGTCGCGGTATCGGCGAGATCGGCTTTGGTCAGTAGCAGCAGGTCGGCCATGGCGGCCTGCTTCATCGCCTCGTCGTGGGCATCGAGGCTGGCCTGACCGTGGACGGCGTCAACGCAAGTAACCACCCCGTCCAGCCGGTAGGCGCGGGCGATACGGGCATCGGTCATCAGGGTATGCAGAATCGGCGCCGGGTCGGCCAGGCCGGTGGTTTCGATCACCAGCCGGTCGAAATGGCGTTCGCCGTCGCGTGCGAAGCGCCAGGTGGCATCCCGCAGGGTACGTACGAGATCGCCGCGTACCGTGCAGCACAGGCAGCCGCTGTCGAGTGCGACGAGTTCGCTTTCGTGGCTGGCACTGAACAACTGATGGTCCAGGCCGATTTCGCCGAATTCGTTAATGACCACCAGCGTGCGGTTCATGCCGGGTTGGCGTACCAGCTGGTTGAGCAGGGTGGTCTTGCCGCTGCCCAGGAAGCCGGTCAGCAGGGTGATGGGAATGGGCGTGTCGGCGGATGCGGGCATTAGCGGTTGAAGGGGCGGGGTGTTTCGGCGCTCGGGCCTGTCAGCGTGCCGGATCGGTGGCGTTCAGCTCGGCGGCCGCGCGTTCGAACCAGCCGATGACGGCACGATGGTGGGCCGCGCCATAGACTTCGATGAATCGCCGGGTAGCGTAATCCGCGTCATCGCGCAGCGCGTGCAGCCGTTGTTCGATATAGGCCGGGGTCAATGCTATACCGCAGTCGACCGTGATGCAGTGACGCCACTGTTCGTAGCGGCGGGGAACGACGTCGTTATGCGCTGTCATGGCGACCTCTTGCAGCAGTTTTGGGATCGGACTGGTCGAAAGCCCGCCGCATGAGCCATGCAGCGGGCCGGTTCGCGACGTGTCGTATCAGGCGGGTTCGACGACCGCGTTTCGGGATGTGACCAGTTCGCCCGGCAGATCCGGGGTGAGGGTCTCGTCGCGATAGTGAATCACCGAACGAATGGCCTGGCCGCTGCGTAACAGTTCGAATGCCGTGTTGAGCTGCTCGTGGTCCATGTTGTGGGTGATGTACGGGTCCACGTCGATGGTGCCGTTGAGCCATTCATCGACCATGCCGGGCAGCTCCGAGCGACCCAGCACGCCGCCGAAGGCGGAGCCACGCCATACCCGGCCGGTGACCAGCTGGAACGGCCGGGTCGATATTTCTTCGCCGGCACCGGCCACGCCGATGATGATGCTCTCGCCCCAGCCCTTGTGGCAGCACTCCAGCGCCGCGCGCATCAGCGCCACGCTGCCGACACATTCGAAGGAGAAATCCACGCCGCCGTTGGTCATGTCGATGATGACTTCGTGCAGCGGCTCGGAATAATCACGCGGATTGATGCACTCGGTCGCACCCAGTGATTCGGCCAGGGCGAACTTGTTGGGGTTGATATCGATGCCGATGATGCGGCCCGCACCCTGGAGAACCGCGCCCTGGATTACGGCCATGCCGACCGCGCCCAGGCCGAATACGGCGACCGTGTCCCCGGGCTGGACCTTGGCCGTATTGCGTACCGCGCCCACGCCCGTGGGCACGGCACAGCCCATGACACAGGCCTTGGACAACGGCGCGGCCGGGTCGATCTTGGCGACGGCGATCTCGGGCAGCACGGTGTATTCGGCAAACGTCGATGTACCCATATAGTGGTGCAGCATCTGCCCGCGGTAGGAAAAGCGGCTGCTGCCGTCGGGCATCAGCCCCTGGCCCTGGGTCTTGCGGATGGTCTGGCACAGATTGGTCTTGCCCGACTTGATATAGGGGCAGTTCGGGTCCTCCGGCTGGTAGAGCGGGATCACCACGTCGCCTTCCTTGACGGAGGTTACGCCCTTGCCGACATCTTCGACGATACCGCAGCCTTCATGGCCGAGAATGCAGGGGAAATTACCCTCGGGGTCGCGCCCCGAAAGGGTGAACATATCGGTATGACACAGGCTGGTGGTGACGATACGCACCAGGACTTCGCCCGCCTTGGGGCCTTGCAGATCGACTTCTTCGATCTCGAGCGGGGTGTTGGGTGCCCAGGCGATGGCAGCACGCGTTTTCATTTGCAAACCCTTGGGTTCTGTTAAGGACGTTATAACATGTCAACCTTGTCAAACATGCAGACCGGTCGGGCTTCGAAAGGATCGGTGCTGGCAAGGGCCGCCGGGCGGTGACCCGCGCCCGGCGATGTCGACCGGTGCTAGCGGTTGACGAGCCGGGCGTCGGTCAGGCGATAGAGCAGGCCGTCGTCGGTCTGGGTTTCGGCCTGGAGCGTGCCTTCAACGACCACCGGCTCCCAGGTCATTTCCATGGCGCGCTGGGTATGCACATCCACCACGGTGGCCGGGCCGCCCGGCATATGGAAAAAGCACACCGGCGGATTGGCCGAGAGGATGAACCGGGTCTGGGTGGTGGACATCTGCATGGGCAGCATATAGCCGACTAGGCGCACGCTCTGGCCGAAGCGCTCTTTCAGTGCCGCCGGGTAGGTCGCAGATACGCGAAACTGTTCGTCATAGTCGATCTGGGCCTGCATCAGCGCCGCCCAGCCCAGCACATTATCGCTGTCGTCGATGCCTTCCAGAGCGCTGGCATAGTCGTCCACCGCATCGGGTTCGCGCACGTCGAGGCCGATCTGGGTAGAAACCGAGCCGGCCGACACTGTGAGCGTATCGCGCCCCAGCGAACGGGCCACGAGGGCCAGATCGGTATAGCCGCCGTCGCGGGTCACCGGCTCGGGGCCGACGAGTGCGTTGTCGCGGGTGGAACTTAAGCTGATGGGGACATCGTCGAGCAGCTCGCCGTCGGCGTCGCGGACCTCGGCGGCCAGGTAGACAATGTCGTTCTTGATGGCCGGGATCACGGGCGCGCCGTCGCTCGGTGCGAGCTGTTCGTAGATCAGGTCGATGGACGCGGGCTCATTCGCCCAGGCCGAGCTGGCCAACAGCGCGACCGCCAGGCCTAGCAGCAGGCCGCACCCCCGCGCGAGACCACTCATTCGCCGGCCAGCGTACGGGCGATATCCACCCGATAGGCCTGAATCGCCGGCACGAGTGCTGCCAGCAGGCCCACGACCACGGCCATCACCAGAAGGCCCCATTCCGCGGGCTGCCAGGCCCAGCCGGTCAGATGAAACAGTTGTGCGTCTTCCAGCCATAACCCCAATCCCTCGGTCACCAGATGTCCGATCAGTAAACCCAGCGTGCTACCACCAAGCGCGAGCATCTGACCTTCGAGCAGGATATGGCGCAGAAGTTGCGCGCGGGAAGCGCCCAGCGAGCGCATCATGGCCAGGTCCACGCGCCGTGCGCGCAGGGCGTTGTAAAGCGCGACGAATACGCTCAGCGCGGCGGCTACGATCATCAGCGCGGCAAAGGCGGCGAGCGTGTCCAGGCCGAAGCCGATCAGCCCCAGCAGGCGGGTGATTTCGGCGACCGGCGCAGCCGCCTGCAGGCTGGAGACACGGTTGATCAGCCGTGGCAGCGTCAGGCCCGCCAGCGGCGAGTCGGAAATCAGCAGCAGCGCGGTGATCTGACGGCCCGTGGCTGGAAAGTCCGGGTCCAGGATCGACGGCAGGGGCGCCTGCTCGGCGGCTGCTTGCCGCTCGTGATTGTCGTGATTGTCGTGATCAGGGGAGCCCGGCTGTTCGGCGTGTCCGTGGGTATGCGCTTCGTCGTGCTCGTGCTCATGTTCATGGTCATGGTCATCGGCGGCGTGCGCGTCTTCGTCCGCATGGTTATGATCGTGACCGAGGCCGCCATGCAGTGCCCAGACGCTGCGTACATCGGTGAGCGCCAGCCGGTCGATCACGCTGCGCGTAGGCGCAAGCACCCCGACTACGCGATAGAGAGAATCATCATGGGTATGGCCGCTGGCGGCAAAGCCATGCACGCCAGCAAAAGTGTCGCCCACCGACAGGCCCGTAGCAGCCGCGACCTGTGCACCCAGCACGGCTTGCATGGGTGCACGCCAGCCGTGGCCATCCTCGATCTCGGCATCGTAGAGCGGCAGGAAGTCGTCGCTGGTGCCGACGATACGAAAACCCTGCACGCTGTCGCCGAGCGCGACCGGGATCGCACGGTCGACCAGCCGGTGGCGAGACCAGCGCCGGGCCTCGGCGAAATCGATGTTCCCGGTGGGCGCATCGATATGATAAATGCTCGACAGAATCAGCTGCAGCGGCGAGCCCTTGGCCCCCAGCACCAGGTCCACCCCGCCGGCATCGCGTACCAGGTTGTCCTTGAGCTGGGTCGATGCCAGCAGCAGGACCACGATGATGGCGCTGCCGAGTGCCAGCAGGAACACGTTCAACGCGGCCGTGAGTTTCTGATGGCGTAGATAGGCCAGGCTCAAGCGCCAGAGATTCATGCCACCACCGCGGCATCGCCGAGCGTGAGCCGGCGTTCAAAGCGATCGGCCAGGCGGCGATCGTGCGTGGTCACCACCAGCGCTGCACCCGCGGCCCGGGCCCGCTCGATCAGCAGCGTGGCTACGCGCTCGGCGTTGGCATCGTCCAGGCTGGAGGTGGGTTCGTCGGCCAGGATCAGCCGCGGTTCGTTGACCAGCGCACGCGCCAGTGCCACGCGCTGGCGTTGCCCCTGGCTGAGCTGGGCCGGGTAGCAGGCCTTGAAGGCGGCCAGGCCCACGCGTTCGAGCGTATCGTCAATACGGGCCGCGTCCGGCGCGAGGCCGGCAAGATAGCGTGCCAGGGCCAGATTGTCCGCCACCGAAAGCGCGGCGATCAGGTGCAGGCTTTGATAAACCAGCCCGATATGGCGGCCGCGAAAACGATCGCGGGCGGCTTCGCCCATTGTCGAAAGCGACTGTCCGCAGACATGGATTTCGCCACGCGTCGGCGTGAGTACGCCCGCTAGTAGATGCAACACTGTGGACTTGCCACTGCCAGAGGGGCCGAGAATCGCCAGCTGTTCGCCGGCGGCCACATCCAGATGTGCCAGGCGTACAACGGGCACGTCGGTATAGCGGTGCTCCAGATCGCGAATACAGAGCATGAATCGGCAGGCAGGTCAGGGACGCTATAACGTTACATTTTTTAAGCCAGGATGTCTGCTGATTTCGGTATCCCGCGCCCAAAAAAACCGGACGAGCCGGCGTCCGGGCATGTTACAAGCCCTGCGGATCGACGGCTTAGTTGACGACTTCGATCGGGCCGTGATCGTCGCAATGATCGCCGTGCGGGTGGTGCAGGTGGCCGTCGACGAGGTAGTCGATATGGTCACCATGCGGAACCGCCTCGTGGCCGCAGCCGGGGCCATGCGTGTGCGACGCGTCATGGCCGCCGCAGTCGTGGGCCGGGGTGCACTGGTCGGGGTTCTTGTCCGACACCTCGATCACGTGTTCGTCCACATGATCACCGTGCGGGTGGTGCAGATGGCCGTCATGCAGATAGTCCACATGGTCACCATGGCGCACGCCGGTGTGCTCGCACTCCGGGCCATGGGTATGCGGATGGGGCTGGTGATGGTCGTGATTGCATTCGGTCATGCTGAACTCCTGGCGTGAATGATTCGAGGCTGCGTTCGCGCATCAGCGCGAGACGGTGTCCTCGGCTGAATGTTCGAGGGCCGTGATGACGATCTGCAGTACGTGATCGTCGGTGAGTCGGTAATACATATGCTTGGCCTCACGCCGGCGGCTGACCAGGCGTGCGCCAAGCAGCAGCTTGAGTCGCGCCGATACGGTCGTGACCTTCTGGTCTTCCAGCGCGGCCAGCTCGGTAACGCACGTCTCGCCGTCGGCCAGCCGTGCCAGCAGGCGCAGGCGATCGGGGTCGGCGAGTGCCTTGAACATATCCGCGGCAAACGAGAGATCGGCATCGAGCGGCAGCCGTGGTGGCTGGGGATCGACCGAATGTTCGCAGGCGCTGTGTGCTGTAGCCGTCATCGATAATCTGTCATTCAATGAATCGATGGAATGATAGATTCAGCGAGCGGTTGATGCAAGCGTTTCGAGAACTCGGAACGGTTTTCCCGTGCGGGCGGGCGAAGGCCTCCCGGTTTCCGCCGCGCGCCAGCACAGCCAGTGCGCAGCGCTTAGCCCCGTGGAAACGCGCCCCTTTATTCGGCCCGCAGCGGCGGGGCGGCGGAGGATGGCAACGGTTCGACATCGCCCGAAAACGCGCGCAGGAAGCGTTCGTAGAAGGCGTCCATCCGCCAGACGGGTGTTGCCGCGCCGGGTGTCATGCCGGTCTGCCACTGCCAGCTGTCGATGGCGCCGAGCACGGCCGGATCGGTTGAGAGGATATGGATCGGCACGTCCCGTGAGGCCTCGCTGCCAGTGATGATGGGGGCCGGCTGGTGGTCGCCCAGAATGACCAGTACCAGATCGTCGTGTGCGCGTTCGGCGACGAACGAGGCCAGGGTGGCCAGCGAATAGTCGATGGCCTTGAGATACTGGGTGCGGACCTGATCGGGATCTTTCCAGACCTCCACCGGCGGATCGCCCGCGCGGGCATAGTCGTCGAATACGGTTCCGTCGCCGATCGTGGCCCAGTCCAGCAGCGGCGGGATAGGCACCCAGGGCGCATGGCTGGAAATGAGCGCGGCTTCGATCATGACCGGCTGGCCACTGGCGCGGTCGAGTTCGGCGCGCTGCAGGGCGGCCAGCGTGTACTGATCGGGCATGGTCACCCAGTTGAAGGGCTCGCCTTCATAGCCCAGATCGTCGCTGGCATAGACCCGGTCATAGCCGAACCAGGCGGCCTCGGGCCAGGCCCGGGTGATCGCGGGCATGACCGCTGCCGTACGCCAGCCGGCCTGGCGAAAACGTCGGTTCAGCGAGATGCGGTCGCTGTCGATCAGGGCTTCATAGCGGGGCTGGCCGTCGATCCACAGCCCGGACAACAGCGTGGTATGGGCCAGCCAGCTCTGGCCGCCGACCGTGGGCGAGGTGAGCCAGCCGCTGCGTGCGCGAAATCCGGCGGCGGCAATGGTGTGTTCGAAGGCGCGCAGCCGCGGGCCGATGGCCTCGGCATAGAGTGCGCGCTCGAAGACCGTACGCCCGTAGGACTCCACGAAAACGAACAATACGTTTTTGCCGGCGAGCCGGGCGAGGTCGGTACCGGCGTCTACTGCTGGCGTTTGCAGGCCGCGCTGGAGCGCCCGGCGCTCGGTGCGACGCGCGAGGTACTGATGCGCATGCCGGGTGATGCGCTCGTAAACCGGGGCGGCGGTTTGCGAACGCGTCAGGCTGACCGTCAGGGGCGCAATCAGCAATGCTGCGACGAGCGCCGCGTAGCGCAGGCGGTGCGGCCCGGCTGTACGCGTCCAGACCGCGAGGCCGCGAAACAGCAGGTAGAGCAGCAGGGCGATAACAACGATTGCTGCAACGAGCGCCACCACGGCCAGCCCGTAACCCACGACATGGGCGAACACATTCCAGCCGAAGACGGGCAGGCGGTAATCGCGGGCCAGCTCGAACGGACGACCGAAGGCAAGCCCGGTGCCCCAGTCCGCGGTAGTGAGCGCCAGTAACAGGCCATACCCCAGAACCACGAGCGCGCGCAGCCCCCGTTCGGCACGGCGCGGCACACATAGCATGGCTGCCAGTACCAGCGCCGGCTCGATGGGCATCCAGGTAGCGCTGCCACCCGGGCGCAGCGGCAGGGCGGCCAGCGCATAAAGCAGCAGTGGCGCGACCAGCACGCGGGCGGCGGTGGTCAAACGAGAAACAGGCAAAACGATACGGCCCCGCTTAATGGCAGTCACTGGACGGTTGCGAGCTTACCCGGGCGGGTAGCGGTGCGGGGCGATTTCGACAACGGTGCGGCCGCGTCGTGATGCGGTGGTCGGTAATGTCGGCAACCCGAACTCTCGGCCTGGCCATTGGCCAAAGGTCGAATGGGCCACGCTCTGGCCGGTGCTGCACTGTGCAACGACAACAACAAGCGGTTCGGCCCGGGCAATGCGTGCCCGTGACGGACCGACAAAACGAGGAGATGACCATGACGATATGGCGAAACGCCCTGTTGGGCGTAGCGGCGGCGGGCCTGCTCACGGTCGGTACGGCCCAGGCGGCCGGCAACGACGACGGCCAGGTAACCATAGGCGTGCTCGGGGATATGTCCGGCGTCTATGCCGATGGTTTCAGCGGGCCCGGTGCGACCGCTGCGGTGAAGATGGCGGTCAAGGATTTCGGCGGTAGTGTGCTCGGCGAGGATATCGAGGTGATCTCGGCCGATCATCAGAACAAGGCCGATATCGCCTCGTCCACCGCCCGCGAATGGATCGATCGCGACAAGGTCGATGTCATCATGGATCTGACCAACAGCGCGGTCGGTCTGGCCGTACAGCAGCTGGCCTCGAACAAGGGCATCATCACCATCAATACCGGCAGTGCCACCTCGGCGCTGACCAACGATGCCTGTACGGCCTACGGTATCCACTACGGCTACGATACCCATGCCCTGCCGGTGGGTACGGCCACGGCCATCGTCAAGAACGGCGGCAAGAAATGGTTCTTCATTACCGCCGACTATGCCTTCGGCCAGGCCCTGGAAAGCAATACCTCGGATGTGGTCAAGGAACTGGGTGGCAGCGTCGTCGGTTCGGTACGCGCGCCGCTGAACACCAATGACTTTTCTTCGTATCTGTTGCAGGCCCAGAGCTCCGGCGCGGATGTGATCGGTCTGGCCAATGCCGGCACCGATACCATTAACGCGGTCAAGCAGGCCAACGAGTTCGGCATCGTCTCGCGTGGCCAGTCGCTGGCCGGCATGCTCGTACTCATCAGCGACGTAAAAAGTCTCGGCCTGGATACGGCCAAGGGCCTGCAGTTCACCAGCGGCTGGTACTGGGATCACGACGAAGACTCGCGGCAATGGGCGAAACGCTATCTGGCCAGCGGTGGCACCACGCCTACCTTCCCGCACGCGGCATTGTATTCGGCGACTACGGCCTATCTGAATGCAGTCAAGGCAGCCGGCACGGATGAAAGCGATGCGGTGCGCTCCGCCATCGGCAACAAGCCGATCGACGATTTCTTTGCCCAGGGCGGCACCATCCGCGATGACGGTCTGCTCGAGCACGATATGTATCTGCTCAAGGTCAAAAGCCCGGATGCGTCGAAAGGCGAATGGGATGTCGCCACCGTCGAGCGTACGATTCCAGGAGATCAGGCCTACCCGTCGCTGGCCGAATCGGGTTGCGCGCGCCTGAAGTAGTTCAAGACGGTTGTTGTGCGTAGACACCGGTACGTGCTTTGTGTGCGTGCCGGTGTATTTTTAAAAGTCGGCGCTTAGCCGGCCTGATGCTCGCGCCGATAGTCGCGCGGCGGCACGCCCATGACCTTCTTGAACAGCCGCGAAAAATAATAGGGGTCGTCATACCCCAGATCGCTGGCGATCTCGCCGACGTTCCAGTCGGTGATATCGAGCAGATAACAGGCCCGGCTGATCTTGAGCCGCTGAAAAGCCTGCATGGGCGTCTGGCCGGTCTGGCGGCGGTATTCGCGGATGAAGTGATAGCGCGAGATCGTGCTGGTCGCGGCTACCAATTCGTCGAGATCGATGCGTTCGTGCAGATGGGCCTGCAACCAGGCCTGGACGCGATCGATATCCAGCGCCGCGCCGCGATCGCGGTGCTGGTGATGGACCAGCGCCATGAACGACAGAATGCTCTGCAGCAGATTCGCCGCATAGACGAAGTGCTGGCTCTTGAAGCGATCCGCCACGGTCAGCAGCAGGTTCAGATCCTCGGTCAGGCGTGGGTGCAGGCCCACCGGCACCACGAAGTCATCGTGCCCGGCCGCGATCTCGTCGAAGAAACGCGCGACCGCATGGCCGCCCAGATGCGCCCAGTAGATCGACCACGGCTCGTGACGGTCGGCGCAATAACTATGGCGCTCGCCTTCGCGCAGCAGCAGCACGTCGCCGGCCTGTACCGCCTGGCGCCGGCCCTCGCGCCGGGCCACCCCGGCGCCGGACAGGCAATAGATCAGCAGATGATCGCGCGGATTGCGGCGGCCCATGCGATGGCCCGCCGCCCTCGGGTAGTACCCCACGCCATGCGGCAGGCAGTCGCGACACAGCGGGTTGGCGGCCATTTCGTCAACGAGTTTCTGCGGCAGGATCACGCGCCGTCCGGTTTCCGGCAGCGGCCAGCGTGAGGTCTCGATACCGGCATACGTAGGTGTGCGGGGCGCTAAGTTCACGACATGAATTTCGCGTGGGTGTGGCGAATTTGCGTTAGACGACACTTGATCATGCACGAAGCAATTTTGTCCAGCCGGTGGCAATTAAGACTATTTCAGACGCCGGATCGGCGTGATCTGATTGGCAATAAGTTATAAACGCGGCACAAAAAACAAAGCAGGGCCGCGATGAAACAGCAGGCAGTGCCGGGCTGTTTCGATATCGAACAAAAAAAACGGCAGCGTGTCCCGCATAACGAACGCTGACCGCCCAATACAACGCCACGGAGGAGATCCAATGCGTACCGCCTGCCTCATTCAGCGCTCGAGTGCTAAGCACGTGTCGGCGTACGCCGACGCTCATGCCGCCGCCTCGCCAAACCGTCGTTTTCTCGCCGTGTCGAACACCCTCGGCTAGCGTCGACGGCGGCACAACGCCGGTGCGTTTTGCCACCGTGTTTCTTCCATGACCTTTTCAACGGCCAGCTCGACCCCTGCGCTGCAGGCTCAGCGGTTCGACACGAATACGGCCAACCCGTGATCCCATCAGGAACAAGCCCATGTCTTCATCCCGTATCGACACGATTCGACAGAGCCAGAAAGTCCCGCTGTTCATCGACGGCGAATTCGTCGACAGCGCCACTTCGGAGTGGATCGAGCTCAATAACCCGGCCACCCAGGAAGTGATCGCCCAGGTGCCGGTCGCTACCGACGAGGAAATGCAGCGGGCGGTCGAATCTGCCAAGGCGGCCTTCAAGAGCTGGCGCGATGTGCCCACCGTCGAGCGCGTGCGTTATCTGTTCAAGTATCAGACCCTGCTCAAGGAACGCCAGGAAGACATTGCGAAGGTGCTCTCGGAAGAAACCGGCAAGACTTTTGCCGATGCCATGGGCGATGTCTGGCGCGGTATCGAGGTCGTCGAACACGGCTGCGGCATGACCACGCACATGATGGGCGAAACCGCCGAGAACGTGGCCCGCAATATCGATACGCACAGCTATGTGCACCCGATCGGCGTGTGTGCGGGCATCACGCCCTTCAATTTCCCGGCCATGATCCCGCTATGGATGTATCCGTTGGCGGTGGCCTGCGGCAACAGCTTCATCCTCAAGCCCTCGGAGCAGGACCCGCTCACCCCGGTCATGCTCACCGAGCTGTTCGCCGAAGCCGGTTTCCCCAAGGGGCTGTTGCAGCTCATCCACGGCGACAAGCGGCAGGTGGACGCCATTCTCGATCACCCGGACGTCAAGGCGGTGTCATTCGTGGGTTCGGTGCCGGTGGCCGAGCATGTCTATCGCAAAGGCACAGACAACCTCAAGCGTGTGCAGGCCATGGCCGGGGCCAAGAACCACATGATCGTCATGCCCGATGCCGACAAGGAGCAGGTGGTGTCGTCGCTGGTCGGTTCCTCCTGTGGTGCGGCCGGTCAGCGTTGCATGGCGATTTCGGTGGCCGTACTCGTCGGCGAAGCGACCCGCGACTGGGTCGACGACATCAAGAACGCGCTTGCCGATATCCGCCCCGGTGCGCCGGGCGACGAGGGCGCGGCCTATGGTCCGTTGATCAACCAAAAATCGCGCGATCGCGTACGCGATCTGATTCAGGGCGCGGCGGCCGAAGGCGCCGATGTGCTGCTCGACGGATCGAATTGCACCGTTGAAGGCTATCCCGACGGGAACTGGATCGGCCCCACGCTGTTCGACAACGTCACCACCGATATGAAGATCTATCAGGAAGAGATCTTCGGCCCGGCGCTATGTGTGATGCATGTCGATACGCTCGAAGAAGCGATCGAGCTGGTCAACGCCAATCCCTACGGCAACGGCACGTCGATTTTCACCAAGTCCGGCGCGGCCGCACGCAAGTACCAGCACGAAACGGAAGTCGGCCAGGTCGGTATCAATCTGCCGATCCCCGTACCGGCGCCGTTCTTCTCCTTTACCGGCTCGAAGAACTCGTTCTTTGGCGATCTGCATGCCTATGGCAAGCAGGCGGTGCGTTTCTATACCGAAACCAAGACCGTGATCTCGCGCTGGCCCGAGGACGATGTGCCGGCGGGGCCGAATATGACGATCAGTATGCGCTAGGCCCGCTTATGGATTTCGAACTCAACGAGACACAGATCGCGCTGCGTGAAGCCGCCGAGGATTTCGCCCGCTCGGCACTCGCGCCCAACGCCGCGCAATGGGACGCCGAGGCCTATTTCCCGCGCGAGGTGATCGCCCAGGCGGGCGAGCTGGGCTTTTGTGGTTTGTATACGCCCGAGGATCAGGGCGGGCTGGGGTTGGCGCGGCTCGATAGCGCCATGATCTTCGAAGCCCTGTCGGCCGGCTGTACCTCGACGGCGGCCTATATCAGCATTCACAACATGGCGACCTGGATGGTTGCGACGTTCGGGGGCGACACCGTGCGCGAGCAGTGGTGTGGCGAACTCACGGCTGGCCAGAAGCTGGCCTCCTATTGCCTCACCGAACCCGGGGCGGGCTCGGACGCGGCCTCGCTCAAGAGCAAGGCCGTGCGCGACGGCGACGACTATGTGCTCAACGGCAGCAAGTGCTTCATTTCCGGCGCGGGCGATACCGATCTGCTGGTAGTGATGGCGCGTACCGGCCAGGCCGGCGCGGGTGGCATCAGCGCCTTTGCCGTGCCGGCGGATGCGCCGGGCATCAGCTATGGGCGCAAGGAACCCAAAATGGGCTGGAACAGCCAGGCCACACGCACCATCACCTTCGAGGACGTGCGCGTACCGGCGGCCAATCGGCTGGGCGAAGAGGGCCAGGGTTTTTCCATTGCCATGAAAGGCCTCGACGGCGGGCGGATCAATATCGCCTCCTGTTCGTTGGGCACGGCCCAGGCCGCGCTCGATGCGGCGCGCCGCTACATGAGCGAACGCCAGCAGTTCGGGCGCAAGCTGGCGGAATTTCAGGCCCTGCAATTCAAACTCGCCGATATGGCGACCGAACTGGTCGCGTCGCGCCAGATGGTCTGGCTGGCGGCCAGCCGGCTCGATGCCGGACATGGCGAGGCCACGGCGTTCTGTGCCATGGCCAAGCGCTTCGCGACCGACCGCTGTTTCGATATCTGCAACACCGCGCTGCAGATTCACGGCGGCTATGGCTATATCCGCGAGTATCCGCTGGAACGCCATGTGCGCGACGTACGCGTACACCAGATTCTGGAAGGCACCAACGAAATCATGCGTTTGATCATCGCGCGTCGTGTACTGGCCGATCACGACGGGGACAGTCTGCGGTGAGCGACGGCCTGCCGAGGCTCGAACGCCGCGCGCCCGTGGCGATACTCACGTTCGACAATCCGCCGGCGCATGTCTTCACGGCCGCGATTCTGCGTGAACTGGCTGCGCAACTGGATACGCTTGAGGCCGAGCCCGCGATCGATACGCTCGTGATTACCGGCACCGGCGATCGGTTCTTCTGTGCCGGTGACGATCTCAACATGTATGTCGGCATCAGCCCGGCCGCGGCCCGCGAACTCACGCGCCTGCTCGCGGCGGTGGTGACCCGGCTGCACGATTTTTCCGGGCTCACGGTCGCTGCGATCAATGGCTGGTGTCTGGGTGCCGGGCTGGAATGCGCGCTGGCCTGCGATATTCGCATCGCAGAACGCCATGCCCGTTTGGGCTTGCCGGAAGGGCGGGTCGGGCTGCTGCCCTGTGGCGGCGGTACGGCCACGCTGGCGCGCCAGATCGGCCGCGGCTGGGCCAAGCGGCTGATTCTGTGCGGCGAAACCGTGGACGTAGAAACCGCCGAGCGTATCGGGCTGATCGAACAGTCCGTGGCCGGCGGCGAGAGCCTGCCGGCCGCATTGGCGCTCGCCGAACAGGCCGCCCGCCAGAGCCCGGCCGCGCTTGTGGCCAGCAAGCGCCTGATCGACGCCAGTCAGGGTGCGGCGCTGACCACGGCGTTGGCGAGCGAGCGGGCGGCTTTTGGCACGCTGTTCGAAACCGCCGACGCCGCCGAAGGTGTCGCCGCCTTTCTGGGCAAACGCGAGCCCGTATGGACACACGACAGGAGCCGCAATCGATGAGCGAAGCAACGACCGACAGTAGCGTGGTCTTCGAGGAACGTAGCACGGCCAAAGGCTATTGCGTGGCCTTTGCCCAGCTCAAAGCACCCCGTGCGCTGAACTCGCTCTCGCGCACGATGATCGACCGCCTGCAGGCACAGCTCGACGCCTGGGCCGAGCGCGACGATATCGTGTGTGTCGTGCTCCACGGTGCCGGCGAAAAAGCCTTCTGTGCCGGTGGTGACGTCATCGGGTTGTACAAGGCGATGACCGCGACCGGCGATGCCCCCAGCGCGGATGCCGAAGCTTTCTTCGCCCACGAATACCGGCTCGATCATCGTATTCATCGCTATCCCAAACCGGTGTTGTGTTGGGCAACCGGCACGGTCATGGGCGGCGGTCTGGGTGTGATGGCCGGGGCCAGCCATCGTGTGGTCACCGAGTGCAGCAAGATTGCCATGCCTGAAGTCACCATCGGGCTGTTTCCCGATGTGGGCGCGAGCTGGTTTCTGGGGCGCATGCCCCAACGCATTGGCCTGTTTCTGGGGCTGACGACCACGCCCATGCAGCCGGGCGATGCGCTCTGGCTGGGCCTGGGCGACTATCGCATCGACTCGGGCCAGCGCGAGGCGGTGTTCGCTGCGCTTACGCAGCTCGACTGGCAGGGCGAGCGCGAGGCGGACGACACGGTACTCGCGCGTGGTCTGCGCGAATTCGAGGACATCGCCGAAAGCGACAACGCTCGGCGCGAATCCATGCTCTTCGCTAATCAACAGACTATCGCACGGCTGACCGATACGCACAGCGTGGCGGCGTTCACCCAACGCTTGACCGCGCAGGCCGAAGCCGACGACTGGTTCGCCTACGGCGCCAAGGCCATTGCGGGCGCATCGCCGTTATCGCTGGCGGTGGTGCATCGCCAGCTCGCCCGCGATCCGAAACTGTCGATCGAACAGGTGTTTCAGCGCGAACTCGCCATGGCCATTGCCTGTACCCGCCGGCCCGATTTCGCCGAGGGCATTCGCGCCCTGCTGGTCGACAAGGACAAGAACCCGCAGTGGTCGCCGGCCACGCTGGATGCGGTTACGCCCGAACAGATAGCGGCCCATTTCACGCTGCCCGACGATTACGCGCAGCACCCGCTGGCCGATCTTTGATCGGCCGTACGCGGCAGCGCGCGAAACCGATAAACAAGTACGACAAGGAGGAGAGAATGGCCAATAAAATCGCTTTCATCGGCCTGGGAAACATGGGCGCGCCGATGGCCGCCAACCTGATCAAGGCCGGCCATGCGCTGACGGTGTTCGATCTGGTCGAACAGGCCATGGCCGACGCCGTGGCACTGGGCGCCGAGCGCGCCGAGAGTGCAGCCGCCGCAGCGGAGCACGCCGATATCGTCATCTCCATGCTGCCCGCGGGCAAGCACGTCGCCACGCTCTATCAGGGCGAAAACGGCCTGCTGAATGCTGTCGCCGCCGGCACGCTACTGGTCGACTGCTCCACCATCGATGCCGAAACCGCGCGCCAGGTCGCCGCGGCCGCGGGCGAACGCGGGCTGTCCATGCTCGATGCGCCGGTTTCCGGCGGCGTGAACGGGGCCAAGGCGGGCGGGCTGACGTTCATGGTCGGCGGCGAGGCCGAGGCGGTCGAACAGGCGCGTCCGCTGTTCGACGTCATGGGCAAGACCTATTTCCATGCCGGGCCGGCCGGCGCGGGCCAGGTCGCCAAAATGTGCAACAACATGCTGTTGGGCATTCTCATGACCGGCACCTCGGAGGCCATCAATCTGGCCGTGGCCAACGGCCTCGACCCGAGCGTGGTGTCCGACATTATGAAAAACGCCTCCGGCGGCAACTGGGCGCTCAACGTCTACAACCCCTATCCGGGCGTGATGGACAACGCCCCGGCCTCGAACGGCTACAAGCCTGGCTTCGGGGTCGATCTCATGCTCAAGGATCTGGGGCTGGCGATGGATTCCAGTCTGAAGAAAGGCGTGGCCACGCCACTGGGCTCGATGGCCCGCAACCTGTATTCGGTGCATAGCCAGGCCGGCCACGGCGGCGACGATTTCTCGAGCATTCTCAATCTGTTGAAAGGCTATTCCAACGACAACGCAAACGGCTGAATACAAAGCCGCAACGATTAAAACCATAACGACGGCGGGCTTAAAACGGACCCGCCGAACGCGATAAAAGGAGAGGGCGATGCATTCGGCAGACGCATTCAAGGCCGCGCGCCAACAGCTGTTGGACCTGCGCGAGGACTATGCCCGGGCCTACGAGGCTTTCAAGTGGCCACAACTCGACGAGTTCAACTGGGCACTGGACTGGTTCGACGACTATGCACACGGCAACGACAAGATCGCCCTGTGGCTCGTCGATGCCGACGGCAGCGAACAGCGCTACAGCTTCGACGCCATGCGCCAACGCTCCAACCAGGTCGCCAACTTCCTGCGCGACCACGGGCTCGGGCGCGGCGATACGCTGCTGGTGATGCTCGATAACGTGGTCGAGCTGTGGGAGACGATGCTGGCGGCGATCAAGCTTGGTGCGGTGGTCATCCCGGCTACCACGCTACTGTCGCAGAAGGACCTGGGCGATCGCCTCGGGCGCGGCGGGGTCAGTCATATCCTGGCCGCCGAAGAACATATCGCCAAGTTCGAAGGCGTGGCCGATGGTTTGACCTGTATCGTCGCCGGCGAACCCGCCGGGCAGTGGATCGGCTATGAAGCGGCCTACGAATGCGCCACCGCGTTCGAGCCCGGGGGCACCACCCATGCCACCGATCCGATGCTGCTGTATTTCACCTCGGGCACCACGTCCAAGCCGAAGCTGGTGCTGCATACGCATCAAAGCTATCCGGTGGGCTCGCTATCGACCATGTACTGGCTCGGCCTGCAGCCGGACGATATCCATTTCAATATCAGTTCGCCCGGCTGGGCCAAGCATGCCTGGTCGAACCTGTTCGCGCCCTGGGATGCCGGGTGCACGGTATTCGTCTATCGCAGCGCGCGGTTCTCGGCCCCGGATGCATTGCAGATCATCGCCGACAAGGGCGTGACCAGCCTGTGTGCGCCGCCGACCGTCTGGCGCCTGCTCATTCAGGAAGATCTGTCTGCCTACGATATGAAGCTCAAAAGCCTCGTCGGCGCCGGCGAGCCGCTCAATCCGGAGGTCATCGCACGCGTCGAACGCCTCTGGGGCCTCAAGATTCGCGATGGCTATGGCCAAACCGAAACCACCGCCCAGATCGGCAACCCGCCCGGTCAGCCGATGAAATCCGGCTCCATGGGTCGGCCGCTGCCGGGCTATAAAATCGCGCTGCTCAATGCCTTCGACGAAGAGGGCGACGAAGGCGAAATCGCCATCGACGTACGCGCCGATCGCCCGCTCGGGCTCATGCAGGAATACCGCGACGACCCGGAGCGCATGGCCAAGGCCCTGCATGACGGCTATTACCGTACCGGCGATGTCGCCAGCCGCGACGAAGACGGCTACTACTGGTATGTCGGCCGTGCCGATGACGTGTTCAAGTCGTCGGACTATCGCGTATCGCCGTTCGAGTTGGAATCCATCCTCATCGAACACGAATCCGTGGCCGAGGCCGCCGTGGTGCCGGCGCCGGACGATATGCGCCTGAATATACCCAAGGCCTATGTGGTGCTGCGGCGGGGCCACGAACCCGGCCGCGACGCTGCCAAAGCGTTGTTTGCCTTCAGCCGCGAGCGTATGCCCGCCTATATGCGTATCCGCGAACTCGAATTCGCCGAATTGCCCAAGACTATTTCTGGCAAGATCCGGCGGGTGGAATTGCGGGCGCATGCGGCCGCGGATGAGAAAGGCGAGTTTGCCTATAGCGAAGCGGATTTTCCCGAGCTCAAGGGTTAGCGCACGAGTTGTCGGGTGCTCATGCGTGTGTCGAGGCTTTGGTTTCAAGCCGCGAGTTTTTCGGCACCCATGAGTTCGCTGACTTTTGGTTTTCGCGCTTTGGTTTCGCGCTGATACGCGGGTTGCGCGTCGGCGCTGCGCGCCGAACCACTGCCAGAGCGATCATCAGTTCTCGGGCCGACGGCATGCGGCCAGAACTCGAACCGCTTTGGCGGTCCTCAAACAGCCTGAACGCACCAGCGCAATGCCCCGGACACCCTTCGGCCTGTGCTTCCCGTTCGCTTCACACGGGGTGCGAATACAGGCGGCTAACCCGTACCACGGCGTCCAACCAACTATGCGCTTGAGACTGCGGCTGTGGCTACGTTCTTGTCGGCTTACGCTTCGCTAAGCCGACCTACGCGACTTCGGGCGGGCCTTCGAAAGCGCTGCGGCCGCGGTCATTGGCGTGCCCCGAGCTTCGGCGCTACCACCACCATGAAGTCGTCGCGCGATGCAGCACATGCCATACGGCGCCGAGAAAGCGCGTGAAGCGACGCGGAAGCAAAGCAGGCCAGGAACACAATGGCTGCGACGAGCCATCCCGTGCCGACGGATGCCTGGTGGAATGGGAAGGGGTGGAAAGCCAGATGCCGGTTGAGTGCGAACCAGATGAAGGCCGCGGTCGGTATGCTAAGGAATCTCTGCGCAACCTCTCGCGGTTCGCGTTCGAGTCCTCAAATGCGTTGCGGCAAGGCGTCCGAGCGCAGCGCCTGCCTTATTGGCAGGTCAAGCTCGGCAACGCAGTCGCAGCGCATTTGAGGCCGAACCCCTTCGGGGCCGGGGCTTTGCGCGCGTCTGGTCGGCGTCGAGGCAGGCGCACCGTGCAACCAGCACGCTACGCCTACCTCTCCTTGCCAGCCACGCGCAAAGCACGCCGGCGCGACCGCGACAGGTTGTGCAGAGATTCCTTAAAGAACAGACTGGCGGCAGCGCCAGCCAGCCGATCGCCCCAGCGATCGCCGTCCTGCTGTGCGCGTCGTGGTTGCATAGAACGCCAACGTTAACCGGTGACAGCGTACCCCGCTAGCTGGATTTGGCCTTGACCAGCCGCGCCAGTTCGCCCACGAAGCCGCGCCTGAACAGCAGTACGCACACCACGAAGATGCCGCCGATGGCGACCTGTACCCAGGAGCCGAAGGAGGCGAGTTCGTCCTGCAGCGTGATTACGGCTGCGGCACCGGCGATGGGGCCGAACAACGTGCCCATGCCGCCGAGCAGGGTCATGAGCACCACTTCGCCCGACATCTGCCAGTGCACGTCGGTGAGCGATGCGAACTGGAAGATCACGGCTTTGGTGGCGCCGGCCGTACCCGCCAGCGTGGCCGATAGCGTAAAGGCGATCAGCTTGAAGCGTTCGACGTTATAGCCCAGCGAGCGGGCCCGCGGTTCGTTTTCGCGGATCGCGGTGAGGATCTGGCCGAAGGGCGAGTGAATGGTGCGATAGATGATCAGAAATCCGATCATGAAAATCGCGAACACGAAGTAATACATCGTGATCGGGTCGTTGAGGTCGAGCACGCCCAGCAGTGTGCCGCGCGGAATCCCCTGCAGTCCGTTTTCGCCGCCGGTAAACGGCAGCTTGAGCGCGAGAAAGAAGATGATCTGCGCCAGGGCGAGCGTGATCATGGCGAAATAGATGCCCTGGCGTCGGATCGCCAGCGCGCCGAAGATCGCGCCCAGCACCAGGGCGAAGAGCGTACCGGTAAGAATGCCGGGCAACGGGCCGAAGCCCCAGGCGGTGATCACGTGCCCGGTGATATACGCCGCCCCGCCAAAGAATGCGGCATGGCCGAACGACAGCAGGCCGACATAGCCCAGCAGCAGATTGAAGGCGCAGGCGAACAACGCGAAGCACAACAGCTTCATGGCGAATACGGGGTAGGTCAGCCACGGCGCGGCCAGGCCCAGCACGATCAGCAATACCCAGAAGACCTTGTTCATCCTTCCGCCTTCCCGAACAGGCCCGCCGGGCGGATCAGCAATACCACGACCATGATGAAAAAGATCACGGTATTGGCCGCTGGCGGGTAGAGCGCCTGGGTGAGCCCCTGCACCAGGCCGAGCGTGAGCCCGGTGACGATGGCGCCCAGAATCGAGCCCATGCCGCCGATGACCACGACCGCGAACACGGTGATGATCAGATCTGCGCCCATAAGCGGGCTCACCGAATAGATGGGTGCGGCCAGCACGCCGGCCAGCGCAGCCAGGGCCACGCCGAAGCCGAAGGTGAGCGTGACCATCAGCGGTACGTTGATGCCGAAGGCTTCAACCAGCTTCGGATTTTCCTGACCGGCGCGTAGCACGGCGCCGAGGCTGGTGCGCTCGATCATGTACCAGGTGGCAAAACACACCACCACCGACAGCACGATGGCGAACAGCCGGTACTTGGGGAAATACATGAAGCCGAGATTGACGATGCCGCGCAGCGATTCCGGCGTGGCCGGATAGGCGGTGCCGGAGATATTGAAATAGTTCGACAGCAGGCCTTGCAGCACGAGTGCCACGCCAAAGGTCAGCAGCAGACCGTAGATATGATCGAACTTGTATAGCCGGCGCAGCATGAAGCGTTCCATGAGCATGCCGAAACAGGCGACCACGAGCGGTGCGACGATCAACGCCCACCAGAAGCTGAGCTGGAAGTCCGGATAGCCCAGCCACGGCCCGATATAGGAATAGCCGATCAGCGCCACGAACGCGCCCAGCATGTAGAGCGCGCCGTGGGCGAAGTTGATGACATTGAGCAGCCCGAAGATGATCGCCAGCCCCAGGCTGAGCATGGCGTAGAACACGCCCTGGCTTAAGCCGAGCATGGTCTGCGCCAGAATGGCGTCGATATTCATCGTGACCGATCCTTGAACCGTACCGGTTTACTGCTTGACCAGTGGGCAGCTGCTTTCGGAAACCGGGATGTAGGCCTTGTCGGCCGGAATCGTGCTCACGATATCGAGCAGATCCCAGTCGCTCTTCGACTGATCCGGCGTCTTCACCTTGGCCAGATACATGTCGTGCGACATCAGGCCGTTGGCTTCGATCTTGCCGTTCTTCACGAAGAAATCGTTGAGTTCCATATTGCCGAGTTCGGCGCGAACTGCGTCGGCGTCATCGGTGCCGGCGGCCTTGATCGCTTCCAGATAATGCATCGTGGCCGAATACACGCCGGCCTGCACCATGGTCGGCATCGCCCCGTGTTTATCGAAGAAACGCTGCGACCATTCACGGCTTTCGTCGTTGCGGTCCCAGTAGAAGGCGGTGGTGAACTGCAGCCCCTTGGCGGTATCCAGGCCCAGCGCTTTCACGTCGGTGAGAAATACCAGCATGCCGGCCATCTTCTGGCCACGGGCGACGATGCCGAATTCGTTGGCCTGCTTGATCGAATTGACCGTATCGCCACCGGCATTGGCCAGGCCGATCACATCCGCGCCGGAACTGCTGGCCTGCAACAGGTACGACGAGAAATCGTTGGTGCTCAGCGGCGCGTTGACGCTGCCCACCACTTCGCCGCCCAGTTCCTTGACCACGCGCGCGGTGTTGTCCTGCAGCGAATGGCCGAAAGCATAGTCGGCGGTGATGAAGAACCACTTCTTGCCGCCGTTTTTCACCATGGCGGTTGCCGTGCCGACCGGCAGGGCATAGGTGTCGTAAACGTAATGGATGCCGTAGGGCGAACACTGGCTTTCGGTGAGCTCGACCGTGCCCGCCCCGGTATTGATGGCGATGGTCTTCTTGTCGGAGGCCAGGCCTTGCACCGCCAGGCCGACCGCCGAGTTGTCCATGCCCACGAGCATGTCGACATGGTCGCGATCGATCCAGCGGCGGGCGATCGACGAGGCCACGTCGGCCTTGAGCTGATGATCGGCCGAAACCAGCTCGATATCCTCGCCCAGCACCTTGCCGCCGAAATCGTCGATGGCCATCTGCGCGGCGATCACCGCGCCCGGGCCTTCAATGGCCTTGTAGACGCCGGACATGTCGCTAAGCACGCCGATCTTCACGCTGCCATTCGACAGGCCCTTGGCTGCGAATGCCGTGCTCGATGTCAAAGCGGCCAGGCCCGCGGCGCATATCGCCCCGATGATGGTCTTGTTCATGTTGTCTCCCTCCGGTCGCACCGGTTTTTATGATTCAAACGCTCAGGAATTCGTTGATGCGCGCTTTCTTGGCCTCGGCCTCGTGGCCTTCGACCACCTCGGCGACTTCGCCGTGTTCGATGATGTAATGCCGATCCGCCAAGGGTGCTGCGAAATGAAAGTTCTGCTCGACCAGCACGATGGTCAGCCCGCGTTGCTTCATCTGGCGGATGGTGTTGCCCAGCGCTTCGACGATCACCGGCGCCAGGCCTTCGGTGATTTCATCGAGCAACAGCAACCGTGCGCCGGTACGCAGTACCCGCGCCATCGCCAGCATCTGTTGCTCGCCGCCGGATAGCTGGGTGCCCATGCTCCGTCGGCGCTCGGCCAGGTTCGGAAACATGTCGTAGATTTCGGCCACGCTCATCCCACCGTCGCCGAGTTTCGGCGGCAGGGCGAGGTTTTCCTCCACGTTCAGGCGCGCGAAGATGCCGCGTTCTTCCGGGCAATAACCAAGCATGCCCAGGCGCGCGATCTTGTGCGTGGGCTGTTTGATTACCTCGGTACCGTTGACCATGATCGAGCCCGTACGCTTGTCGACCAGCCCGAGGATGGATTTCAGCGTGGTCGTGCGCCCGGCACCGTTGCGCCCGAGCAGGGTGACCACCTCGCCTTCGTTCACGCGCAGGTTCACCCCATGCAGGATGTGCGATTCGCCATACCAGGCGTTGAGATCGTCGATGCGCAGCAGCTCAGTCATGAGCCACCTCGGCGCTGCCCATATAGGCTTCCATCACCGAGGGATTCTTCGATACCTCGGCATACGGGCCTTCGGCCAGGATCTCGCCGCGGTTGAGCACGGTGATCCGGTCGGCCAGCGTCGATACCACCTTCAGGTTGTGCTCGACCATCAGAATGGTGCGATCGGCGGCCACCTGACGGATGAGCGCGGTGACCTTGCCCACGTCCTCGGCGCTCATGCCCTGGGTGGGCTCGTCGAGCAGCATCAGTTTGGGGTCGAGGGCCAGGGTGGTGGCGATCTCCAGCGCGCGCTTGCGGCCGTAGGCCAGTTCCACGGCCGTGGTGTCGGCGAATTCGGCCAGGCCCACTTCATCGAGCAGGGCCATCGCACGATCGTTGGTGCTGTCCAGCACCTTGTGCGAGCGCCAGAAGTGATACGACAGCCCCAGATGGCGCTGTAGGGCGACACGTACGTTATCGAGCACGCTCAGGTGTGGAAAGATCGCCGAGATCTGAAACGAACGCACCATGCCGCGATGGGCGATAGTGGTGGGTTTGGTGCGGGTGATATCCACGCCGTCGTAGACGATCGAGCCAGCACTGGGCGCGATAAATCGCGTGAGCAGATTGAACACCGTGGTCTTGCCGGCGCCATTGGGGCCGATCAACGCATGAATGCTGCCGCGCTCGACGTCCAGGTCGATCCCGGAAACCGCCGTGAAGCCGGCAAAGGTCTTGCTCAGACCCCGCGTTTGCAGAATTGCGTCAGCCATGCGCAGCCGTGGCGCAGGGCGTATCCGCGGCGATGGTCGTCGGCCGTCGCGTCATAACCCGTTGTCCCGCGATGAATAGAAACGAACCTGACAGTCAAGTCAGCTCTCGTTGGACTCTACTCACGCGCCCGGCGGCGAGTTATTCGACGTTAGTCGCTTCGACCTAGGTCGAAAGCCGAATCAAGCGTTGCCGGCAGCCGGCTCGCGCTGCGCGCAGGCCGCGCAGGTACCGCCGATTTCGATGGTTTCGTGATCGATGGTAAAGCCGGCGCGCCGGGCTTCGCGCGCCAGCGCATCGTCCACGGCCGGGCTCGGGATCTCGGCCACGCGCTCGCAGGCGCGACAGATCAGGAATTTTGGATGCGCTTCGCCGTGGCCGGCGTCGCAGCCGATGAAGGCATTGAGCGACTCGATCTTGTGAATCAGTCCGGCATCGAGCAGGAAATCCAGCGCCCGATAGACCGTGGGCGGCGCGGCATTGCCACGCTCGGCGTTGATCGTGTTGAGAAGATCGTAGGCCTTGGTGGGGCGATGGTTATCCCAGATCAGCTCGAGCACGCGCCGGCGAATCGCAGTCAGACGCAGGCCTTTCTGCTGGCACAGCGTTTCCGCGCGGGCCAGCGCATCGTGAATGCAGGCGCCGTGATCGTGGCCACCGGCATCGAATACGGAGTTCTGAGCATCAATCATGACAACGAGAGTGCGCTTTCAGCGTGTAAAAGGCCAGCCAGCAACGCGGCCCGAGGCGCGCGTTGTACGTGTCAGACACTCGACACGGGCGCGCGTTCATGGCGATGGTCGTGACTGTTGCGGGTCAGCCGGTAATTCTGGATATGCGCGGCCGCCAGCAGCAAGCCACCGGCCACGGTTACGCCGCGTTCGATGATTTCCGCGCCCAGGGCATGCGCGCCGAAGGCGGCCAGTACCAGTAGAAGAATGCCGGCCAGCCCCAGCGTCGGCAGGGCGATATGGCGGTGGCGCCAATAGCCCATGCCCAGCGCGAATGTCGTGGTCGGCACGACCACCAGCAGAATGAGCTGATGAAAGGTTGCGTGCGACACAAACGAAAAACCGAATACCGGAAACAGCGCGATCAACAACGGAAACGCCAGGCAGTGCACCAGGCATATCCCCGAAAGGATCACTGCGACCTTGTCGAATTTGCCGGTAAAATCGGAAGACGAGCCTCGGCTCACGGCGATGCCCTGATGAAAGAAGATTCAATCGTTAGTATATAACATTTTAAATGGAGCAAGCGATGGCACGAGCATTGATCGGCGCGCGCGTACGGCGCGGCGTTGGAATCGCGCTGATGGGGGCGTTGGCATGGCCGCTGGCGGCCTGCAGCACATCCGAAGCCCCGGATTGCGGATCGCTTCGCGTCGAGCAGCCCTGGGTACGGGCTGCGCCGGCCGGCGCCGATGTCATGGGCGCCTATTTCACCCTGGCCAACGACGGAGAAGACAAGGTGGTGGTCAATGGCGTGAGCAGTACCCAGTTCGATCGCGCCGAAATGCACGAAACCGTGGTCAACGATAATGGCCAGGCCAGCATGCAGCCGATCGAAAAAGTCGTGGTCGGCCCGGGTGAAGAGGTCGTATTCGAATCCGGCGGCCGTCATGTGATGCTGTTTTCACCCAGCCAGCCGTATGCGGCCGGCGATCAGGTCGAACTGATTCTGGCCTGCGGCAGCGAAAACGCCGAATTGCCGGTGGCCGCGACCGTGCGTGCCGATGGGCCGGGCACGAATGCGGGCCATTCGGGGCATTCGGGTCACGACATGAGCGATATGGATCACGCCAATATGAATCACGCGGATATGGATCACGGTCAGAAGGCTGACGAGGCCGATCTGCCTGCCGATGCCGATAACACCGGCAATGCCAACGAGGATTCGGCCAGCGCCGAATAGCAGCGGTCATGCGTTTTACCAAGATGCACGGGCTGGGCAACGATTTCGTTGTGCTCGATGCCACCCGCGAGCCAATCGCCCTGGACGCAGCCAGCGCCCGCGCGATTGCCGATCGGCATTTCGGTATTGGCTGCGACCAGATTCTCATCGTCGAGCCGCCGCGCCGCGATAACGCCGATTTCGGCTATCGCATCCTCAACTCTGACGGCAGCGAATCCGGCCAGTGCGGCAACGGCGCGCGCTGTTTCGCCCGCTATGTGCGCGAACAGGGGCTGACCGACAAGGATCGGGTGGTGGTCGACGTACGCGATGGCCAGATGGTGCTGGAAAGCCTGGGCGATCATCACTATCGCGTGGCCCTGGGTGTGCCCGTGTTCGACGCGGCCGATATCCCGCTGCGCGGTTTCGATACCGCCGATGAATACCGCCTCGACGAAGTTGCCGGTCGTACGCTGCGGTTTGCCGCGCTGGCCATCGGCAACCCGCACGCGGTTTTGCGCGTAGAGGATATTGATCGTGCGGATGTGGCCGTCGTTGGCCCCGCGCTGGAAAGCCACCCGGCTTTCCCCGAGCGGGTGAATGTCGGTTTCATGCAGGTGCTCACGCCGGATCGAATCCGCCTGCGCGTGTACGAACGCGGCGCGGGCGAGACGCTGGCCTGTGGTAGTGGCGCGGCGGCGGCAGCGGTTAGCGGTATACGTGCCGGCGTGCTGGATTCGCATGTGGCAGTCGAGTTGCCCGGCGGCACGGCCCATGTGGACTGGGCCGGGCATGGCAAGCAGGTATATTTGAGTGGGCCGGCCGAGCGCGTATTCGACGGCGAACTGGTATTGTCGAATACCAGCGAATAATGCGGATCGCGCCTTGTGTGGCGCGGTTCGTGCGTTATACGGCGGTGGGTGGGTCTTCACCTCTTTAGAAGAGATGCTCCGACATGAACGAAGCCAAAAAACAAAATCCAGCGCCGGCATTGGACGAAGCCGAAGTCGCCGCCTATCTGCAGGCGCATCCCGATCTGGTCAGCCGCTATCCGGCGGTGCTGGAAGCGTTGGACGTGCCCCATGACAGCGGCAACGCGGTATCGCTGATCGAACGCCAGGTCGCCGGCCTGCGCACGACCAACCGCCAGTTACAGGCGCGCTTCAACGAACTGGTGGAAACCGCGCGTGACAACGAACAGCGCGTTGTCCAGCTCAATCGTCTGGCCAAGGTGCTGGTCAGCGTGCAAAGCGCTGCCGAGCTGGTGCCGGAACTGGCGTATTGCCTGCAACAGCATATGGATGTCGACCATATCTATGTGGGGCTGTCGGGCACGGCCGGCGAGGTCGAAGCCCTGGCCAACGGCGAAATCCATGCGATTGTCGACGACACCCCGGCCGGCAAGGCGCTGACCAATGTCTATCGTCGTGGCAAACCGATTTGCGGGCCGTTGTCGGAAGAACAATCGGAAGCCCTGTTCGCCACCCGCAGCAACGATGTGCCGGCGCTGGCGAGTGCAGCGATGATTCCGCTGGGCGCGCGCGGTGTGCACGGTGCGCTGGTGCTGGCCAGCCGCAAGGGCGATCGCTTCGTACCGGATATGGGCACGCTGTTTCTGGAACTCATGGGCGAGCTGGTCACGGCGGCCCTGCAACGCCTGCTCGGCCGCGACGCGTTGCCGTAGCCATGCTCCGGCTGCACGGCACCTCGTGAGCGCGCTGGCCGACCGGGTCGATGCCTTTCTGGCCCATCTGACGCACGAGCGCCGCGTGTCGGCCCATACCCAGGCCGGCTATGCGCGCGATCTGGCGCGCGCGGCCGACTGGCTGGAAGAACGCGGCATCGCCGACTGGGCGCGCGTGACCACGGCCGACCTGCGCGAATTCGTGGCCGCGCGCCATCGCGCCGGGCTCAAGCCCGCCAGCCTTGCTCGGTTGGTATCGGCATTGCGCAGTTTCTATGTCTGGCAGATGCGCGAAGGCCTGGCCACGCGCAATCCGGCGGTCGATGTGCGGGCGCCCAAGCGCGCCGCCCGGCTGCCGGAAACCGTCGACGTGGACGATCTCGCGGCCCTGCTCGACGCCACGCCGCAAGACGATCTGGAAATCCGCGATCACGCCCTGCTGGAGCTGTTCTATTCCGCGGGCGTGCGTCTGGCCGAAGCCGTGGGCCTGGATATCAACGATATCGATCTGGCGGGCGGCGAAGCACGGGTTCTCGGCAAGGGCTCGCGCCAGCGCAGCGTGCCGATCGGCTCACGTGCGATCGCGGCCCTTCGAAACTGGCTCAAGGTGCGCCCGCAGATGGCGTCGGCCAACGAAGCGGCGTTGTTCGTCTCCCAGCGCGGTACGCGTCTGTCGCGCTCGAGCGTGGCTGCGCGCATGCAGCGCTGGGCTGTGCAACACGGCCTGCCCGTGCACCTGCACCCGCACAAGCTGCGTCATTCCTTTGCCACCCATCTGCTGGAATCCAGCGCCGATCTGCGCGCGGTACAGGAGCTGCTCGGCCACGCCAATATCGGTACCACCCAGATCTATACCCATCTGGATTTCGCCCACCTGGCCAAGGTCTACGATGCTGCGCATCCGCGGGCCGGCCAGCGTAGCGAAACCGGCGAAAGCTAGCGTTGGCGATATCGGGCGCAAGCGCGCGCAGCGGCGGTTTGACGTCAAGCTGAACGGCGACCGAACAGCCGCAGAAAACGGTTGCTTGAATCGTGTTGTGCATGGCCCCAACTCGAACCAGACCGACGTCAATGAAGGTCGAAGGAGCACCTCTTGAAACAATTCGACGGCACAACAATTCTTGCTGTGCGCCACAACGGCAAGGTGGCCCTGGCCGGCGACGGCCAGGTTTCCATGGGCGACACCATGTTCAAGGGCAATGCGCGCAAGGTGCGCCGGCTCTATAACGACAAGGTGCTCGCCGGCTTTGCAGGCGGCACGGCCGATGCCTTCACGCTGTTCGAGCGTTTCGAAGGCAAGCTGCAGGAACATGGCGGCCAGCTGGTCAAAGCCGCGGTCGAAATGGCCAAGGACTGGCGCACCGACCGCGCCCTGCGGCGTCTGGAAGCGCTGTTGCTGGTGGCCGACGAAACCGCCACGCTGATGATTTCCGGCAATGGCGACGTCATGGAGCCGGAATTCGCCTGCATGGCGATCGGCTCCGGCGGCTCCTATGCCCAGGCGGCCGGGCGCGCGCTGGTGGAAAACACCGATATGGATGCCCCCACCATCGCCGAAAAGGCCATGCATATCGCAGCCGACACCTGCATCTATACCAATCACCACATCACCGTCGAGGTGCTGGACAATGTCTGATACAGCCTCCGAGACCATGGCCGACGACAGCCGCGAACAAACCGCCGTGCTGCCGCGCCACGAAATGACGCCGCGCGAGATCGTGGCCGAACTCGACCGCCATATCATCGGCCAGGGCGAAGCCAAGCGCTCGGTCGCCATCGCGCTGCGCAACCGCTGGCGGCGCATGCAGCTGGATGAATCCATCCGCGGCGAGATCACGCCCAAGAACATCCTCATGATCGGCCCCACGGGTGTGGGCAAGACCGAAATCGCCCGGCGTCTGGCCAAGCTTGCCAATGCGCCGTTCACCAAGATCGAGGCGACCAAGTTCACGGAAGTGGGCTATGTCGGCAAGGAAGTGGATTCGATCATCCGCGATCTGGTGGAAGTGGCCATCAAGATGACCCGCGAGGCCGCCAAGAAGGCGGTGCGCATCAAGGCCGAGGACGCCGCCGAGGAACGCATTCTCGACGCGCTGCTGCCCAAGCCCACTACCTGGGACGAAGCCGGCGAATCCGACCAGAAGGCGGTCGAATCCAGCGCCACCCGGCAGGTGTTTCGCAAGCGCCTGCGTGAAGGCAAGCTCGACGACAAGGAAATCGAGCTGGAGCTGCAGCAGGGCGGCCAGAGCTTCGAGATCATGGCGCCCCCGGGCATGGAGGAGATGACCAACCAGCTCCAGTCCATGTTTCAGAACATGAAGGGCGACAAGACCAAGCGCAAGAAGATCAAGATCGGCGATGCCTATCGCCAGATCGTCGACGAAGAAGCGGCCAAGCTGGTCGACGAAGAGCAGATCAAGACCCAGGCCATCGATCAGGTCGAAAACTCCGGCATCGTTTTCATCGACGAAATCGACAAGGTCTGCAAGCGCTCCGACGCCGGCGGCGGCTCGGGCGGCGATGTCTCCCGCGAAGGCGTGCAGCGCGACCTGCTGCCGCTGGTGGAAGGCTCGACCGTGTCCACCAAGTACGGCATGGTCAAGACCGACCATATCCTGTTCATTGCCTCCGGTGCCTTCCACGTAGCCAAGCCCTCGGATCTGATTCCCGAGCTGCAGGGTCGCCTGCCGATTCGGGTCGAGCTCGACGCGCTCAAGGCCGAAGACTTCGTGCGCATCCTCACCGAGCCGCACTGCTCGCTCACCGAACAGTACGGCGCGTTGATGAACACCGAAGGCGTGACCATCGAGTTCACCGACGACGGCGTGCACCGGATCGCCGAAATGGCTTTCAAGGTCAACGAAGGCACCGAGAACATCGGCGCCCGGCGTCTGCATACCGTCATGGAACGGCTGATGGAGGAAATCTCCTTCGAAGGCCCGGACAAGGCCGGTGAAACGCTCAAGGTCGACGCCGAGTACGTCGACTCCAAGCTCAAGGATCTGGCCGCCGACGAAGACCTGTCGCGCTATATTCTGTAGGCGACAGGCTGGCCATCAGACACACGCCGTGTCTGCGAAGCCGGGGCGGGTTTATCCTGTCCCGGCTTTTTTGTTCGTTCGTGAAAAGGATCGTCCGCAAATGAACGCGAATGAACGCAAATAAGACAGCTAGCGCGGACTCTTGCGGGAGCGACAGCGTCGTCCATTCAACCGCTGCTTGAAATTGGATTAAATGGCGTAGATTCGCGGATAGGGCAGACGAAGGCGCGCCAGCCGCGGTGCGCCGCCGAACGAGATGATGCTGTCACGACGTCTCCCATTCGCGTTAATTTGCGTTCATTCGCGGACCGTCTTGAACGAACGCACCGACAAAACCGAACCCGAAAAGGTGACCCATGGACGCCCCGACAGACATTACCCTGCACCAGAAATCCAAGGTGCTCGAAGTCGAATACCCCGACGGCGCCAATTACAAGCTGCCGCTGGAATACCTGCGCGTGTACTCGCCGTCCGCCGAAGTCCGCGGCCACGGCGGCCCCATGCAGCTGGTGACCGGCAAGCGAGACGTGGGCGTGGAAAAGATCGAACCGGTCGGCAACTACGCCATCCAGCTCTACTTCGACGACGGCCACAACACCGGCATTTTCTCCTGGCAAACGCTGCGCGAGCTGGGCGAGCAGTACGAAGACAACTGGAATGAATACCTCGGCCGGCTGGAAAAGGCCGAAGCCTCGCGCGACAAGCTCTGGCATTAGCCGCTTAGAGATCGCAGCTCGCGCGGAGCGGGCGAATTCGCAGGGCGCCGAGCGACTCGCGTATCCATTGCGCCGCTTTGCTTCGCGAGTTTTCTAAGACGAAAGGCTGATCAAGGCCCGCTCTGGCAGGCCTTTTCTATGCGCGCTTTTCGTGCAATGTTCGCTAAAACCATTTGGCTGCATTGCGCACTCACGCGCTATGGGGCGCACGCACCCGCGTGCGAGACGAGGGGACAATCTTGATCAGCCGAATCCTGTTCGGGCTGGCGATCTTCGGCAGTACGGCGACCTGCGCCTATACGGACGGTGCCGCGAATACCGTCGGCCGCGTGTTCGGCCGCTTGGGCCCAGCGTTAGCCAGGCGGCGACTGAGCCCCTGCGAAGCAGTCAGCCGCAATGGATCAACATTGAACCGCGAGGGAAAGAGGGCTGCTTCGCTGAACAGAGCGGTGTCGTAACTTCCACTTCTGTGCCTTGTCCGCGTGTGCGGGGGAATAGACGCGTTTGGATGGGGCTGGGAATTGGCTGGTTTTATTAAGTGAGGGGGATTGCAAAGCGGTGACCGTATCGAGCGCCAAATACCTATTTAACGAAACCCGAAATTCGCATAGCGATTTTATGGGCTCTTCAAATACGAGCAGCTCGGCAAATCGAGCAGCGCTATGCGAATTCTGGCCTAAGCGTTGTACGTGGTTTCGTTCGTATACTTCGCGTTAGAGTTCTAGGGGGAGGGTATGGCGCAATCAAACCGAAAGCACTACGGGGAGGCACAAAACGTCGCCTTAACTTCACAGGTTGATGGGGTATGCCCGCGCTGTGACAAACCGCTCTTTTACAAGAAAAAGGGAAAAAGCTTCAAAGCATACGAGATCGCGCACATCTATCCGCTAAACCCAAGCCACGAGGAGGATGAGCTGCTCAAAGAAGAACGGCTTAGCCAAGATGTGAACGATGAAGACAACCTCATTCCACTATGCAAAGGCTGTCACGGCAAATTCGATAAGCCGAGAACGGTTGAGGAGTATCGTGAGCTCGTCGAAATCAAAAAACACTACATCGCGCGATCGGGTCAAGAGACTTTGTGGTCTTTGCATCATCTAGATGTGTAAACCCACCAGGTTGTTCACGTCCAAGCGGAGTCGGCTAATGGGTGTTTTGTA
>NZ_APNF01000013.1:0-92901 GCF_040361235.1 Salinisphaera sp. S4-8 | reverse complement strand
TAAAACACCCTATGACCCGGCCCTGGCTGCTCAAAATGCTTGATCGTCCAGACGGTATCTACGGGTCTCGGGTAAGCCCTTAGCCGGTTAAAACCTGGCAGGCACGCGCGGGCCCACGGGCCACCGCCCTTGTGGAATTCCGCGCCGCTAATCCACCCACGGGCGCGCGGATCGGCGCAAGCCTCGGCGCTTGACCATTGGGCGAATGTCGCGCCTGCGGCACAATACGGCCTGACCCTCATTCGAATGCGCCTTCGGGCCGTGCCGCGGGAGACAGGCCAACGTGTACAGCCGAACCGATACCGACGAAATGCAACAGGCCGCCGCCATGCTCGGCCAGGCGCGGCGTGTGCTCGTGATCACCGGCGCCGGTATGTCGGCAGATTCCGGCCTGCCCACCTATCGCGGCGTGGGTGGGCTGTACGATCGCGAACTCACCGCGGATGGGATCTCGATCGAGCAGGCGCTGTCGGGGGATACTTTCGAGCGTGACCCCGGTTTGTCCTGGAAATATATCGCCGAGATCGAACGCGCCTGCCGCGGGGCGCGGCCCAACGACGGCCATCGCGCGCTCGCGGCCATGGCGCGGCGCTTCGAACGTTTTTGTGTGCTCACGCAGAATGTGGATGGCTTTCATCAAAGCGCGGGCAGCCGGGATGTCATCGAGATGCATGGCGCGATCCACCGCCTGAAATGCACCCGTTGTCACTGGCGCACAGCGGTCGAAGACTACGCCCGGATCGATACCTTGCCGCCGGCCTGTCCGGACTGTGGCGCCGTGGTGCGCCCGGATGTCGTGCTCTTTGGCGAAGTGCTGCCCGATCGTGCCGTGGCCCGATATGACCAAGCACTGGGCGAAGGCTTCGATCTGGTCATGATCGTGGGCACGAGCGCGGTGTTTCCCTATATCGCCGCGCCGGTGCAACAGGCAGCCATGCAGCGCCGCGCCACCCTGGAAATCAACCCGCAGCGCACGGATATTTCCGACTATTGCGATGTCTGCCTGCAGACCGGCGCGGCCGCGACCCTCGTGGCGCTCGAACAGGCGCTACAGGCCGCCGCATGAGGCATGTGTGTCGCCTCATCCGCACGTTTGTCTGAAACCGGGCATTTTTGAATCCATCGTTCCGTGCCCACCGCATGCCCATCGCAATACACGGCGACAACGTGCCGGCCGCGCCCGCTGTGCCGTACGTGTTGATTTGCGTTACGTTACGCAGGGCCGGGTAAGGCATCGGGACGTACGTTTTGTGCGACACGCGACGATAAAAGCTCGCTTGTCGCGCGCCGCAGCCAGCAATCAGGACATCCAATGACGCAAAGCAAAAGCTCGAACATCGTCTGGCACGAAGGTACGGTCAGCCGTAAGCACCGCGAACTGCTCAACCAGCATCGGGGCTTCACGATTTGGTTTACGGGCCTGTCCGGCTCGGGCAAGTCCACGCTCTCGGTCGCCCTCGAAGAACGGCTGTATCAGATGGGCTGTCGTACGTATCGCCTGGACGGCGACAATGTACGCACCGGCTTGAACCGGGACCTGGCCTTCAGCCCGGAGGATCGCATCGAGAATATTCGCCGGATTGGCGAAGTCGCCAAGCTCTTTCGCGATGCCGGCATTATCAACCTCACCGCGTTCATCTCGCCCTATCGGCAAGACCGGGACATGGCGCGCAACCTCTCCCAGCGCGACGAAAACGATTTTCTGGAAGTATTCGTCGACGCGCCGCTGGATGTGTGCGAACAGCGCGACCCCAAGGGCCTGTACAAGAAAGCCCGCGCCGGCAGCATCCCTAACTTTACCGGCATTAGCGCCCCGTACGAAGCGCCCGAATACCCGGAAATTCATGTGCGCACGGACGAAACCAGCATAGCGCAGGGCGTCGAACAGATCGTGGCGTACCTGATCGAACACGGCTATATCGAAGCCGGCCTCGCCGACACCGCGCGCGCTACATAGCGCCGTAGCCGTAGGTTGGGTTAGCGCAGCGTAACCCAACAAAGAACGAAGCCACGGGAGCCGGTTCCAACCGGCAAAGCATCAACCGGCCACAACGCCGGCCTCATGTTGGCTTACGGCCTTCGGCCTAAGCCAACCTACGCGGCTCCGACCATGCCTCGCGGCGCGTACGCTCGTAGGTGGATGAGATGGATCCGCTCCTCCTAATCGGCGTCAATGCGCCAGACTGATAATTCAGACAACAGTCGAAAAGGAGCGGATCCATGCAACAGATTACGGAACTGGGCATCGACATCGCAAAGAACGTCTTCGAGCTGTGCGGTCTCAACGCCGCCCATGAGGTCGTCTACCGCAAACGGGTGCGCCGTCGTCAGTTTCTGGCCACGGTGCTTAATCTCGACGCCAGGCGCATCTATATCGAAGCCTGTGGCAGCAGCCACCACTGGGCGCGCCAGCTGCAGCGCGAGAACCGGTCGGTGACGTTGCTGGCGCCGCATCAGGTCAAGCCGTTCAACACCGGCAACAAGAACGATGCCAACGACGCATTGGCCATCGCCGTGGCCGGCACCCAGGCCAAGATTCGCCCGGTGGCGATCAAAAGCTTCGAGCAACAGGATATTCAAGCGCTGCACCGAGTGCGCGAGCAGGTCAAGAAACAGCGCACCGAAGTCATCAACCAGGCCCGCGGCCTGCTGGCCGAGTATGGCCAGGTGCTGCCCGTGGGTGTTGCCGGTTTCCGCCGCGGCGTGCCGGAACTGCTGGAAGATGCCGACAACGGCCTGACTGATCGCCTGCGCGCGCTGGTGGCCGATCTGTACGATCATTTTCATGCGCTCGAAGCGCGTATGCAGCAATACGATCGGGACATCAAGGCGCTGGCGAATCAGATCGACTTCTGTCGCCGGGCGATGGCGGTCGGCGGTATCGGAGCCCAGACTGCGACCGCCTTTTACGCTACGGTCGGCGATGCGGCGTTGTTCGACAACGGCCGGCAGGTCTCGGCGTGGGTGGGACTGGTGCCCAAGCAGCATTCCAGCGGCGATCGCCAATGGCTGGGCTCGATTACCAAACGAGGCTCGCGCTATCTGCGCACGCTGCTGGTTCACGGCGCCCGTGCGCTGTTGACCCGGGTTGAGCATTTGCCGGGTCGACGTGGCGACTGGTTACGTCAACGCGTGGCCCGCAACGGGCGCAACAAGGCGGCCGTGGCGCTGGCGAACAAGAACGCCCGCATTCTCTGGGCGCTGATGTACAGCGGCGATCGCTATCGCGCGGCCTAAGCCATGCGTGTGCAGACGAACATCAAAAGCCACACACACAGCAATAGCCAAGGTCTGTGTATGCACTGACAACCGATCACGCGGTGACCTGAATCGGTCACCGCCACGTGTCGGCAATCCCGACTGATGAACAACAGGTCAAACCGACGCCCTTGAAACGCCGACTAAGCCACAGGCCTGCGAGGCCGATAGGTCGATTGCGCGCTCGGGCGTACGAATACTCATCAAGGCCCGGCACCCAAGGATGTGCCAACACCGAGGCCGAATATACGGACGCCGCCTGCTCTGTTGATGATCGAGGTTGCTTACCGGAGCGGATCCATATATGGGTTAGCGCAGCGTAACCCAACAAAGAACGAAGCCCCGTGAGTCGGTTCCAACCCGCAAAGCATCAACCGGCCACAACGCCGGCCTCATGTTGGCTTACGGCCTTCGGCCTAAGCCAACCTACACGGCTCCGACCACGCCTCAAGGCTCGTATGCTCGCAGGTTGGGTTAGCGCAGCGTAACCCAACAAAGAACGAAGCCTGCAATACCTATTCGAATCCGTAAGGCTGTAAAATCGCTACAGCGCGGGTTCGACGTATCCCAACCCCCAACCATCCCCACCAGCGGCAACGCAACCCACCCGAAACTTTCCCATACATCGGCCGATACCCACGCTGCGTTCATATCCGCATGCGGGCGCGTCGTGCTAGGCTTCGCCGCTATCGAAATCCGTTGCAATCGATCAACCGAATGTTCCCAACCATGATGCGATCGCTGTTTTCCGGTCTGCTTGTTGTCGTGCTTGCCGGCTGTGCGCTCGGCCCGGCCCGGAGTGGCCCGAACGTCGACGTGATTGGCGAAAGCCAGTATTGCGGCACCACCTCGCAGGATTCCGACGCGCTGTATTTTGGCAACGCCAACGCCTTCGGTAACTGGATCGACTATCGCAGCATCGGCGAATTCAACCCGAACATGGCCAACCCCAACGGCGTGATCGTCGTGGAAATGGGCCAACGCCCGACCGGTGGCTACACGGTCTCGCTCGACAAGAGCCGCACGGCCATCGAAAACGGTACCCTGACCATCGGTATGGACTGGAAAGCCCCGCGTCTGGACGCGGCCGTAAGCCAGGCGCTCATTGCATCCTGTGTGGCCATCCGTCCGCCGGCCGGCGACTACAACAACGTGCGTGTGGTCGACCAGCTCGGCAACCTGCGCGGCGAGGCGCGCATCAGCCGCTAACGCACAGGCGTATCGTATAGCCGGCCCAGGCCAGTTGACGGCATAAACGAGCCGCAGCACCGCAACCGCCAGCCGTCTACCCGCGCAGTTACCACCGAAAGCAATCCAGTATGCAAATCCAGAGCGTTCTTTGTGTGTGCACCGGTAACATCTGCCGCAGCCCGCTCGCGGAAGGGCTGATTCGGCGCGATGCCCCGGCGATGAAGGTCGCCTCGGCCGGCATCGGCGCGGTCGTCGGCGGCAAAATGCCGGAAGCCGCGGCCGCGATTGCCACGCGCGAAGCCCTGGCGCTGGATGCCCATCGGGGCCAGCAGGTCACCCGTCCCATGCTGCAGGCCTTCGAACTGGTGCTGGTCATGGAGGCTGCTCAGAAAGACTGGCTTTGCGGCCAGTTCCCGGAAAGCCGGGGGCGCGTGTTTCTCACTTCGCATTGGACCGGCGGCGAGGACATTATTGACCCCTATCGTCTAAGTGACGATGTATTCGAAAGCGCCTATGCTGAAATCGAAAAAGGGGTATCGGCATGGCTGGCGCGGCTGCAGCCGGCGACGGCCGCGAACCATGGGGCTGGGTAGCGCCGTATCGAACGGTTCGCCGTCGAAAAGCCGATCGCAAAGATGCCGAATTTTTTGGGGTGGAATTACCATAGATCGCGTAAACTGCCACGGTCGGGCCCGTACGGCAGCGTGCACGCTGTCGACGGTATAACGAATTCAGGGGAATGAGCATGACGAACTTGGGTAAAGGGGGCGTGCGGCAGCACGCGCGTCATGGCGTGGCACGCTGCGCGGTCGTCGGCCTGCTGATGGCCGGTGTGCTGGGCGCGAGCGGTTGCGCGCTGCCCGGCTATAGCTCCGACGCCATGGACAGCGGCAGCTGGTACGACTTCGGCGGCAACGACAACGCCGCCACGTATGACGAAGAGCTATCCAAGCAGGACATCGACTACGAGCCGCGGGTACTGCAAATCACGCCCTGGCTCATTCGCCACCAGCAGGAAATCGCGGCTTCGCGCCCGCTCGGCGAAGCGCAGCAACGCGTATCCGCCGCTCCGGAAGAAACCGTCAACTACACCATTGGCCCCGGCGATGTGCTGCAGGTGATCGTGTTCGGCCACCCGGAACTCACCAACCCCGCCGGCGTCACCAATAACGAAGGCCTCCAGGGGCAGCTGGTCAGCGCCGACGGCAACATCTTCTACCCCTATGTGGGCGAAGTGAACGTCGAAGGGATGACGCTCAAGCAGCTGCGCCAGCGTATTGCCAAGGGTCTGTCGCAATACATTCGCGAGCCGCAGGTGGACGTACGTGTGCGCGAATACCGCAGCCAGCGCATCTATATTTCCGGCGATATCGCCAAGCCCTGCACTGTGCCGTTTACCGACGTCACCATCACCGTGCTCGAAGCACTGGATCAATGCGACTCGCTGGCCACGAAAGAGGGCGGCGGCGTGGGCGTGCAGAACGTCATCCTCATTCGTGATGGCGAATCCACGCCCCTGGATTTGAACGAAATCTACGCCAGCGGCCGGCCCGTGCCTCTGCGCCCAGGCGATCGTCTGCTCATCGACGACAGCGCCAACCGCATCTTCATGGTGGGCGAATTCAGCAAGCAGACAGCTCTGCCGTACTCTACTGGCGGGATGTCACTCAGCGATGCCATTGCCGATGCGGGTGGCGTGAGCCTGGATAGTGCCGATACCAGCGCGATTTATGTCATCCGCGGCTTTGTCGACAGTCAGCCCACGCGCGACGGCGGCGTGCAAACCGTGCTGCGGCCGAACGTCTACAAGCTGGATGCCAGTAACGTCAGTGGGCTGTTGCTCGCCAACCAGTTCAAGCTGCAACCGCGGGACGTGGTATTTGCCGCGCCGGCGAACTTCGTGAACTTCAACCGTGCGCTGGCGCTCATCACGCCCTCGCTGGACCTGCTGTTCCGCAGCTATCTGATCTACGACCGCTACGACCGCCGTCGCGACTAATTTAACGGGTATTTGATTTTGGCTACTGCAGACGCGCACGACACGAGTCAGCGTAAGGACGACGACGAAAAAGAGATCGATCTGCGCGAATATATCGGCATCGTCCTCGATGGCTGGCCGTGGATCGCCGCGTTCGCCATTCTCGGTCTGCTGATTGCCACGTACTTCGCCTGGAAAAAACCTCCGGTGTATCAGGCAACGTCGCTCATGCGGGTCGAGCAAAGCCAGAACATGGCGCCGCAAGCGTTCATGGAGCAGCAGATCACTGGCGGCCGTTCCAACCTCAAGGCCGTGAGTGCCGAAGCGGCCGTCATTCGCTCGCGCTCGGTCGTGGGCGATGCGGTGGACGATCTGCACCTGCGCGTGCGCGCCGCGCCGGACTACTTTCCCGTCATCGGCGAGCCAATTGCCCGGTTTGTAACAGCCAACTTCAAGGGCCGTTTCGATATTCCGTTTGCCAGCGGGTATGCCTGGGGCAATGAATCCGTCAACGTCACGCGTATCGAGATGCCGGATGCTGTCAATTCGGCATCGTTCAAACTCGTGGCGAACGGCGAGAACCAGTTCACGCTGTACAACCGCGATGGGCAGCAGGTACTCAAGGGCCGCGTCGGCACGACCGCCTCGGGCCAGGCGCCGGGCATCGGCCCGATCAAGATTTTCGTGGAGGCGCTGAACGCCCGGCCCGGCACGCATTTTAGCGTCAGGTACGTCCCGCGCCCGGCGGCGATCGGCGGCCTTCAATCCAAGCTGTCTATTGTCGAGCAGCCGCAGGGTTCCGGCCTGCTCAACCTCACGCTGCTGGGCAGCTCCCCGGCCGAGGCCGAGCGCCGGTTGGACGCTGTCATGACCTCCTACATTGAACAGAATGTGGAAAAGCAGTCGGAGCAGGCCCAGCGCCGCCTGGACTTCCTCAAAGAGCAACTGCCGCAGCTCAAGGAAGAGCGAGACATCGCAGAAAACAAGTTGCGCGACTACCAGACCGAAAGTGGAACGCTAGATTTGAGCGCGGAAGCCCAGTCCGTATTCCAGCGCCTGACCAATCTGGACCAGCAGATCGCGCAAACGGAACTACAGCGCCAGGAACTGCTGCAGGAATACACCCAGCGCGCCCCACAGGTCCAGGCCGCCAACGACAAGCGGGCTAGCCTTGTACGCCAGCGCAACGAACTCCAGCAACAGCTCAAGACCCTGCCCAAAGCCGAGTCCCAGCTGCTGCAGCTGCGCCGCGATGTAGAGGTTAACAACCAGCTGTATACCCAGCTGCTGAATACCTCCCAGGGCCTGGAGATTACCAAGGCTGGTATCACCGGCGTGTCGCATATCGTCGATAGTGCGTACGCCAGCAATGGCAAGATCGCGCCGAAGCGACAGCTATGGCTGCTTATCGGCCTTCTGGCCGGTATCGTCGTCGCAATCCTCCTGGTACTTACGCGGGCGCTACTGAGAGTCACAGTCGATGACCCGACTGAGGTCGAGTCCAAATACGGACTCCCCGTCTACGCCACGGTACCGTTCTCCAGCTGGGAAGGCACGATCAAGCGTCGCAAGCGCGGCTTTAACCTGCTGGCCGTCCATAAGCCAGATGACCCCACGGTCGAAAGCATCCGCAGCCTGAGGACCAGTCTGCAGTTCGCCATGATCGAGGGGGATACCAAGTACATCGCGATCACCGGCCCCACGCCGGCCTGCGGCAAGAGCTTTATCGCTGCCAACACGGCAGCACTCATCGCCCTGGCTGGCGGTCGTGTACTGCTCGTCGACGGCGATCTCCGTCGTGGCCAGCTGTTCCGGGCCTTTGGCTTGGAACAGGGTCCCGGTTTTTCGGAAGTGCTGTCCGGCGACATAACCGTCGACAGCGCGATCCAGAAGTCGGAAGTGGACAACCTGGATGTCCTGACCACTGGCAAACGCCCGCCCAACCCGGCGGAACTGCTCATCTCGCGCCATTTTGACGAGATGAAGACTAACTTGGAAAGCAAGTACGACTACGTGCTGTTTGACTTGCCGCCCGTGCTCAATGTCACGGACGCAAACATCGTAGCCAACCACGTTGCCGCGACCTTCCTAGTTGTCCGAAGCGAACACAGCACAGGCCACGAGGTGGATCAGGCGATCCGCCGGTTGCATCGCGACGATCTGAAACTAACCGGTGCGATCTTTAACGGCCTTCGAGTGGATCGCCGACGCTACGGCTATAGCAAGTATGGATATTACTCGTATCAATACTAGTGTCGAGTGTTATGCGTTGACATGCGATGAGCGCTTTAGGGCCATCACTTCTCGATATAGCGGCTAGATGATTAACTCCATTAAACAAATGCTGGCGCTCTTCTCTTCGGAAGAGCGCTTCAGTTTTATATGGGTCCTTCTCGCAATGCTTGCGATGGGCTTTTTGCAAATGGTCGGCGTGGGCGTGGTTTTGCCCTTCGTGTCACTGCTTTCGAATCCGGCTGCGATTCACGAGAACGCGTGGCTGGAATGGGCGTACGCGGGAATGGGCTTTCAAACGATCAACGGGTTTCTCATCTTCTTGGGCAGCGCGCTGCTTGTCGTTCTGGTGGCTAGCAATATCTTCACCGCTTACACCATATGGCTGATGACCCATTTTACTTGGGGGGTGCAAAAGCGTATCTCAGCGCGCCTGCTATCGGGTTACCTGCACCAGCCATATGAGGCGTTTCTAAACAGGAACTCTGCGGACACTGGGAAAAATATCCTGATCGAGTCCCAGCAGTTTGCTAACGGTGTGTTGATGCCGGCGCTGAAGGCGACGGCGTTCGGTATCACCGTCGTAATGATCATTGGCTTCCTTTTGTGGCTCAACCCGCTGTTAGCTGTAGGAGTTGCGGCCATATTTGTCTGTGCGTATCTGGCCGTTTATCTCACGATCCGCCGCAGTCTTTTGCGGATCGGTCGTGAGCGTATGGCTGCGAATACCGAGCGGTTTCAATCCGTAAGTGAATCGTTCGGGAGTATTAAAGAGGTGAAGGTAACAGGACGCGAAAGCGCCTTTCTACAGCGCTATTCGCCGGCTGCGGACGAGTTTGCAACGGCGATGGCGAAAAGCCAGGTGCTGTCGCAGATTCCCAAGTTCGCGATTGAAGGGTTAGCGTTCGGAATCGTCATGGCGGCTATGCTTTTTCTGCTCGCGACAGGGTCGGGCGTGGGCGACGCGCTGCCAGTGGCAAGTGCGTTTGTAGTGGCGGGTTATCGGCTTCTGCCAGCGTTGCAAAACGTTTACCAAGGTATTACCCAGTGGCGTTTCAATCAGTCGGTGATGGACACCCTCTATCAGGATCTTGTCGATAAGAGTGCGGATGTAACGAATACAGATAAGGCGCAGAGCGGGCCAGCTTTGTCCGCGGCAGGCGTTTCGGGCCACGAAAAATTGCGATTCGAAAACGAGCTCTGTCTGCAAGGTGTGTCGTATCGATATCCGAATGCACCAGCAAATTCTCTGAGCGACATCGACCTCAAGATATCGAAGAATAGCTTCGTTGCCCTGACCGGCACCACCGGCGCGGGTAAAACCACGTTGGCGGACCTGATACTCGGCCTTCTGGAGCCGAGCGAGGGTTCGATTAGCGTCGATGGAACGCGCCTCACGCCAGATAATCGCCGCCACTGGCAGGCCAACCTAGGCTATGTGCCCCAGGATATCTATCTAACCGACAACAGCATCGCCGCCAACATTGCTTACGGTATCGATTCCGCGAGCATCGACCTGGCGGCGGTAGAACGCGCTGCGCGGATTGCGAATATTCACGATTTCATCGTGGACAAGCTGCCCGAAGGTTATAAGACAGTGGTAGGTGAGCGGGGCGTTAGGCTTTCCGGCGGGCAACGCCAACGTATCGGCATAGCGCGCGCTTTGTATCATGATCCGTCGGTTATCGTCTTGGACGAAGCCACGTCTGCGCTCGATAACGAGACCGAACGACGAATTGTCGATGAGTTAGACGCCATGCGCGGCGGACGCACCCTTATTGTAATAGCTCATCGACTGACCACAGTTGAGAAATGCCATGAAGTATTTCTGTTGCAGGCTGGCAGAGTGGTCGCGCAGGGCAGTTACGAGAATTTGGTGAGTGACAGCGCTGAGTTTGGAGCTCTAGCCCTGGTTAATCCAGAATTTTAGTTACTCTCGAACATTAGTTTTGACAACTGAGATGCGCCGATGAAGGGAATTATCCTCGCGGGAGGAAGCGGTACGCGGTTATATCCTATAACCATGGGCGTTTCTAAACAACTTCTCCCCATCTACGATAAGCCGATGATTTACTACCCGTTATCGGTACTTATGTTGGCGGGAATCCAAGACATACTTATTATAACCACTGCCACCGACCAAGCTGGATTCCACCGTTTATTAGGTGATGGGAGCCGTTTTGGCTTAAACCTCAGTTACGCCATACAACCTAGTCCAGATGGCTTAGCCCAAGCTTTCGTTATCGGTGCAGACTTTATTGGGAGTGACGGCGTTTGCTTGGTTTTGGGTGACAATATTTTTTATGGCCCTGGCTTTACACCGAAACTTAAGGAAGCGGTGCTCAGAGGAGCAGGCGCGACAATTTTCGGGTACAACGTGCACGATCCTGAGCGTTTCGGTGTCGTGGAATTTAACGAACACCGGCAAGCGCTATCGATCGAGGAAAAGCCTAAAAAACCGAAATCTCATTTCGCTGTCACTGGACTTTATTTCTACGACAACGACGTGGTAGATATAGCGAAATCCGTAAAGTTATCAATACGAGATGAATTCGAGATAACGGAAGTAAATCAAGCTTATCTCCGGCGCGGGGACCTCAATGTTGAAGTGTTGGGGCGCGGTTTTGCGTGGCTAGATACTGGCACTCACGGTAGTTTGCTCGAAGCTTCTCAGTTCGTCGAGACTATCGAAAAACGGCAAGGCTACAAAATTGCTTGCTTGGAAGAAATCGCTTTTAATAATGGTTGGCTCTCTAAAGAGCAGGTGGCGCGTAGTGCGATCGCGTTGCAAAAAACTAGCTATGGGGAGTACCTGACGAAGGTATGTCTGGTTGATGGCTAAATATATAAGAAACCTGCATATTTGCCCGTCTGAAAAGTTTATACCTTCTTATATCGAATTTGTCCGAAAGTACTTCGAAGCCGACGGGAATCATTTCGCCATTATTGCCGGTAAGTCGGAATCGGCTTTCTTTTACACGCCGGGGACGGATGTTCGAAAGTACACAAGTACAGCACAAGTTGCGCAGCTCGTATACGACATTTGGCGCAGTGACAAAGTTATAGTTCACGGTCTATTGGACCCTAATGTAGTTAAACTACTCGCGGCTCAGCCGTGGGCTCATAAAAAGACGTATTGGGTGATCTGGGGCGCGGATCTATATGCTTATGCGCGACGAAAACGTAATTTCCGTCAAGCAGCAAACGAGAGAATCAAGGCTTATCTGATCCGTAGAATTTATGGGTTGCTGACTTATATACCGGGAGACGTTGAGCTAGCAAGAAAATGGTACGGAGCCACAGGGACGCATTTCGACTGTTTTATGTATTTAAGTAATATTTATCGTCCTCGCAGCGCAGTGCGTAAGGGTAGCGACGTAATTAATATTCAACTCGGTAATTCCGCAGCCCCAACAAACAACCATATCGAAGTACTTCACCAATTGGGAAAGTACAGAGACGAGAATATAAATATTCTAACGCCGTTGTCTTACGGTAATAGGTTATATGCTGAAAACGTGATTAACGTAGGAAAACGGATATTCGGCGAAAAATTTGTGGCTATAACCGATTTCATGAGCGGCAATGATTATTCCGATTTTTTGGGTAGTATCGACATCGCGATATTTAACCATGACCGTCAACAAGCTATGGGTAACACTATAACGCTACTAGGGATGGGTAAGACAGTATTCATGCGGCGCGATATCACTCCTTGGCAATTGTTTTCCTCGCTGGGTATCACGCTTGGTGATGTGGAATACTTTGAGTTAAAGAAGTTTAGACCGGAAGTGACCGAAGAAAATAGCAGGCGCATTGCGGCATACTTCTCGGAGGAGCGGCTTGTAGATCAGTACGCGCGAATTTTGCGGTAGCAACATGAAGTTCGGATTTTACGTCATTGGTAAAAAAGGATACGCGGTTCTCGAAACGTTTTTCGCTACCTACGGGAGCGATTGCGTTGCATATGTTGAGTGTCGGCAAGATGAAGGGATCCTCAAAGATTGGTATTTCGAAATTAAATCTTTGGCGGAACTGAATAGAGTATCCTTTGTAGGCGAGGGGGGGCGCGGCGGTAGGCCAGCACAGCGTGCCGATTGGTCGTTCGCTATAGGTTGGAAGTGGATGATTCCCGAACAGTCAAGGCTGATCGTGTTCCACGACTCTCTTTTGCCAAAATACAGAGGATTCGCGCCGCTCGTTAATATGCTTATTGACGGGCGGTTAAAGGCGGGCGTTACTGCGTTGAGAGCGACTGACGCTTACGACCAAGGCCCGATACTTGCCCAGCGAGCGATAGATATTACTTATCCGAAGAAAATATCGGATGCGATTGACGATCTAATTCCGGTCTATTGCGACTTGGTTGCCAGGCTATCGAGACGTCTTCTAGCGGGGGAGGCGGTTAGTTCTGCTAAGCAGAAAGAAGACCAGGCTAGCTATAGCCTCTGGCGAGATGAGGAAGATTATCTCGTCGATTGGCGTGATAGTAGCTTCAGACTTAAGCGGTTTATCGATGCTGTCGGTACTCCTTATCGTGGCGCAGCTGCCGTTATCGGCGAAAAGTCAATTCGTATATTTGACGCAGAAGTAGAGGGCGACGTCGCTATAGAAAATCGGTCCGCGCATATTGGAAAAACGATATTTATGCGGAAAAAAAATCCGGTAGTTGTATGCGGGCGGGGGCTGTTACGGCTTACGGATCTGAGGTCCGAGAGCGGTGAGTACCTGGATTACAAGGTGGCTTTCAGGACTCGCTTCAAAGGTAAAGACGATGGACACTATCCCATTTAATCGGCCGCCTCAGGTCGGCAATGAGGTTTTTTATATAAGGCGAGCGCTCAAAGGTCACCTAGCCGGCGACGGACCCCATTCGAAGCTCTGCGAAAATTGGTTCGAGGAAAGGCTGCGTTGCTACAGAGCGTTGTTAACCCCTTCTTGTACGCATGCGTTGGAATTGGCCGCGCTGTTAATCGACGTCCGGCCTGGCGACGAAGTAATAATGCCGAGCTATACGTTCGTTAGCACAGCGAACGCCTTTGCACTCCGCGGCGCGACCATAGTGTTCGTCGATGTCCGCGCCGATACTATGAATATAGATGAAGGCCTGATAGAAGCTGCGGTGACAGAAGCTACGGTAGCTATTGTCCCAGTTCATTATGCAGGGGTGTCCTGTGAGATGGACGCCGTAATGTCTATCGCCGACCGCTACGGGCTGTTTGTAATTGAGGATGCCGCTCAAGGCATGATGAGCCGATATAAGGGGCGTTTTCTAGGAAGTATTGCGCATCTTGCTGCATACAGCTTTCACGAAACAAAAAATTATACGAGTGGTGGCGAAGGCGGACTTCTGATTGTTAACGATGAGCAGTTTAGCCAACGTGCAGAGATTTTTAGGGAAAAAGGAACAAATCGAAGTCAATTTTTTCGTGGCGCCGTAGACAAGTATAGTTGGGTCGACATAGGTAGCAGCTATTTGCCAAGTGAGCTGCAAGCGGCTTATTTATGGGGCCAGCTCCAATATGTAGAGAAAATTAAAACGGATCGACTTCGGGCATGGCAGTTCTATAGTGAGCAGCTTCAACCACTCGCCGCTGCCGGCAAAATCGAACTCCCAAAAATACCCGCGGTATGTGAACACAATGGCCACATGTTTTACGTTAAGGTCGAAAACCTTGATGAGCGTTCTCGTCTTATTGCGTACTTAAAAAACGAAGGTATCGGTGCCGCCTTTCATTACGTTCCACTACATAGCTCCTCGGCTGGTTTACGGTTCGGTCGTCTATCCGGAGAGGATGTGCATACAACATCTGAAAGCGAGCGACTAGTTAGATTGCCGTTGTGGTTTGGTATTAGTTTTTCCGACCTGCGCAAAGTTACAGACGCCGTGTTCAAGTTCTATCAGTAGCCGATCTGTAAGTTTGGGAATATATTTTGGCGTCGTCGACATTTTTTGTTTTTGCCTACATGAGTTTTCTGCAGCTGTGTCGAGCAGGGAATCAGGGGGTATTCACGCGAAGTTACAGTGCTGAAGTTCCGGATTCAAACTACGAAATAATTAGAGACTAACGGTTCGTTTACGCTAGAACTAAGTTGCTCTCGCGACCGGTTATACAGGCGCTTAAGATGGAAAAGCTAGTAAAGATAAAAGGTAGGATGTCCCGAGGATTCAAGTATCCTATTGATCGCGTTAGAGGCGTTTGGCGTGATAGCGTTCTTCGAGATCTAGGTGAAAGATCACCTATTTTTGTTTTGGGTACACAGAAGACTGGCTCTACAGCAATTGCTGCTTTGTTAGCAGAGGCGACTGAGAGCACAGTTACGTTAGATATAACCCGCTCAATCTCAGATACGTGCTGGCAGATAGCGACTAAGTATCAATTGCAAGATTTTTCCGAATTCGCACTTAAGTATCGGAAAGAGTTCACCCGTGACATCGTGAAGGAACCAGCGCTTACCTATTTCTATAATGATTTAAAAGTCGTTTTTCCACGTGCGCGCTACATTATGATCCAGCGGCATCCACTCGAAAATATACGGAGTATCCTTAATCGCTTGAAGATTCCTGGTAACTTGCCCGAGATATCTTTCGATGACTGGCCAGCTTTAATCGATACTCCGGTTTGGCGTCTGGCCCTTAATAGTTCATGGCTCGGGCGAGAGTCATTTAACTACGTAGAGGCTTTAGCGCAGCGGTGGGTAATAGCGAGTGAAATTTACTTGGCGGAGCCACATAGTTTTACGCTTATTAAATACGAAGACTTCCTGGAGGGGAAGGTTTCCCGAATAACGCAGTTGGCCGAGGCAATGGATTTGCCGGTGAGAAACGGTATAGGCGATAGCGTAGATAAACAGTACCAGCCAAAGGGCACCGTGGTGGATTCGCGAGTGTTTTTTGGCGAGGAAAACCTCCGGGTGATAAGCCGGATTTGCGAACCGGTCGCGTGTAGATTCGGGTATGAGTTTCCCTAAGAGCTAGCGAGTGGTTCGCGGCCAGCGATTGCTTCCAAACTGAGTTCTTGCGCAGCAGTCGAGTCTGGCGTGGGCTCAGGGAAAGAAGCGTTGATAGGAGGTCGCGGCATGCATGGCGGATTACGCGGAGGAACACGCGCTATAAGGTGCGTACTTGTAGATCGCGTGGCGACGTTGCCTGGGGGATCGAAGCGTTGTCTGCGAAAAAGTTATTTACGTTTCAGCCTTAGCCGCAGCTTGAATAAGATGTGGGTCTTTGCCCATAAGTCGAGAGATCTTAAGACTGGGTTTGTCTACAGACTGTAAGTTTGCTTTTGGGTGAGAAGACTCGCCGAGAAGTGGGCCGTTGTTGTCATACTTATATCAAATAATACTGGGCGGTATAAATTGTTGGGTCGGCGGACTAACTTTGGTATAGCCGGTTAAAGTTGCTACGATAATGGAGGCAAGTCAGATGCCGAATGAAGTACAACCAAACAGCCAGCTCCGCATGAGTTTGCCTCCGAAGTGGCTTTTATGGAGTCGCCGTCAGCGGCAACGCTTGCGTGGAGTGCGATGTGACGAAGGCGTGGTCTTTTACTCGCGTACTGAACTTTTACGCTTTCCTCGTAATATTCGCCTTTCATCCGACGTAATCATAAAGTCTGGTGCGCATTTGTGTCCGTGTAATAAGGACGCGTATATCAGCGTAGGTAAGCGAACGTCGATTGGTTTTTATACTTTTATGTATGCCTCTTTGGCTATCGAAGTAGGGGCCGACTGTATGATCGCCCCTTTCGCTTATCTTGTCGATAGTGATCATGGAATCGCCAAGGGCGAAGTAATGAACCGTCAAAAGAACGTACCACGGTCGATTCGTATTGGGAATGATGTTTGGATTGGAGCGCACGCCGTGGTTCTGTCGGGTGTCTCAATCGGTGACGGTGCTATCGTAGCCGCGGGGTCGGTAGTGCGCGGAGATGTCCCTAGTAATGCCATCGTTGGGGGGGTGCCGGCAAAAATTTTAGGAGAAAGATCTTGAATATAGGCATAGTTATTTTGTGTCGCTACGGCTCAAAGCGGCTTCCCGGTAAGATTTTAGAGCAGATAGAGGGCCGGAGTGTGCTCGGTCACATACTCGATCGCCTTTTCGTGCAGGCTCCAGATATCCCTGTGGTCGTTGCAACTTCGGATGAGGCCAAGGACAACCTAATCGAGACGGAATGTGATCGTGAAGGCGTAACATGCTTCCGGGGATCGCTAAATGATGTGAGTGACCGCTTTCTCGCTGCCGCCCGGTCGCAGGGTTGGGAGTATGCGATCCGACTCAATGGCGATAATTTTTTTGTTGACGTGGAATCAATCCGCGGTATGGCCGCGATCGGGCGTACTGGCGAATACGATCTAATCACCAACGTTCCCGGCAGGAAATTTCCTAAGGGTATGAGCGTGGAGATCGTAAGAGTCGCATTTTTCTCAAGCGTAATTGAATATATGGATAGAGCGGACCGGGAGCACGTCACCCGGTGGCTATACGATAATGCGTCAGTGGGTCGGCGCTATGTGTATCCTAATACTCTTTGTCCGGACGCTGAAGGGCTGGATCTTGCCCTCGATACCGCTGAAGACATGGCCTTTATTAAAAGCATTGTATCGCGGGCGAATTCGTTTACGGCGGGACTTGGCCTTCGGCAAATTGCGGCGTTGGCAAACGGCGCGGCCGCGGACTTCCCTTGGCGAGGTCCTGCCGGGCCTTTGCTAATAGCGGAGATTGGTGGCAACCACGAAGGGGATTTCACGGCAGCGAAGGCTTTAACCAAAGCTGCCATAGCGTCAGGCGCAGACTACATTAAATTCCAAATTTACACCGGGGACACGCTTGTTAGCCGGGTAGAAAGTCCAGACAGGCATAGGCATTTTCGGACTTTCGAATTGACTCGAGAACAACATCGTGAACTAGCGATGATGTGTAAGAAGTCCGGAGTGGGTTACCTCGCGTCTGTCTGGGACGAGAATGTTTTCGATTGGGTAGACGAATTTATGACCTTTTATAAGGTCGGTTCAGGCGATCTCACTGCTTGGCCGTTGTTGGCGAAACTAGCCGGTCGTGGAAAGCCTATATTGCTATCTACCGGCCTCGCCACACTTGACGAGGTGATGCAAACCGTTCGGTATCTGCAGCGGATAGACCCTCGTTATCTGCGTAAAGAATACCTTTGCCTGCTCCAATGCACATCGATGTACCCGATCCCCGATAGCGAAGCCCACCTGAGGGTTATGGATCGATTACGTAGTGCCACTGGAGTCGCCGTCGGCTACTCGGACCATACAGTGGGTAGTGCAGCACTCATCACTGCCGCAAGTATGGGAGCTGAGGTACTTGAGTTTCATTTTACAGATACGCGAGAAGGTAAGCACTTCCGGGATCATAAGGTTTCGCTGACGCGCGATGAGGTGAAAACTTTGAAGGATTCAATAGAGAAAGTCACAACATTGCGTGGAACACGCGTCAAGCTGCCGCAATCCAGCGAGCTATCAGAGAATCACCATGTTACCTTTCGGCGAGCTACATACTTGCGGCGCGACTTCGAGCCCGGCGAATTGATTACTGCTGACGATATAGTCGTACTGCGCCCGATGCACGGTCTGGACGCGCGGGATAGTTCTTATGTGATTAATAGGCGGGCACGCCGTAAGATTGAAAAACTTCGAGCGCTGGATCCAGCGACGGATATCACTTGAGATGAGCCCGTTGTTCTCGCTCTCGCAAAAATGGCAGCGCCAAATGGGCCCAAAAGTGATGGCTCAGCTAACCCGCCTTTTTTACTCGTCGCGGAACGTTACGATCGGTCGCCAGTTTAGGACAGATGCGGTTCCACGGTGCCTGGTAGATCGCGACGCGTGCATCTCTATCGGGACGAATGTTGAACTTCGGGCCGGCGTAGAACTCCGGGCCCATGGAAGTTCTCACATTGTAATAGAAGATAACTGTCGCATAGATCGCGGTGTGCGGATTCTTGCGAGTAATAGTTCTTGCGTACGCGTTGGTTCTGGCGCACGAATTGGGATGTATTCCGTCCTGAACGGGGGGGACTCAATCGACGTCGGCACAGGAGCGCTATTATCTGGGTTCGTATACCTTCAGACGAGCCAACATCGTTTCGACGATAGAGCACGTTTGATTCGCGACCAAGGCTACAGGCACGCGAAGGTGGTTGTTGGTGATGGCGCTTGGCTGGCTGCTCATGTTGTCGTTATGCCAGGCGTTAGTATTGGCTGTGGCGCAGTAGTCGGTAGTAACGCGGTCGTTACCAAGTCGGTAGCGCCAAGAGAAATCGTCGGTGGCGTGCCGGCACAGCTTCTTCGTAACGCGGGAATCTAGAATGACGCAACAGTGTTTCGCGCCGTTAGTTACTGTGTATATCCCTTGCCGGAATTACGGCCGCTACCTTGCCCAAGCCGTAGAAAGCTTGATGTGCCAGTTGCATGTGAATTGGGAAGCGTTCATTGTCGACGAAGCGTCAACGGACAGTACCCCCGCTGTTGCTGCCGCCCTGAAAACTAAAGATCCGCAAAGATTAACGGTCGTCCGGAATGACCAGCCGATAGGCTTACAGAAAGTTGCTAACTCAATACTTGCACGTGCGCGCGGCAAATACATCGTTCGCCTTGACGCAGACGATTGGTTCGATGAAGGGGCGCTTCTGTTGATGGTTGCTAAGCTAGAAAGCAACCCTCGTCTCGGTTTGGTTTATGGGAATTACTTTTACACCGACGAAAGGGGGCAAGTCCTGGGGATTGAGCGTCGGCATCGCCTCGGGGTGGAGGACGTCGCGGGGCACTTGCCGCCCCACGGGGCGTGTACATTGGTAAGGACTCGTTCCCTCAAAGCGGTTGGAGGCTACTCCGAAGATATCAATGCGCAAGATGGCTGGGAGCTATGGTATAAGCTCCAAAACCGGGTTGGAGCAGCAAGTCTCGATGTGCCGGTGTTTTATTATCGGCAGCATGGGGCGTCGCTGAGTCGCGATAACACCCGGCTTCTCGCTGCCCGGGCGAGAATTTTTGACAAGGTCGCGCGGCGGCTGGAGGGTGCATATCATCCGGTTACCCTCGCGGTAATTGCTGTGCGTGAAGATTATCCAGGCGTCATTGGAGTGCCTTATCGTGAATTTGAAGGTCGTTCGTTGCTTGAGCACGCGATATTGCAGGCGGCGGGTGCTAAAGGAGTAAGTAAGGTCATCGTCTCATCAGAAAGCCCTAACGTTTTAGCTTACGCCGAATCGCTCGAGAAAGATGGAATAGTGCCGCAGCATTTGAGGCACCAGCGTAAAGATGGTGATCTATATCGACAAGGTTCAACTCTTCCCGTGCGTGATATCTTGCTAGATGTTGGGAAGTTTTACAGGGACCTGGAAAATGTGCTGCCGGACTTAATGTTGTTTCTGAGCATACATGCGGTACGCCGGCGCTCGGAACACATTGATAAAGCTATCAATATGGTGCGTATTACAGAAAGCGACTCCGTAGTGTCGGTGCAGGAAGAGAGAGATCCAGTCTTCACACATGGTTTAACCGGTCTTCAAGTTCTTAATCCAGGTAGATTTCACGATCTATCCTATGAACGAGAGCGCCTTTATAGTTTTAACGGTGCCGTCATTGGTGCTTGGTGGGAAGTGCTTTTGGAGCAAGAACTACTCGGCGACTCGATCGCTTACATTGAGATGTCGCCTGAGGACAGCATGCAGATACGCGATCCATTGACTCTTGATGCTCTGAAGTCGCGAGTAGAGTCGGGCGGGTCAAAGGCCACGCGGGTGTCGCAGTGAAGTGACGTGGGTTAATGAACGTAGGGGTATGTGATACGGGTGCGATGGGCGTCTGTAAACGACATGGCTTAGTGTGAACGATTTTGGTATGAACCCATCGTCCCGGCGCTTAATGGAATATTCTAGCTCGTGCAGGCTGGGGGACTAGTGACGGAAACACTGTGATTCATTTCAAACCGACGCTCCGCGCCTATTCAGGTCATTAACAAGTATGAGCGATAGGGTCTAAATCCCAGTTTACGTTAGGGGCTATATAAGTGTTTTCGGTTGTAATTCCGTTATTTAATAAAGAGAATTTTATATCACGATGTGTTGAGTCGGTTTTATCGCAGACGCGCCCGGCTAGCGAGATCATTATCGTAGATGACGGCTCGACAGACGGAAGCGCTAAGCTCGTCGAAGATCGATATGGAGATAAAGTCACCCTTTTGTACCAAGCCAATTTGGGGGTTGCGTGTGCCCGTAATAGGGGCATATGGCATGCGCAGACCGAATGGATCGCATTCCTAGATGCGGACGATTTTTGGTCGATACATCATCTGGAAGTGCTCGCTACGATCGCCCATCGCGATTACGACATTGCCGGTATTGCTACGAAAAGCAAAACGCTTAACTCTAGTGCTTCCACATCTTGGGCAAATGGCAGGGAATCCAACCTGCCAGAATATAATATTACCGAAATCGACTACTTCAAATTTGCCGCGAAAGACGTACGTGTCGTGCATACTTCCGCATCAGCATTCAAGCGAGATGTCTTGCGGCGCCTAGGGGGGTTCAGGAACTTCCGTTACGGTCAAGATCAGGAACTCTGGGTGCGCGTATTCATCCGCGAGCGGTGCGCTGTTGCCTCAGCGGTGACGTCTTTTTACACGTCGGAAACCGGTGGCGCTATGGATAGTATGTGGGACAACTACGATCGTAAAAGAGCTCCAGTAACCACGCCAGCGGAGATAAGTCCATCCGTTGCATATCTAACAAGCTCTGAGGTTGCGGAAATCCCCCTCTCCGAAGGAACGAGTTATCGCAGCGTTTATACTTATCTAAATTCCAGAATTGCGAAATCAACTTGGAGAAGTTTGCAGTCGCAAAATTTTACCCGTGCCAAGAGCACCGCGGTCTATGTGCGTTGGCAAAATCTCGATAGGTTTTTTCTATTTAGACTCATTCCATTTGTCCCGTCGTCGATATTAAAAGCCGCGCCAATTGTGCGTCGAGCAACAAAGCTTAGGCGAAATATATGATGTGGCAGCGACATGACCTACGGTTCGCCGGTACGGACGTTCTCGCAATTTGCAGCAAACCTGTTCAGGTATTTAACGTTGTCGGCTTGCTCCGATCTATGCCGTTTCGTAATAAAACTCTCCTGTTGCTTACCAGTAACTTTCCGAATTGGCAGGGCTTTAGGCGGGATCTTGAAGAATACTTTAGTGAAGTTGTTAGCCGAGTGGTCTGCGTTGACAACAACACTGACTTAAAGGTTGAGATTAGTCGTCAGACGTATGATTGGCTTTTCGTAGAATGCGATCGTGCTGAGTCATATCGCTTCTACGCTCCCCACAAGCGCACTGGCCTCTTAGTTTTCGAAGAAGGTTTAGGAACTTATAACGGCCGGCCGCTGCCTCCTCATCGACGATTACGCTGGCTCAAATGGCGTCTCATGAAAGCTCGCTACGGGTCAGGTATGTTCTTCGGCGATGGGCGTAGTACGGATTTGATAGCTGTAAATTTCAAAGAGCTATATTTGTCGATGAATAAAGTCTGCCCGGCCCGTGTCGTTGAAAATAGGGTGTTCTATAAAGAAATCGTGCGTTGCGAGCGTCTTGTCCACTATAAGCCGCCGGAGCTCTTTCGTGGACAAGATTTGCTTTTAGTGCTGGTCGCACGTCGCTCTGATACAAGCCGCTGGTCAGGATATGCGAAAAATTTTCAGTACGATAATCTTCTGGTTAAAGGACATCCACACGATGAAGAAAGTAAGTTTGATCGCCGTTCCGTATCGCGATATTTTCCACGCTGGGCTCCGGCGGAGCTAGTAATAAAATCGCTCTCGGATGTTGCTGCAAAATTAACCGTGATACATGGGGGGTCAAGCGCTTCGCTGTATTGTAGGCATCTGGAGAACGTCGAATTCGTGGGTTTTGAGTTATCGCCGCATTATATAGAAGTCATGAAAAAAGCTAAGTTTAGTGAAGCTATTTTCGAAAAATATGTCGAAGATGAAGTCCGGAGCTCATCTCGATGACTTTCAGCGTAGGTATCATAGATAGCGGTAAGGCGTACCTCCCGGAGAAGTACGCCTACCGAGACTATCTACAGTCTAACGGTATGTATGTCGAAGCAGGCGATCAAAACGAAATATTGTCTATGCTTCGCGTGCAGAGGTTCGACGTTCTAATCCGCTTCGGGGGAGTTCTGCCGCCCATACAGGAGTATAGTGATGTTGCGGAGATTCACGAATTTCACAGCGCTAGTACGGGATCTTTTCCCACAATAAAGAATCTGATCAAAAGGGTAAAATCGAAACGCCCGGCTGGGCGTATTTTTTTAAATGCATTCGTTGAACGTGAATTTAATTTTCACGATGGAGTCCCGCACATTCTACGTGATATGGGCGCGTCCCCGCGCTTACTGGAATGTCGTAATTGCAAATTGAAGAAGTATGACATTGTTTATGCAGGGTCGCTTTCCGGCCGACCTGGTTTGTGGGGCGTAATCGATAAATTAGTAAAAAAAGGATATCGAATTGGCTTGGCGGGTAAGTTAGATCATCGGCGGAGCCGGTGGGTCGGCGATAGGCCGGAGATTAGTTGGGTTGGAAGATTAGACCATCGCGACGTGCCAGAATTTTTAAAACTTGGGAAAATGGGCCTGAACTTTATACCTGATAAATATCCGTACCCATATCAGACTAGTACGAAAGTTATCGAATACCTAGTAGCTGGGTTGCCCATTGTTTCTAACCGGTACCCGTGGATAGAAACCCATAGTCGGCAGCATGGGTATCGGTATATCGATTTAGTTAACTTGCTAAACGGAGAGTATTGCAGTGAGGAAGACGACTTGATAGTGGACAATGCCGCTTCCTTTACCTGGCCGGAGGTGCTGAGACAATCGAATTTTTGTGATTTCGTGCTCAAAGTAGGTGCTATTTCATAGATATTCAGTATTGAAAACGTCGTCCTATAATTGGAATACGTCGTATTCTTTGGCGGAAGCTATTAGTTGATGAACACCGTTTGATATTAGTGAAAGTCGTATGTGTTCTCTGTTCTCGGGGTTTTTAAATAGCTGATGTTCATTTACTGGGCCGTATTCGTTTGCGCCGGTGTGGTGGCAGTTGCGAGGTTACGTGTTTCCGTTTTCGGTTGGGTATTCCTGGGCGTGGCGCTGACGGTGTTCGTCGGACTCCGGTACGAGGTTGGCGGAGATTGGGACACCTACTTAGGTTACTTAGTTCGAGTCACCGGGAAGCCGTTGCCCGAGGTATTAGCTTATAAGGATCCCGGTTATCAGATAGTAAATTGGTTCGCAGCGCGCGTCGGCTTTGATATTTGGTTTGTGAATCTTGTCGCGGCTGGGGTTTTTGTTTTTGGCTTGATCCGATTCATTGTCTTCCTGCCAGACCCGAGAATAGCGCTAGCAATTTCGATTCCGTATATGGTCATCGTCATGGCTATGGGGTATACCCGTCAGGCCATGGCGTTTGGGCTAGTGTTATGGGGGTTGACCTTTCTGATTCGGCGGCAGCTTCTAAGTTTCGTCGTTGTCTTGGCGCTTGCGGCAACTTTTCATAAGTCGGCCGTCATTTTGGTACCGTTAGCAATACTGGCGAATACGAAAAACAGAGTATGGTCGGCGATCTGGATCGGCGCGACAGGAATCATCCTATTTATGTTGCTGTTGCAGGAACACGTCGATGCCCTTTATAGGCAATACGTGCTTTCCGACTACTCTGAGGCATCGGATGGTGGGCCGGTTCGCGCTTTAATGAATGCGCTGCCGGCGATTGTATTCGTGGCTTACCGTAATCGCTTTAAGATGCAGGCTGAAGAGCGTTCTCTTTGGCTGGCGGTTTCCATGCTTTGTCTAGCATGTCTTCCCCTGTTGTTATTTTCTGTAACGGCGGTGGATCGAGTCGCTTTGTACCTGATGCCAATCCAACTCGTTGTTGCGAGTCATCTTACTGGTTTCGTTAGCGCTAGGACTCGAGTAATTTCTCGAGTTGCGATCCTAGGAGTATATGCACTCGTGATGTTTGTTTGGCTTAATTACGCTGGCCATCGTGAGGCGTGGTTGCCCTATCGATTTTGGCCGTTCGCTTAACCTATTGGATCGGTCATATTCCAGCGTTGCGAACGACCATCGTCCGGTTTGGTAGCGTTTCGATCTTGAGCTCCAGTGTTCAGATCACTACCTCTGCGGTGACCTGCGCAGCGTAGCGAGCTTGCCTCAGCCCGCTGGGTTCTTTCTTCGGTCGTTCTTCGTTGTACTCTCGATGCCAGCCCCGGATGATCGGGGTGGCATGGCAAGGCTTACGAACCGGTGCTCGTTCAAGCATTCATCGCGGAAGCGGCCGTTGAAGGGCTCGATATAGCGTTCTAGTTTGGTTTGCCGGGCTCGATCTGCTTACGTTGTACATCGTTGTTGTACGCCCAGTCCAGCATGGCCTTGCCGATGAATTCAGGCCCATGGTCTGATCGTATGACCGTCGGTAGACCACGGGCGAGCGCGAACTCAGCAAGTACACGGGCGACTTGCGTGCCGCTCATCGATCGACCGGGCACGAGTGCCGCGCACTCGTGCGTGGCGTCGTCGACGATGCACAGACACTTGATGGCACGGCCATCGGCGACCCGATCGAACACGAAATCCATCGGCCAGACTTCGTTCGCCCGAGCGGGACGTATCAAGGACTGCCGGTCGGAGATCGGCACCTTCTTTCGTTGTCTTCGTTGAACCTACAGGCCTTGCTCGGCATAGAGTCGTTCGACGCGCTTGTAGTTGACGGACCAGCCGGCCTGGCGAAGCTTGAGATAGATCATCGGCGCGCCGTAGTGCCGATAATGCTGTGCCAGACGCAGCATCTCGGCCGGTAAGCGTTCGTTCTAATCCGGCATCGGCTGATACCGGGATGCGCTGGCACTCACCGCCACCACGGCCAGCGAACGTCGTTCGCTCGAGCCGCACTGACCCATGAGCCGCACCAGCTCGCGCTTGGCTACTGCGGTTACCATTTTTTTCACAAGGCCTCGCGCGTGACTTCGCTTTCGAGTATCGACTCGGCCAACAGCCGCTTCAAGCGACTGTTCTCAGCCTCAGCGCCTTGAGCCGCTTGGCGTCCGAGACGTCCATTCCGCCGAACCTGTTCCGCCACGTGTAATAGCTGGCCTCGGAAAAACCGTGTCGGCGGCGCAGCTCTTTAACGGGCGTACCGGCCTTGGCCTCCTTCAGAAAACCGATGATCTGCTCTTCGGTATAGCGCTTCTTCATGTCCAATCTCCAGGCTTTGGGTGATTGGACTCCAGGTCGGGCTGCCACTCAATAGCGGGGGATGATCGGTTTGCTATTAACCGCCGGAATGACTCAATCAAAATATAGCCGGAGCGTTCGGCGATTTATCTTTGTGTCGCTGAATCGTTTCTTAGCTATGCTTTGCGAAGCCTGTGACATAAGCGACATTCGTTCAGGTGTGCTATCTAATAATTTAGCTATTGCCTCACTCAGAGCGGCGGGGTCCTGCGGACGAACTCTAAAGCCGTTGATGCCGTCTTCCACTATACCGTCACAGGCTGCTATGGTCGTAGTTATGATAGCGCATCCTGCTGCGGCCGCTTCCAGCAAGACTTTAGGTGTGCCTTCGCGATAATAAGTTGGCAACACCACGATATCAGTGTTGGATAAAAGTTTGGGCATATCATCATAATGCCCGAGATACTCATGACAGGTATTGCGTTTTAACTCGTTCACTTCAAAATTCGTAAGCGATGACGGATTGCCTGGGTAAGGCTCGCCCGCTATTAAGCTAACAAATTCATAGCCTTCCTTTCGAAGTTGGTCGGTAGCGCTAAGATAATCGCGGATCCCTTTTTCTTTTATTAGTCGGCCACAAAATAGTAGACGAGGCGTGCGGTTGTTAGCGAAAATAGGGGCGATTCTATAGAATTTCGTGCAGTCGACGCCCGATCCTCTTATTACGCTAGTCCGTTCGAATGGTAGCAGCCTGTTTTTTACGAATTCTTCTCGATCGAACTCGTTCTGGAAAATCAGATGCGCTTTGGAGATTTTTAATCCTGCACGTAGTGCGGCGACTACTATAGACTTAATGATCCGTGCGCTGGCTCGTTTCGAAGTGAATAAGTACCCCATTCCAGTTAGCGCGCCGATAATCCTTGTTCGAGGCATAAAAGGCGCCGCGAGGCAGCCGTAGACAACGCATTTCAACGTGAATAAATGTGCGACATCGGGGCGCTGGTTCCGTGCCATACGAATCACTCGGTATAGCGCGTTCAGTTCTCTTAAGGGATTTATTCCGCGCGATTTTAATGGCAAAGTTGTAACTGGCCAATTGTATTCGATCAAAGCTTCTGTATAGCCGGTGTCGTCACAGGCTAGCTTTACGCTCCAGCCATCCTTCTCTGCGTGCTTTAACAGGTTTTTTCGAAAATTGATGAGATACCAATCAGTATTAGCAATGAATAAAATTGTTCCGCGTGGTGCGACTGAAGAGTTCGTAGTCATCGATGAGTCTATAGATCGTTTAATCGCCGGGGCTTCAAATTGGTACACCGGTACCTAGTCGTTGTCGGTAGTAACCGCTCGTTTTCGCGGACTCGGCCCATTGCGGGTTATTTAGCATCCATCGAATAGTCTTAGTTATGCCCGAATCAATCGACTCTACCGGCCGCCATCCTAGTTCGCGTTCAATTCTGGACGCATCGATGGCGTAGCGTTTGTCGTGTCCCTTGCGATCTTCAGCGAAAGTAATCAACGACTCTCGACTACCAATTGCCGAGTTAGGCGTGATCGCGTCGATTTCCCGGCAAATAGTTCGTACCATTTCGAGGTTGGTGCGCTCGTTGTGCCCGCCAATATTGTAGTGTGCGCCGACTTCACCACGCTCAAATACCAGCGTTAGTGCTCTCGCGTGATCGTCCACATAGAGCCAGTCACGGACGTTCTGGCCATCGCCGTAGACCGGCAACGCGCGGCCTTCCAGGGCGTTGAGTACCATCAACGGGATGAGCTTTTCGGGAAACTGCCAGGGCCCGTAATTGTTGGAGCAGTTCGTAAGTACGACCGGTAGCCCGTAGGTATGTTGCCAGGCGCGCACGAGATGATCGGAGCCGGCTTTGCTGGCCGAGTAGGGCGAGTTGGGCGCGTAGGGTGTTTCTTCGGTGAACAGGCCGTCGGCGTCTAGCGAGCCGTAGACCTCATCTGTCGATACATGGTGGAAACGGAACGCGGCTTTTTGGCGCGAGTCGAGCTGCTCGTAGTAGGCCCGTGCTGCTTCCAGTAAATTGAACGTGCCGACGAGGTTGGTCTGGATGAAGTCCGCCGGGCCGTCGATGGAACGGTCCACGTGTGATTCGGCGGCTAAGTGGATGATGCCGTCAGGCTGGTGTTGATCCAGCACGCGCTGTATCGCCGCGCCATCGCGGATGTCGACATGTTCGAACGCATAGCGGGGGCTGGCCGATGCGTTTTCGAGTGCCTCCAGGTTGGCTGCGTAAGTCAGCGCATCGAGATTGACGACTTCGTGTTCCGTTTCGGCGATAAGGTGGCGTATGAGTGCCGAGCCGATAAAGCCCGCGCCGCCGGTTACGAGTATTTTCATTGCGTAAATCGCCGTTGCTACGAACCGGTGTTAAGTCCGTAGCGGAAATGGTTAGGTATGCAGGCGCCTAATGCTACCAACTTTGAGCTTTGGCTAGGAGTACCCCCAGATTGGCCATGCTTACTGGGCGTAGTGGCGATATGCGATTAATATGCACGCCGACGATCAAGCGTCGCGGGGTATTTCGCCAAGGCGCGATCGTTTTGTATCAGTCAAAGGGTTGAGCGGCTCGGGTTTGGGCTCTCCCACTTCTCAGAGGTATTACATGGCAGCGGTTGATCAGTTCGACGGCCCGGTATCTATCGCCGTAATCGGTTTAGGTTACGTGGGGTTGCCGCTCGCGGTGGCGTTTGGCCGGCATTACGACACGCTTGGGTTCGATATCGACGCCCGTCGCATCGAACAGCTATCAGACGGCCATGACTTTACGCGCGAAGTGAGTGAAGACGACCTCCGCGATTCCGCCATACGGTTTTCTGCCGACGAGCAGGCCCTGGCCGACGCGAATATCTACGTGGTAACCGTTCCCACGCCGGTGACTGACGCCAAGGTGCCGGATTTTGCGCCGTTGATCGCCGCCTCGCGCACGATTGGGCCGTATCTGAAGGCCGGCGATATCGTGGTTTATGAATCCACGGTTTATCCGGGGGCGACGGAAGAGCGGTGTGTGCCGATTCTTGCGTCACGCTCTGGTCTGGTATTTAACGAGGGTTTTTTCGTGGGCTATAGCCCGGAACGGGCCAACCCGGGGGATGCGGCGCACGGGTTGGCGAATATTACCAAGGTGGTGTCTGGTTCGACCGCCGACGTAGCGGATCGGCTGGTTTCGCTTTACGGCACGATCGTGCCCGCGGGGATTCATCGGGCGTCGAGTATTGCCGTGGCGGAAGCCGCGAAGGTGATCGAGAACGTGCAGCGCGATATCAATGTGGCGCTGGTCAACGAGTTGTCGATGATCTTTACGCGCCTGGGTATCGATACCGAGGAGGTGCTCAAGGCAGCCGGCACCAAGTGGAATTTCCTGCCGTTCCGGCCGGGCCTGGTGGGCGGGCATTGTATTGGCGTGGATCCCTATTATCTGACCTTCAAGGCCCAGTCCACGGGCTATCACCCGGAGATGATTCTGGCGGGCCGGCGGATCAACGATGGCATGGGGCGGTACATCACGAACGAGGTCATTCGTTTGATGCTTCGCCGCAAGATCCAGGTCCATGGGGCGCGAGTGCTGATGATGGGTATCACCTTTAAGGAGAACTGCCCGGATATTCGCAACACCCGTGTGGTGGATATCGTCCACGAGCTGCAGGCCATGGATGTCGCAGTGGATATCTATGACCCGTGGGCGGACGCCGAGAAGGTGGCGCACGAGTATGGCTTGCGTACGGTGGCGTCGCCGCAAGCGGGCGCGTATGACGCGGCGGTTGTCGCGGTCGCTCATCGCGATTTTCAGGCGATGGGTATCGAGGCCATTCGTGCGCTGTGCAAGCCCGAGCACATCGTTTACGACGTGAAGTATGCGTTTGGTGCGAACGAGACGGACGGGCGGTTGTAGGTTTTAGCGGTTTGTCTGGGTGGCGTTAGCCGGCTCGTTCGGTGCGTGAGATTTGATGCTTGCGTTCGGTTGTTGGCTTACGGCCTGCGGCCTAAGCCAACCTACGGGTTGCAGCCGTCCTTAAACGGGTGGTTGCCGCCGGATAGTTGGGCTGGCGCGCGTTATAATATTTGGCTGACGGCGTTGTCTCGCCTCGGCTTTGCTACCGGCAGATTTGGTTTATGAAGGTACTTGTCACCGGCGCGGCCGGTTTTATCGGTTCGCACGTTGCGCATTTGTTGCTGGATCGTGGGGAGACGGTCGTCGGGGTCGATAATCTGGACCCGTATTATGATCCGGCGCTCAAGCAGGCACGGCTGGATCGGCTGATTGCCCGCGATGGGTTTGAGTCCGTTTATATGAACATCGCCGATCGCGAGGCGATGCCGGCGTTGTTCGAAAAACACGGTTTCGATGGCGTGGTGCATCTGGCGGCCCAGGCCGGTGTGCGGCATTCGATCACGCATCCGCACGACTATATCGATAGCAATGTCACTGGCACGTTGAATGTGCTCGAGGGTTGTCGGCATACCCAGGTGGGGCATCTGGTGTATGCCTCGACGAGTTCGGCCTACGGCCTGTCGACCGATATGCCGTTCTCGCCGCAGGGTACGGCCGATCATCCGGCGGCGATTTATGCCGCCTCCAAGCGCGCTACCGAGTTGATGGCGCATTCCTATTCGCATCTGTATGGATTGCCGACCACGGGCTTGCGCTTTTTTACCGTGTACGGGCCGTGGGGCCGGCCGGATATGGCGCTGTTTTTGTTCACACGCAAGATGCTCGCCGGGGAACCCATCCCGGTTTTCAACCACGGGCAGCATCGGCGCGATTTCACCTATGTGAGTGATATCGCTGAGGGCGTGGTGCGAATTCTCTATAAACCGGCCGAGCCGGACCCGGAGTGGTCTAGCGATGCCCCGACGCTGGGCACGAGTTGTGCGCCGTGGCGGATCTATAACATCGGCAATGGCGATCCGGTGCCGTTGATGGATTACATCCATCGGTTAGAGGAGTGCCTGGGTATCGAGGCGCAGAAGGAGATGTTGCCCATGCAGGCCGGCGATATCGAGGCGACCAGCGCGGATGTGACCGGGCTTTTCGAGGCGGTGGGGTACCGGCCGAAGGTGCGGGTCCACGAGGGCGTTAAGAATTTCGTGGATTGGTATCGGGGGTATTATGAGGTTTGATGTTTGGCTTTGGGTTGGGTTCGTAATTGGTTGATCGGTATGTAAAATCTTTTTTTACTGGCTTCGTTCTTTGTTGGATTACGCTGCGCTAATCCAACCTACGGGGCGGCGTGAGCTTGCGTTGGGCTAGGTTGGTGCGTGACAGCTTTCTTCGTTGGCTTAAGTCTTTTTTTAAGTTGTTGAATTTTAGTGGTTGGGTTGGGGTATCGGCTTTCTTTCGTTGTTGGGTTGCGCTTCGCTAATCCAACCTGCGCTGTGCAGCCGGCGTTCGCTTGGTGAGGCAGTTTGCGTGTGCCGGGTCGTTTGGCGAGTCCCGGATTCTGGTTGAGGATTCGATTGTAAGTTGTTGAATAGTCTGTAAATTCGTTCCTTAAGGCTTTGTTCTTTGTTGGATTACGCTGCGCTAATCCAACCTGCGGGATGTGGGCCAGGCTGGTTTAGGGGGCTTAGGCTGGCGTCGGTGGGGCAGTTGTGTTGGCGCGGGTCTTGCCTCGTTCGGGCGGGCGGATTTCTCGGCTTGTTCAGGTGCGGTTCAAGCAGCTGTCACAATTCTCGTTGTAATATAGCGGCCGTGAAAGCGAGCAGACTGGTTTCTCCGAGGGCCTAACGGCGGATATTTCGTGATCTTGAATCTCATGCTTGGTCTGGTCGCGTTCGTCTTGAGCGCCTTCGCCATCCTGGTGTTGCAGCCGTTGTGCCACAAGATCGGCCATGTCGACCACCCGGGCGGTCGCAAGGCCCATGTGCTCGCCACGCCGCTTTGCGGCGGTATGGCCATTGCTTTGACGGTAGTGTTGCTGGGTATGGGTACCGTGCCGTCGCGCCAGTTCGCGGGCTTTGCATTCGGTATTACCGTGCTGCTGGTGCTCGGCGCCCTGGATGATCGCAAGCATGTGCCGGCCCCCGTTCGTCTGGCGTTGCAGACGCTGGCGGTGGGCGCAGGGATGTGCTTTTTCGGCGAGGTGTATCTGCAGAACCTGGGCGCGATCTTCAGTTCCGTGGACTATGAACTGGGCGGCCATGCGATCTGGTTCACCATTTTTGCTGCCGTGGGCATGATTAACGCGGTGAATATGGTCGATGGCATGGATGGCCTGGCCGGTGGCTTCGCGGTGATGATCGTGGGCACCATTCTCGCGCTGGCCGTCGGCACGAGCGCTGTGAGCGTTGTTCTGCTGTGCGTGACGCTCGGCAGCGTGCTGGGCTTTCTGGCCTTCAATCTGCGGATGCCGTGGCAGAAGCACGCGCGTATTTTTCTGGGCGATGCCGGTTCGCTGGTGCTTGGGTTCATCCTCACCTGGTTCGCTATTCAGGCGGCCCAGGGCCCTCATGCGGTCATTGAGCCGATTACCGCCGTCTGGCTGTTCGGCCTGCCGCTGGCGGATACGGTGTATCTCATGGTTTCGCGTGTGCTGCGGGGCAAGAGCCCGCTCGCGGCGGACAGCTATCATTTCCATCATCTGCTGCAGCGGCTTGGGTTGAGCCCGGGTTGGGCACTGTACGTCTGGCTGGCGTTTGCCGGCATGTTCATGGCCACGGGGCTTGTGACCGAAGCGCTGGGCGTGAGCGAGGCGGCGCGGTGTGTGGGCTTTGTGGTCGTGTTCGCGGTCTATTGCGTGGTCGCCAACCTGCTTTGGACGCGCGTGCGACACCGCCTCGTGAAGCAGGCTGCGGCTTAAGGGCTACTTCACTCGCGCTGCGCGACGTTCCCCGGCGAGGGCTATTGACTCGCGGCGCTCTTAGCGCCGGTTAGCCGTGCATCATTCTGCTTGGCGATAACGGATAGGGCGGTCGTGCCAGGGCGTTCGGCTTTTGCCGTGTCGGTTCGCGATCTTTTGCCGCATTTCCTGCGGCTACGCTAACCCCGAATTCGCCGCGCGATATAGCGCACAGACGCCTGAATCGCGCGCTGGTTAGCTCGATGTCGGCGCAGGTCGACTGCCCCTAAGGCGCTCCTGGGGTACTGATCGCAAATAAATTATTCTCAAAAGCGGAATTTTTGATTTGCGCACTTCGTTTCGTGCTAGATTGTTTAGCGTTTGGTATTGCCGGTAACCGGCAAGCCGGGGGACAGCGCAAAGGGAGAAACGATGGCGCAAGATCATGGCGCCGGGCTTGTAGTGGACGGCAGCGCCGCTGCCGGAAGCTCGTTTGCCGTTTTGGCGGGGCTCGTGCCGGGTTCGCGCGTCACGAACTACGCTGGTGTTTTCTCGCGGGTATCTCCAGAAGCGTATTTGCCACTCAGCGCGCGCGAGCATGTGCGTCGCCTGCATGATCTTTTTAGACCGTTGGTTACCGCGGTTATGCCTGTTACGTTTGTGCGCGGCGGGCGGACTGATCTGCGCGCCTTATCGGCGCAGCGTTTGTGGGCGGGCGCTTTCATTTGCGCGGGATTCGCGCGCCAAAGTTTTTGTGAAGGAGTCCGTGCGTGACTATTTTTCGCCCGGCGTTCGATCCAACGTGCGCGCCAAGCGACCGCTTGCCCGCATGGCTGCGCTTTAGTCTGGCCCTGATGGTGGCTGTCGTGGCGGCGTTCAGCGTGAGTGCGCATGCCGACGTGGACGATCAGCCCAGCGTGGCGGTTTACTACGGCAACGATGTGCCGGTATCCATGCTCGACCAGTTCGACTGGGCCGTGGTCGAGGCCGAGCATATGGGCGAGGGCCAGCTCGATAAGCTCGAGCAGTACGGCACCCAGGCATTTGCCTATGTCAGCCTGGGTGAGGCCGAGCACTGGCGCGCCGGCGACGAGCTGCCGAGTGATTCCCTCAAGGCGCGTAACGAGGGCTGGAACAGCCAGGCCGCGGACCTCACCGACCAGGCCTGGGGCGACTATATTATTAATGAGCGTATTCGTCCGCTCTGGGCTGCCGGTTATCGCGCGCTGTTTCTCGATACCCTCGATAGCTACCGCCTGTTCGCGAGCGAGGATGCCGATGTCGCCGCGCAGCAGCAGGCGCTGGTTGGCCTGATCAAACGTATTCGCAATACCTTTCCGGGCGTCAAGCTGCTGCTCAACCGTGGCTTCGAGGTGCTCGACCAGGTTCAGGGCGATATCGTCGGCGTGGCGGCCGAATCCCTGTATCAATCCTGGGACGTGCGCACCCAGAGCTATCGCGACGTCAAGCCCGAAGATACGCAGTACGTGCTCGACCAGCTAAGCAAGGTGCGCAACGACTACGGCCTGCCCGCGATCGCCATCGACTATGTCGACCCGGCTGACCGAGATCTGGCTCGCCAGACCGCGCAGCGTATCGCCGATAACGGCATCGTGCCCTGGGTGAGCAACGGCGCGCTCAACCAGATGGGCGTGGGCTCGATCGAGCCGATGCCGCGCAAGGTGCTGGTGCTGTACGACGCCTCGGAAACCGACTACGGCGAACTGGCGTATTCGAACGCGCATCTCAATATGGCGATGCCGCTGGAGTATCTCGGTTACGGTGCGGTCTACAAGGATGTGGACGGCGCGCTGCCCGACGACACGCTGCGCGGACGCTACGCCGGGGTGGTGACCTGGTTCTCGGCGCGTGTCGGTGCACAGTCTGCCTACCGGGACTGGCTGCTCAAGCAGATGCGTGACGGCCTGCCGGTCGCGATGTTGGGCGACCCCGGTATTCCGGTGACCGGCGAGCTTTCCGATCGCATGGGTCTGCAGGTTGTGCCGTCGATTTCGGATAAAGGCCTGGAAGTCCTCGATCACGACGATTTTATGGGCTTCGAGGGGATGCCGAGTACACCGGCGATCAACGAGTCCGGCTACGAGGTGATCAACGACAAAACCACCGCCCATTTGAAAATGCGCGATGGCAATGGCGCGGAGTTCGTGCCCGTGGCGACGGGCGACTGGGGCGGCGTGGCCCTTTCGCCCTGGCTGACCCAGCAGGGCATGGCCGATCAGGCGCGCTGGATTCTCGACCCCTTCAAGTTCGTGAAGGCTGCACTTAAGTTGCCGGAGATCCCGGTCGCGGATGCCACCACGGAAAACGGTTCGCGCTACTGGATGACGGAAGTCGACGGCGACGCCTTCATGAACCGTGCGGCGTTCCCGGGCAACCCGTTCACCAGCCAGGTAATGCTGGATCGCATCTTCAAGCGCTATCGCGTACCGACGACGGTGTCGATTATCGAAGGCGAGCTATCGCCCGAAGGCATGTATCCGGAGCTCACCAGTCAGCTGGAGCCGATCGCACGCGAGATCTTCAAACTGCCCTGGGTGGAAATCGGCACCCATACGTTTAGTCATCCCTTCGACTGGCCGGAACTCAAGGAAGGTGATCTCGCAGGCCAGGGTCAGACCCAGGCGGGCTTCGCTTATAATCTGCCGATCAAGGGCTATCGCTTTTCGCTGGAAAAGGAAGTCGCGGGTTCCACGCGCTATATCAACGAAAACCTCGCGCCGCCCGGAAAGAAGGTGAAAGCCGTGCTGTGGAGCGGCAACGCCTTGCCGCCGGAGAAGGCGCTGGATATCGCCGACCGGCTGGGCATCGTCAATATCAACGGTGGCAATACCCATGTGATGTCGGACAATCCCACGTTGACCGACGTGACGCCCATGCTGCGCCCGATTGGTGATCGTCTCCAGGTCTATGCGCCGGTGATCAACGAAAACATCTACACCAACGATATGACCGGCCCGTACTGGGGCTTCCGGCGCGTGATCGAAACCTACAAGCTCACCGACGAGCCGCGCCGCCTCAAGCCGATTGATATCTATTATCACTTTTACTCGGCGGGCCAGCCCGCGTCGTTGAACGCACTCCAGGACGTCTACGCCTATGCGCTGAGCCAGCGCACGTTGCCGATCTTTGCCAGCCAGTACAGCGAGATCGCGACCAACTGGTACGACATGGGAATCGCGCGTCGCCTGGATGGTGGCTGGCAAATCACCGGCGCCACCCAGATGCGCACGCTGCGGCTACCCGAAACGCTCGGCTGGCCGGATATCGCGGACTCGAATGGCGTGGTGGGCGTGAGCGATCTGCGTCAGGGACGTTATGTGGCGCTTTCCGGCGAGCCGCGCGTCACCTTGCGTTTGGACGAAAGTGTACCCTCGCATCCCTATGTGCGCCGCTCGAATGGGCGGATTACACAGTGGCGAAATACAGGTGGCGGTGTATCGCTGGAAATGGCGTCTGAATATGTGCCGCTCGAGATCGAGCTGGCTGGGGTAGGCGGTTGTCGTGTTTCCGCCGACGGGGCGTCGCGCCGCGGCGGCGGTAACACGGTCACGCTGCGTTACAAGGCCAGCACATCCGGGCCGGTAAGGATCGACTGTGGCTGAAAACAACGAACAGAAAGACCAGCCGAAACGCACACGCTTCGTTCGGCCGCTTACCCTGCTGATCATCACCGGCGTGCTCGTGCTCGCCCTGGTGCTGCTGTTTCCCGCGCGACGCTTTCTGTCGTTGAGCCAGGGCAAGGCGGATCAGGATAAGCCCAGCAGCGTTTCCATCACCTATCTGGAGGCATTGCTCGAAGCCAATCCGGATGACGAGCAGCTGCGTTTGAAACTGGCCCGCCAGCTGGCCGAGGCCGGGAATATTCCCAAGGCGCTCGAGGTCATGCAGCCGCTGGCCGACAGCGACGACGCCAATGCGCGCTGGCTGTATTACCAGATTTCCTGGCAGGCATTTAACGCGCTCGAGGCGAATGATCCGCGCCGTGACGCCCAGCGCGGTGAATTGCTGGCGCAGATGAACCGGCTGGAACAGAACCCGGATCTGAGTGCCGATCAGCTCGAACTGCTGGCCCAGCGCTGGCTCGAGGTGGGCGAGCCGGCGCGTGCGGCGAGCCTGTATGAACGGTTGGCCGAACAGAATCCCGATCGTGCCTATGCATGGTATGGGGAAGCCGCGCGCTGGTGGCTGGCCGCCGACGCGCCGCAACGGGCCGCCGAGGCGTGGCAGTCGGCCTTCGAGATCGCCGAGGACGAAGACCGGCGCCGCGACGCCGCGCTCGCCGCACTGGATGCCGCCCAGCAGACCAACGACGGCAGCAGCCTGCGCATGGCGGGCGAGTTCATCGATGCCTATCCGGACGATCCGACGTTCCTGGATATCGGTATCGAAATGGCGCTGGCGAACAATCGCCTGGCGCAGGCCCAGATTTGGTCGCGCCGCTACGTGCAACTGCGGCCCGACGATGAAAAGGGCCTGGAACGCAATGCCCAGATCGCGCTTGCGAACAACCAGCTCGACGAAGCGCTGGCCGGCCTGCAGCGGCTGGTGGATCGTAATCCGAACAACGTCAGCCTGCGGGCGCAGTTGGCCCAGGTCCAGGTCTGGGCTGGCCAGCCCGCGGCGGCACTGGCCAACTACAAGTGGCTGGCACGCCAGAGCGGCAACGACGAATACGATAACCAGATCATCGATATCGGCACCGATCTCAACGATACGGCTGCCGTACTGGCCGCGCTCAACCGGATTCAGTCGCGGCATCCGCTCAATAGCAGTCAACGCCGTCTGCTCGTCGATGTGCTCAACAGCGAGGGCGATCCGGATCGGGCGATCGCGCTGTTGTCGAACTGGGTCCATGGCGGTTCTCCGGATCGCGAGTTGTGGGTCCGGCTGGCGTCGCTGCAGGAGCTGAACGGCGATGTGCAGGGTTCGTTGGATACCTGGAACGAGATTGCCGCGCGATTTGGCCGCGGTGTGGAAGAAAGCCAGGCCCGTGGCCGGCTGCTGACTCGCGCCTGGCGGCTCGACGAAGCGCTGGCGGTGATGAACTCGTTGCCGAACAAACCGGGTACGGCCACCGAGCAGCAGGTCTATTACTGGGAAACCATCGGCGAGTTGGCCTGGAACCAGAACCGACCGGCGATCGCACGCGACGCCTACTATCAGCTGTATCTGGGGCGCAAGCTCACCCCGAACGGCTATCTGCGCCTGGTACAGAGCGCGGAGGCTACCGGCCGTATGGATATGGCGATGGAAGTCGCACGTACGGACTGGCGCGAAAATCAGCATGTCGACATGATCGTGTCGATGCTCGGTGCCGCGCAGCGTGAGCAACGTCCGGACCTCACCCGCGAACTGATCGCCATGGCCGAGACGCGGCCGGATCTGTTTGCCCAGTCCGCCGATTACTGGCAGCTCTACGGCGACTATCAGTTCGATCAGCGCCATCTCGACCGGGCGCGGGTGGCATATTTGAAGTCGCTGTCGCTGGCGCCGGACGATGCCGGCGTGCGCTCGGCGCTGTTGTACACGCTTGCCGAGGGCGGGTATACGGACGAACTGGCACGCTACGTCAACGCCTGGTCCGACGATGCCAAGAACGATGTCCGCCAGTGGCCGGTGTTCGCGATGGCGTACAGCCGCCTGGGCCAGACCCGTATGGCGCTGCCGTGGTTCGACCGTGCGGTTGAGCACGATCCGGACAACTATCTGCTCGTGCTCGATTATGCCGATGCGCTCGAGCGCGGGCGCCGTTTCGACTCGGCACGTCGCATGCGCGAGTACGCGTTGCTCGAACTGCGTCCGCGTCTGATGGCGAATCTGCAGTCGCAGGGCAAGCTAACGCGCGAGCAGCGCGAGGAAGACGGCCGCATTCTTGCCGTGCAGGCCACGATGCTGGGCGCCGACGACGATCGCGCCTGGTTGCGGCGCGCGCTCGATGGTCGTCGCGGCGATGAACTCACGCCCACCGATGTGGAACTGCTCTTTGGCTATTACCTGAGCCAGGAAGAGCCGGCCTATTCGCGTTACTGGCTCCTGCAGGCGCACCGTCGCCGCGTCGCTACCGAGGACTGGCAGGAACTGGCGGTGGCCCTGCAGGCCAACGACCAGGTGGCCATGCAGCGTATCCTCGCGCGATCGCGTCCGGACGGGGATATCGGTATCGCCGATCGTATTAGTGCGCTGCGCCAGCTCGATTACCGTGCGCGGGCGCTCACGCTTGCGCTGGACCACGAGCGTCCGGGTGAGCCCTATGTCACGGGTATCGACGTCGTGCCGCGCTATGCCGCCGAGCTTTATCAGGAAATGCCGCAGAACTTCGGCACCGAACTGATCGTGCGCAGCATCAGCGATCTGGATATCAATTCCGAAAGCGTGTTTCTGCGCCTGAGCGGCGAAAAGCTCTCCACGCGTGTAGAGGTTGGTACCCGCCAGCTCTCCGCGGACGATGATCTGGTGGATCTCGACGGGCTCGAGGACGAGCAGTTCGCCAATCTGGTGCTCAACTGGCGCGAGCGGCGCGGCCTGACCACCGTACGTGTGGGCGCGGTATCGACCGATGCCAAGGATGTCGCCCAGTTCGGCGTGCGCCAGGATTGGGAAATCACCAGCAACCTCGGCGCCTCGGTGTTCCTTGACATCAATTCGCTGCCCGACGAAACCGGTCAACTGCGTGCGCTGGGTCTTCGCGACGATCTTGGCCTCGGCCTGGAATGGGTGTTGAACTCGCGCGACAGCTTCTCGCTGACGGCGCGTTATTCGCAGTTCAACTCGCGCGAGGATCGTAACGACCTGGGCGACGGTTACGGCGTGGAGGCATCCTTTGCGCATTCCCTGATGGTGGGGCCGACCCATCAGGTACAGGCGCGGATTTTTGCCGATACCGAGCAGAATTTCCTCGAGGACGACCTGCCGGCGGACATGGCTGCGCGCCTGCCGGCCGGCACGAACCTCAACGATGTCGTGCCCACGCGCTATACCTTCCTCGGCGCCGGGCTGTCCTTCGCCCGCGGTATTCCGGGCGAGGAGTATCCGCTGGTGGCATCGCCGCGCTATCAGTTGAATATCGACACCGGCTATGCGCTACCGGATAACGACTTCGGTATCAGCGCCAACTTCGCGATCGGTACCCGGATTCTGGGCAGCGACGAGCTGAGTCTGAATTTCGGGGTCGATCAGACAGGCAGCCAGACGCAGGACAATTCCTACACCGGCTCGATCAAGTACCAGTATTTCCTCGGCCGGTAAACGCGCCGACTACATGAACGCTCAACACAACGTCACTCGCAGGCAGGGAGAAACCACCACCATGAAACGTACTACTCTTATCGCAAGTCTGTTCGCGCTTGCCATCGCCATGCTCTCCGGCTGTGCGGTCACCGATGTGCACCGCAGCCAGCAGCTGGACAGCTCCGCACGCTGGGCCTTGTTGCCGATCGCCAACTATGCGGAAACGCCGCAGGCCGGCGAGCGTGCCGCCTCCATTCTGACCACGCTGTTGCACCAGAAAGGCGTGAACATGCTCACGGCTGCTCCGCGCAGCGATAACGGCGGTCTGCCGGAATTCGACCAGAACGCGGCGCTGGATCAGGCGCTGAGCTGGGCGCGTAGCCAGGGTTATCAGTACGGCGTGACCGGTGCGGTCGAGGAATGGCAGTACAAGACCGGCCTCGACGGCGAGCCCGCCGTGGGCATCAGCCTGCGCGTGATCAACGTCAACACCGGTGAGACCGTGTGGAGTGGTTCCGGTGCGAAGGCCGGCTGGGGCTATGCCACGGTCAGCGGTACCGCCCAGAAGCTGATGAGTGATCTCGTCGGCGACATGCCGCTTTAAGTTACGTAAAAGCCGGCACGACAGTACGAAAGGTAGCCTATGGTCACCCAAATTGAAGACGTGAACTACCAGGTGCCACCGATCTGGGTGCGCATGCTGGAAACGGCGGTACTTACGCTACTCGTGCCGGTCGTCGGCTGGTTGTTCAACGCCGACGATCCGCTGTTCTATGGGAGTTCGTTCGCTTGGCTGATCCTGGGTCCGCTACTGGCGGGGCTGCGCTACGGCTTTCTGTTCGGCTTTGCCTCGGCGTTGCTGACGGTGGCGATCATGATGGTGGCCGCCGGCGCGGGCTGGACGACCGATGCGTTGCCGATCGAGTATGCAATCGGTGTGTTGCTCACGGGCATGGTGGCCGGCGAGTTCACCGATATCTGGCGTCGGCGCATCACGCAGATGAAGATCATCAACGACTATCAGGGCACCCGCCTTGAAGAGTTCGTGCGTAATTTTCATGTACTGCGTGTTTCCCATGACCAGCTCGCCGAGCGCCTGGCGGCCAACCCGCATAATCTGCGCGACGTATTGCTGGCGTTGGCCGAGCGTTTCGACGTGGTCGAGCCGGGCGACGACATTCTTACCGAGCGTGCGACGGATCTGTTGAGCTTCATCTCGCATGAAGGACGCGTGGAGCAGGGCGCGATCTATCGCGTCGATGAGCGTGAGCGCGTCGAACGCGAGCCGCTGGCCTTTATTGGTGGGCGACCGATCGATCGTGACATCGCGACCGATCCGATGGTGCAGGCCTGTCTTGAGCATCGCAGCATGATCAGTCTCAAGAGCGAGATGGAAGAAGAGCTGCAGGATCGGACGCAGCCGTTGCTCGCGGTCATTCCGCTGATCGACGTCAACGACAAGATCTGGGCGATCGTGACGGTCACCGAGATGCCGTTCGTCGAGTTCGAACGTGGCAATCTGCATCTGCTGTCGGTGCTGGGCGGTAACCTTGGCGATATCATCACCGAGGCCTATGCGCGTACGCCGGCAGATGCCGAGCTGGCACGCTTCCAGTTCGAGCAGCGGCTCAAACGCTGGTCGCGCTACGCCTCGCGTTACAAGCTCAATTCGTTGCTGGTGGCGTACGAGGTGCCCGGGCATATCGATAACGTCAGCAGTGAAACGCTCATCGATCTGATCTACGAGCAGCTGCGTGCACTCGACTATGCCTGGACCACGGACCTGGGCCACGACGCGAAGCTGATCTTCGTGCTCATGCCGTTGACGCCGGCGCGTGGTTCGGCGGCCTATCGCGAGCGTATGACATTGCTGCTCAACGAGCGTTTCGGCATCGATGTCGCGGAAAGCGGTCTGGTGTTCCACCAGCGCAATGTCGACGGCAAGCAGTCGGCGGCCAATCTGGTCGCCGGTATCCGCCGTCAGGCCGAGCAAAATGCGCCTGCTTAGTCTCATCCTCATTCCGCTGGGCCTGCTGATCGAAGCGCTGGCCACGTGGGCGTTCGTCATCGGCTGGCACGCACCGGTCGGCTTGATCACCATTTTGCTGGTGCATTTGGTGGCCTGTGCGGTGTTGATCGTGGGCTTGTACCTGGCCCTGCCGCCGACCTACAAACGCCCGGTCGGCGGCGGCTTTGCCTTTCTGGCCACGGCCAGCGTGTTTACCCCGCCGCTGGGCGCGATCGGCTTGACCGTAGGCATGCTCGCCGGGCTGTATTTCGCGTATCGCGAGAAACCCAAGGCCTGGGACGCACTGGCAATTCCGGATCTGCCGTTTCAGCCGGTGAGCGTGGACCCCAACGACGTATTCATGCGCGACGGGCTGTCGTCGGTGTTGACGCATTTCGATGATCGTAACCGGCGCCAGCAGGCGATTCTGGCCTGTCGCCATCTGCCACGGCGTGATGCTGTGCCGATTTTGCGCTCTGCACTCAGCGACTCCGCGGACGAAGTGCGCCTGCTGGCCTATGCCATGCTCAATTCGATCGAGCGGGATCTGGAAGGCCAGCTCAACCATGTCCGCGACGCGATCGCAGCCAGCGGCGACCCGGATGGTGAGCTGCACGAAGAACGCGCGTTGTTGTTCTGGGAGTTTTCCTATCTGGAACTGGCCAAGGGCAGCGTGAAGGATCTGATGCTGACGAAGTCTCGGGATGCGATCGACACCGCGATCGAGCGCCACGATACGGCCCAGCGTTCCTTGCTGCGTGCACGTATCTGTATGGAACTGCGTGATTACGACGAGGCCGAGGATGCGCTGCGGCGCGCCGAACGGCTTGGACTTTCCGGCGACGATGTCGCGCCGCGCTGGGCAGAACTTGCATTCGTGCGCGGCGACTATCGCGATGTGGCCCCGGCGCTCGAGCGCATGAGCGCGCGCGCGGCGAACAACCCCGTTATGCGGCCGGTAATGGAGTACTGGTTATGAAATGGCCCACCCTGCGACCCAACGACCCGCCAGCGGATGTCACGCTGCTGCTCGAAGGCACCTACCCGATGGTGCGCGGCGGCGTGGCCAGCTGGGTGGAGCAGATGATTCGCGGCTTGCCCCACCGGCGTTTTGCGATTGTCTTCATGGGCGGTAGCGAAGCCGCCTATAACGGCATTCTCTACGACAAGCCCGACAACGTGGTGCATCTGGAATGCCATTACTTGATGGATGTCGGTCGCGGCGTCGACGAACCGCGGCAGTTCGAAGGTAACCGCAAGGCGTTCAAGGCCAGCGACAATCTGCACCAGTACTTCAAGGATCCACGCAGCTCGGACCCGAACACCCAGTTGTGTGAAGTCGCACAACTACTGGGCAAGAAGGGCGGTCTGGCCCACGAGGATTTCCTCTACAGTCGCCAGGCCTGGGAACAGATCGTGGAGTACTACCGCAAGTACTGTACCGATCCGTCGTTCCTGGATTACTTCTGGTCGGTGCGCAACATGCATTCGCCGTTGTTCATGCTCGCGCGCATCGCCCGCAATCTGCCGCCGACGCGCTGCCTGCACTCGATTTCGACCGGCTATGCTGGTTTTCTCGGGGCGCTGGCGCGGCATATGCACGACCTGCCGTTCATCGTGACCGAGCATGGCATCTATACCAAGGAACGCCAGATCGATCTGACCGAGGCGGATTGGATTCGTACCTATGACGACGTGCTCACGCACGGGTTTCGTCATGACGTGAGTTATATCCGCCGGCTGTGGATTCGTTTTTTCGATGGGATCGGCCGGCTGACCTATGCCGCGGCCAACCCGATTACCACGCTCTACGAGGGCAACCGCGAACGCCAGATCATCGACGGCGCGCCGGCCGAGCATACGCGGGTGATTCCTAATGGCATCAACATCAGCCGGTTTGCGCCGCTGCGCGAACAAACCGGTCAGAACACCGCGCCGATTATCGCGCTGATCGGGCGCGTGGCGCCGATCAAGGAAATCAAGACGTTCGTGCGCGCCATGCGTATCGTGGCCTCGCGTCTGCCGGGCGCCCAGGGCTGGATCGTGGGTCCGGAATCGGAAGACCCGGAATACGCACAGGAATGTCGGGATCTGGCCGCCCAGCTGGACCTGGGTGGAATTGTGCAGTTTCGCGGTTTCCAGAAAGCCGAGGATGTCTTCGCCCGTATTCGCGTAGCCACGCTGACTTCCATCAGCGAAGCCCAGCCGCTGGTGGCTCTCGAGGCGATGGCCTCGGGCATTCCGGTGGTATGTACCGACGTCGGTTCCTGCTATGAGCTGGTACACGGTCATCCCAAGGAACGCGCTACATCGCTGACCACGCCGCCGGATCCGGCGCATGCCGCCGGCCGGATCGTGCCGATTGCCGACCCGGGCGAAACCGCGGCCGCCATTCTCGATCTACTGACCGATCGCGAGGCCTGGGAAGCGGCGCGAGAAGTCGGCATGAAGCGCGTTGACGAACACTATTCCGAGCAGCTCATGCTCGAACGTTATGAACATCTGTATGCGGAAGCGGGCGATCAACGCGCGCGGCCGATAGCGGCCGCAGGGGAGTAGGGCATGGCCGGTATCGGTTTCGAGCTGCGCAAGCTGCTACGCAAGGACAGCTATTTCGGTCTGCTGCGTGCCTACGGTTACGCCGGCATCATCAGCTCCGGCCCGTGGGTGCTGTCGATTCTGGTCATCATGGCCATCGGCCTGCTCACGCTGGGGCTGTTGCCGGATCGCTCCCAGGAGATCTGGCAGTTTCTGGTATCGGTGACCTACCTGGTTGCGTCGTCACTGAGTCTGTCGGGCATCGCGCAGCTGCTGTTCACCCGTTTCGTGGCCGATCGGCTGTTCGAAAAGAAGGACGGCACGATTCTGCCGAACCTGATCGGCCTGCTGACGATGATGAACCTGCTGGCCGCCGCGATCGGGCTGACGGTGCTCTATACGCTGTTCGGTGGCACGCCGCTGCTGTATCGCGTCGAGATGTTCGTGGGCTTCGTGCTGCTGACCAATATCTGGTGCATCACGGTGTTCATCACAGGCATGAAGGCGTATCGCCAGGTGCTGTGGGCGTTTTTCATCGGCTACAGCATCACTTTCATACTCGGTATGGCGCTGCGCCGTTACGATCTCGAAGGCCTGCTCGGCGGTTTCGTGATCGGCCAGGGCATTCTGTTCTATATTCTGCTGTTCCTCGTGCTGCGCTATTACCCGGGCGACCGCATCGCGGCGTTCGATATTCGTCACGCCAAGATGACGTATCGCTCGCTGGCCTTTACCGGGCTGTTCTATAACCTCGGCCTCTGGGCAGACAAGTTCCTGTTCTGGTACAACCCGGCGACCTCGGAACAGGTGATCGGGCCGCTGCGCGCCTCGCCGATCTACGATTTCCCGATCTTTCTGGCCTATCTGTCGATCGTGCCGGGCATGGCCGTGTTCCTGATTCGTCTGGAAACCGATTTCGCCGAACGCTACGACGCCTATTACGATGCGGTACGCGGTGGCGATACGCTTGCCCATATCGAACTGCGCCTGGATCGCATGGTCGAGACGGTGCAGCAGGGTGTTTACGATATCTTCAAGATCCAGGGCATTACCGTCGTGGCGCTGTTGCTGATTGCGCCGTCGCTGATCGACTGGCTGGGCTTTTCCCAGTACTACGTGCCGCTGTTCAATATCGATATCGTCGCGGTGGGCATGCAGGTGTTGTTCATGGCGATTCTCAACGTGATCTTCTATCTGGATAAACTCAAGATCGCGCTCGGCCTATGCCTGTTGTTCTTCGTTAGTAACGTGCTGCTGACGTTATTGAGTATGTATCTCGGGGCGATCTTCTACGGCTACGGCTTCGCCATCTCGCTGATGATCTCGTCGCTGGCGGGCCTGGCCTTCCTCGACCGCGAGTTCCAGAAGCTCACGTATCAGACGTTCATGCTGCAGCGTCAGGGGTGAACCGCCCACGGCTACGCAACCCCGCCGGCGACTCTAGCCGGCGGGCGAGTAGCCCGTTCTGTGTCGGCGGCGCTAATCCGACCTTCGCCCAAGCCCGCAGCTTCGCCGAAGCCGCGTAGGTTGGCTTCGGCAGAAGGCCGTACGCCAACGCGGAACCGCCCGATGGCCAGTTCGGAGCGCGCTGGCCGTATCGACCCGCCTGGCCACGATCCTTGTTGGATTACGCTGCGCTAATCCAACCTACGCCTGCAGGCTCCGCCGAAGCCGCGTAGGTTGGCTTAGGCCGAGGGCCGTACGCCAACACGGGACCGCTCCATGGCTGAATGTGAGCACTTCGGCTGCAAGCGCGGTGGTGGCGTGACTCCGCCGCGTTAGATGATCCCTCGTAACCCAGCGCGCGATGCTATGGTTGGCCATCGTCCACGGGAATCTCATCGCTGTCCGGCACGTCGGGCGTCTTGGTGCGGCAGCTGGCCGGGGCCTTCGTGAACCCGGCGGTCGTCGTACAGCGCCAGGTTAAGGCGTCGCCAGATGGTATGGGGCGTAGCGTCATCGTTTCGTCGGAAAGCGCACTATCGCCACTAAATCGCGCGGTGATGACGCCGTCCGCGACCACGACGCTGGACACGTAGGTGCCGCTGATATCGGCGGCCGGCGGAATGCTGCCGGTGCCGTTATCAATACCGGTCAATCGATGGCGCGCCTGATACGCGTTCGCGACCTCGGTTTTCAGGCCGCCCGCAAGACTCAGCCCTTCGGAAAACTGTGCGCGTGCCACATAGCCGTAGTACGAGGGCACGGCAATAGCCGCGAGTATGCCGATGATCGCGACCACGATCATGAGTTCGATCAGCGTGAAGCCGGACGTGCGGCGGCTGGCGTTGCTACGTAGCTTTCCGCGAATAGTATTAATGTAATCGACCGGTGTTTCGATGGGCGGTAGGGCGTGTGGCGTTGGAACGCGCTGGTCGCTAGTGTGCCGACGGGGGGCGAGCGTTTGTAGTCCGCCGCGGATTGTGAATCTCGACTGCTCTGTTCTGAAAATTTGTGGCGTAAGCTCCGGCATGGTGTAACGCCAACATCCCTTTGGTATAGCCACGCGATTATGCCGGTTTTGAGCGGCTTGCGTGTCGGGGATATCTCCTTTGCCTAGGAGTTTATGCATATGCTGGCCCCACTATTCTCCTTGCAGTCGATCCGCGTTGGCAGGACAAAAGCTATCGGTTTTGTTTTGACCGTCTTCCTGTAGAAAGGAAGTTCAGCTTGAGAGCCCTTTATGCTCCCTCGTATCGCAAACTACCCGTGCTGTCCTCGATAATGATTGTATGCAGAAACGAATAAAAATATTAATTATTACGCGTAATCTCCCGCCGCTCCTCGGTGGGATGGAGCGGCTCAATTGGCATATGGCGGCTGAACTCGCTAAGTATGCTGAGGCGCATATTGTCTCGCCACGCGGGTCGGCCGCGCTTAAGCCCGAGGCTGTCGAGGTCGATGAAGTGCCGCTCTCGCCGCTCTGGAGATTCATCGCCGTAGCCACCTGGCGAGCAATACGGGTCGCACGCAAGTTGGAACCGGACATAATCTTAGCGGGAAGCGGGCTGACCGCCCCTATCGCAGCGGTCACCGCGAAAGCCTCTGGTGCTCGAAGCGTGGCGTACGTCCATGGGTTAGACGTCAGCATTGCGAGTCTTTCGTATCGAGTGCTCTGGCTGCCATTTCTCAGGCGCGTAGACCGGGTTATCGCCAATAGTCACGCTACCGCAGATCTTACGCGTGACATCGGCGTTGCCGCCGAGCGTATCGCCATCGTCCACCCGGGCGTTGATTTGCCGGCGGCCGCTCCCGATCCAAGCTTGGGCGACGCATTCAGGCTACGTTATGGCCTTGGCAATCGTCGGTTTTTATTGTCCGTCGGCCGCTTGACTCAGCGTAAGGGGTTGCGTGAGTTTGTCGTTGAGGTGCTACCGCGCGTAGTCGAACAACATCCCGATGTACTACTCGTGATTATCGGCGATGTGCCGGTCCATGCGTTGAAGGCTGCTGCACAATCGCCCGCCGATATTCAGGAGGCTGCGAACCAGGCGGGTGTTGGAACGAATATTCGGTTTCTTGGACCGATCATCGACCGCGACCTGCTTGCTAGCGCCTATCGCGCCGCCGCCGTACATGTGTTCCCCGTGAGACATATCGCCGGGGACCCTGAAGGTTTCGGGATGGTGGCGGTGGAAGCCGCCGCTTACGGTTTGCCCACCGTCGCCTATGCGACGGGCGGCGTGATTGACGCGGTAGCCGATGGTTATTCCGGTCATCTCGTGCCTGTCGGGCAGCCGGTGGTGTTTGCCGAGTGCATCCACAGGCTCCTGGACGAGCCTTTGAGCGAAGCGGGTTTATACCAACACGCCAAGCAGTTCGCATGGCCGGCTTTTGGCCAGGCGCTCGCGCAGGAAATTAAAGGCCTATGCTTGGCCTCCAGGCGTTGAGTCGATGGACGCTGCTGTGAAACCGACCGCTATCGCAGTATGGTTTCCCACCGTGCGCACGGGTACCGGTACTGACATTTTTACACAACGGCTCGTCTGCCAGTTACGGGCGCAGGGTATACGTGCACATATCACGTGGTTGCCACTACGGGCCGAATATGCGCCATGGACGGTGTCCGTTCCCAAGCCACCCGCCTGGGCGAGGCTGGTGCACGTCAACACTTGGCTGCATCCGCGTTTTCTGCCGCGCGGTTTGCCTGTAGTTGCGACGCTGCACCATGCTGTTCATCACCCCGACCTGCGTCGCTATAAGGGCAATCTCCGTGCCGCCTACCATCGTTTCTGGATCGCGCCCCGAGAACGTCGCATTATGCGGCGCGCGGCCCGGGTAGTCGCCGTCAGTCGCTTCGTCGCCGACACCGCCAAACGCACGTTGGTTGGAGTCCCGGCCGACGTAATTTACAACGGCGTGGACACCCGTTTTTTTCGGCCGGGTGAACGAAAGCGGCGGCCAGATGAGCCTTTTCGGCTGCTGTATGTCGGCAGCTGGAGCGCGCGCAAGGGGGTGGATTTGCTTGGGCCGATCATGGACGAGCTGGGAGACGAGTTCGAGCTGTTTTATACCGCGGGCGGGGTAGTCGGCGAGAAAATGCCTCGCAATACGCATGACCTGGGACGGCTGGTTGGATCCGATGCCGTTGTCGCCGCGATGCAAAGTGCCGATGCCCTGTTGTTTCCATCGCGTAGCGAAGGCTTGCCACTATCCGTAATTGAGGCCATGGCTTGCGGCCTGCCGGTTATTGCGACACGAGGTTCTTCGCTATCCGAGATAGTCCACGATGACGTTACAGGGATTACTTGCCGCCAGGACGATGTGTTGGAGTTTGCACGCGCTATTCGTCGGCTCGCGCATGAAAATGGCTTGTGTTCTTCGCTTGCTGAAAATGCACGGCAGGCAGCGTTAAGCCGCTACTCGGCGGCAACGGTATTAAACGCCTATATCTCCATCTACGGCGATATGGTGCAGCATGGGAAACGCGCGTGAAGAGTCCGCGTGAGTTCCGCAAGTATCATGGTCGGCATGTCCAGACAGATTGGCACCGCATTCAGATTCTGCGCCATATTTGTTCGCGGGTAGACGGCGTCGAAACAATATCTCCCGTACGGGTCGTTACCGATCAACAATCGATTGACTATGAATTCGTCGAGTTGCCGTCGGATTTGGGAAAATTCGTTACTGAAGAGCGTCTATTTGACAGTTTGGGACGCTTGCTCACCCGGATGCATCAGCAACCTGTAAAAGCCGATCAGGCTTTATTCGCGCAAGGGCCTTATCCGTTAAATGATTGGGGGCTTGAGAAAGAACATATCGAGGTGCTGGAACGTAATCTGCCGATAGGCTGGCTTCACTGTGATTTATGGCACGGGAACGTTTTCTGGCGGCCGAAGTTCGGTTTTCTAATAATCGATCCGTTACCCGGGCGATTTACGTTGCGGCAAGGCTACGTTCGTGGCTGCGGGGCTATCGATTTGGCTTCTATGCATATGGGACTTCTACTCAGTCACCCCCTGCATAAACTCATGCGCTTCGATATCGAACACCATACGCGTGCGGCCGAGGTTTTCATTCAAGCGTATCTAGACGAGGCCGGTGCGTTGACGCCTCAGGCTTTACGCGCTGTTCGTAATCTCAGCTATCGTATGGCGTTGCGATTTATCAATAGCTACGAGGGGCGTTTGGCATGGCCAGTCGCGTTGGTGAAACGGCGCCGAGCGACTAAAATTCTCAATAGAGCGATTTTTCTGGACGCTTCGGGTAGTAAATGACTTCGTACCGTGACTCTCATACTGGCGATAAGGTTGGCGAACGCTACGATGCAGAACACGCGGTGCGACTCGACGCGCTCATATGGGACGCGTTTGTGAAACCGTTTGTTCGCCACCAGATCAGGCAGGCTGCTGCCGCGGGCGCAACCTGCTATCTCGATTTCGCGTGCGGCACAGGCCGCCTGTTAAAGGTGGGCCACTCGGTATTCCAGCGTTCGCTCGGGATTGATGTTTCCCAAGACATGCTCGCCGTTGCGACGCAGCGTGTACCGGATGCAGCGTTGCTGCGCGTGGACGTTACGCGCGATCCGCCAGCGGATATAGGGCCGTTTGATTGCGTGACGATGTTTCGATTCGTCCTCAACGCCGAGTCGGAGCTACGCCAACAGGCGCTCAGCTGGGTCGCCGCCCATATGTCAGAAGGTGGCATATTGATCGTAAATAATCATCGCAATAGCGCGAGTGTCAGCGGTCTGTTGTCCAGAATGGCCGTGTGGCAGCCCACCGGAGCGCGTAACGTCATGTCTCGGCGGCATATGTTCAAGATGCTGGAAGACGCCGGATTTGCGGTTGTCAGATGCGAGGGCTTTCGAGTGTTGCCGAGCATATGGGGTCGCCCTGTGGTGGGCGCGCGGCTTCAATTGGTTGGTGAACGGTTATGTCGGGCCTTGGGACTGAGCCGCTTTGGCAGCGAGTTGGTGGTCGTGGCTAGGCGCGTTCGAGATTGAAAAAGCCGGCGTGGCTCAGCCGCTGCGCGCGCCGATCGCTAACGTCTTTTGCCTGCGATAAACACGAAGCCGGCCAGCGCCATCGTCCACTCCGAGCAGGCCAGCGCTAGTGGCATGCCAACGAGCCCAAGATGCTGGACTAAAAAAATACTCGATAGCATCAGTATCACCAGTCCACCTGCCTCAAAAGCTGCTCGTACCCATGCCTTGCCTAATGCCATGAGAATAGTACCCGAGGTCAACCGTAGGGCTATCGCAGGAACGGCGATGCACGACCAGCGGACTAACTGATCCATGCCGGCGTAGGCAGGGCCGAATAGCCAGCCAAACGCGGGAGCCATCATCCATAAGACAGCTGCTAACGCCAGGCCATAGCCCGTGGCGCAGGTGAACATCCACCATGAGAGGGTAATAGCCTGACTTGAATTACTTTCGCCGTCACGGAAAAGTCGCGGTAAGGCCGACAAAGCCATCGCAGTCACCGGTAGCGTTGTGGCGCCAATTACCCGAGCACTGGCTGCATAGAGTCCAGCGGATGTCAGCGGTAATAGTCGGGTGGCTAGGGTCTTGTCGAGTTCTCCGGGGCCGGCCTTGGTGATACTGAGTGCGGCGAAGCCCGCCGCTTCTTTCAGCTCGACTGCGCGTGGGGGGCGCCATCGGGTCGGCGACGGCCAGGGTGCCGGCAGTGTTTGTACGACTAACGCAAGTGTGGCCACCGATGCCATACCGTAACCGTATGCGTAAATGACAAGCGTATCCGATGGAGATAGCACCCAAAGCCCGCCTGCAACCATGAGCCGCATGACTAAGGGAACGAGGGTAATGAGCTGTGCGCGCGCGATGCGGCCGAGCCCGTGGTGTTCCGTTACGCATAGCCCTATTAAGGGCTGCAGGAGGATTTCAGCAACGCCCACCGCAAGGATCACCTGCAGGGAGATATCAGCTGCATGTAGTACGAGCACGCATAGCGCTAGGTAAAGCGTCAGCAGAAGGCCGCCACAAAGTAGTGTCGTGGGAAGTGCGAATGATAGGAGATCGTCGCGGCGTCGCGATGCCTTTGATATATCGCCCAGCAACACGAGATGCGTGCCGAGAGTGGACAAGGTTCCAAGGACCAGGGCTAGAGCGGCAATCCCCGCGAATGCGCCGAACTGCTGCGGGCCGAGTAAGCGGGCAATAAGCAGCAGCGTGCCCGCTTGCACAAGCAGCCGGACGCCCAGAACAACACTGGTGCGCAGGGTGGCACGCGCTATCGGACCCTGCACTAGCGATAGATAACGATGGATCATCCGGTGCCCGATACGTTAGCGGCGTCTGACTAGCAGCGCAGCCGGCCAGCGCCTCAGGAATCGGAACGGCTGGCGTACAACAACTGTGTAATCTGCTCGGAAACCAGACCTATCAGGAATACCAGGACCGACGTAATTAATAACAGGGCACTCCCGTTGGTAAAACGGCCGGCAACGACGAATGTGTAGCCGTAGTAGCTCAGCCCCGAAACAAAGAAGAATGCGCTGATGGGGATGAACAGTTTCAGCGGCGAGTAAAGGGTGCCTACGCGAAAAATAATAAGTAAAAACCGCGCGCCGTCATGCAGTAGTCGGATATGGCTGGTACTCCCTTCGGGCCGTTTGTTGACGTTGATGGGTACATAGCCCACCGAATAGCCGGCGCGGAAAAAAGCCATCGTACTCGTGGTCGGGTATGAAAACCCATTGGGTAGCATATGCAGGAATTCGCGAAAAAGTGCTGCGCGGCAGGCGCGAAAACCAGACGTCAGATCAGCCACCGGCTGGCCAACGAAACGGCTCGCAAAGCGATTGTAGAAGCTGTTGGCCATCCAGCGAGCAGCACTGGCCTGTGAACTGCGCTTACGCGCCCCCACGACGAGATCGTAGCCCTCGTCGATCTTGTGTAGCAGCTTGTGGATATCCGCCGGATCGTGCTGGCCGTCAGCGTCCATGAATACGATGATGTCACCGCGTGCGTGACGTGCGCCGGTTTTAATCGCTGCGCCGTTACCCTTGGAGTATGGGTGGCTCACGACGCGTACATTTGCGGTTTCACACACGGATCGAGTTTGATCGGTTGACCCGTCGTCAACAACTAGAATCTCTACGCTAGGCTGGTATTTTTGTATACGGGGCAGCAGGCGTGTCAGCGTCTCTGCCTCGTTTTTGGCTGGAATAACAACTGACAGGGCGCAACGGGTCATAATGGTTCTCGTCTGGTGCTGGACAAGCAACAGCAGGGCTCTTACTGAACAAAATCGTAGTTGCCGCGCCCGGCGGTGCTAGCTCCGTGGCCGTCCAATAGCGGCCATGTCAATTCATGTGCGCGCTTCAAGAATCGCTTGTTCTAGGCGGTCAATTTCGCGCTGCTTTTGCCCAAGAAAAAGCTCATACCAAGCTACGCCTTTTGTTGAGCTGCGTGACTTGTCGACGTATTTCAGTGCCAGTTTGTAGTCGCCAGCGGACGCGAGCCAAGCGGCGCATTGCATCAGAATCCGGTAGTCCGGCGACGCGCTGTACGCCCTATCAGCGGCCTCTAACGCTTTATCGATAACCCGTTTATCCGCATATATCTGTGCTATTTCGTAATAGAGCATGCTTTGCGCTTCGCTCATCTGGTAATTGGGGTTGCCCAGAAGGTTGCGGCTGATCTTCAAAAGCTCGTCGAGCGAGAGCCCATCACATTGCTTGAGTACTTGTTCGGTGCGCATCAATTTGAGCATCTCGCCCACCATGGGAGTGTAGCGGCCTTGCCGCGCCATCCGTACCAATGTGGTCAAATCGATGGTGTCTAGCTTGCCATCCGTGCAGTCGACATAAAGCGTCTGAAAAGCCACGCCGATCGCGTCCGTATGGGTTGAAAGAGCCCGCTTCAGGTAGTACGTCGTGCGCGGCTTGTCGCCTCGATCGAACCAATATCTCGCGGCAAACTGTTGGGCACGAATGGAACGCGGGTTTTCGTCAGCTGATATTGCTGCCAAGCGCCAGGTATCGCCCCAGACGGCGCTTGCGTTCCATGTCGCCAGGGCACAGAGTGTAGTGAAAGCGAGTAGTCCACCCACGACAAATCGCCGCATAGCCATTCGAGCAACGAGTGCATACCAGGCAGCGGCGAACGCTGGACCGAGCAGTGGTAGATAATTCCGGTGTTCGAAGTAGAGTTCCAGATTGACCGGGCCCGCTTCCAGGGCATGGCCGGCCAGGAACCAAAGGATGCCGAACGCGAGCACCGGATAACGCCGTCGATAGAATAGGGCCGCAATGAACAAGGCGGCCAGAACAACGATTGAAAATACCGTCGTGGCAGGCTTTAGCAGGCCTTTCGACGGCACATAATCGTCATGGAACAAGCCGCTACCGTTAAGGTTGGGTAGCAAGGTGAGGCGCAAGTAGTCCATTAATACCCGCGCTTCGGTTAGAAGCCGCTCCCCCATCGTGAAATTCCGGCGCGGCAGTAGGCCGCCGTCTGAATAGAGCACGCCCCGTAGAATATAGGCCGCGAGAAGCACGATTGGCAGCCAAATGAACACTGCGCGCCAGGCGGCCCGCGGTCGTTGGTTGTATTGTGGCGCGCCGGAGGCGATCGTCGCTTCGATGACGACAATGAACAAGGGCAGGAGGATGCCATTTTCCTTGCTCAGAACCGCCAATATCCCGCCTAGGCCCACGCCAAGCGACATCAACACGTAGCCTATTAACGGTCGGGTGGCCGCGGTGCGCCGGCCGCGAAGATAGGTTACAAGCCCCGCAAGTACGAACAGGGCCGACAGCTCTGTCATTCGCTGAACGACCAGAAATACCGGAGTCAGCTGTAGTGGGTGGATCAGCCAGATCGCAGTCGCACATAGCGCAACGGCCAATGTCTGGTTTTCCGGCGTGCGGCATAGCCGGCAGAGCTGGCGTGTGAGGGTAAAGACCAGCACGCCGTTGAGGATATGAATGAGCAGATTCGTGTATTTAAAAAGCCACGGATCGCTAGGCCAGCTGACGTCGTTCATGGCAAACGTCAAAAGACTAAAAGGCCGACCGAGGGGGCCGGATTCCCCGGAAAATACGAAGCGGGCTAAGTCGGCGGCATTGCTGATACCCCCATCAAACCCGAGCGGTTCCAGGTTGCGGATATCGTCGAACAGGAAGGGGCCGGAAAGCCCGGCCCAGAACAGCCAGGCGGCAGCGATGAGTATCGCCCAGAACAGGAGTCCGTAAAACAAGCCGCGTTTCCCTGAAGACAGAGAACTTGTTCTAAAAGTGAACAAACCGGACGACCTTTTGGCGGCCACGGAGCAGGATGTCAGCCATTTAATAGCCAAGAAAAAGCCTCTGCCAATGACGGCAGAGGCTTTTCACTCAGAGTCATCTATATACAACGGTGCTTATTGATTAGCGACAGTTCGCAGGCCGATATTTGTCTTCAAGTGAGCCACCGTCACAGGTCCAGGTAATACTGCCGTCACCGGTATTGGGGGTGAATATGATTGTGTTTGAGGCAATCGGCGCGCCGCTATAGGTAACGGTAATTGCGCCGTTGTTCCCCACAGAAACACTGCTAACGTTGTTGCCAGTAATGCTTCCACTCGCAGGCAAACCAGCCTGGGTGTTGCCATTCGGCAGCGTGCCTTGCGATTGATAGAACTCAGACACGCCGGTTTTGGCGCTCGACGCGAGGCTAATACCCTCAGTCACCTTGGCGCGGGTGGTGTAGTTCTGATATTGCGGAATGGCGATGGCCGCCAGGATGCCGATGATCGCGACCACGATCATCAGTTCGATAAGTGTAAAGCCTTGCTGCTTTTGCATTTGGGTTCCCCGTTTGGCGTGAAAGAAGAGCGGCGTCTGTGATGACGTGCTGCTATCCCTGCATGGCATATGCCAGTTTTTTAGGCCTTTATTATCAATAGCCTGCGGCAGTGGTGACGTGGCTCGTCATTCTTCGAACGTCACAAGGTGACGTGTTTGGTCACTAGCGGCCGCGGTAGGTGATTCGGCCCTTGCTCAGGTCGTAGGGCGTGATCTGTACCGTGACGGTATCGCCGCGCAGGATACGGATATAGTGCTTGCGCATCTTGCCGGAAATATGGGCGGTGACGATGTGTCCGTTTTCCAGCTTGACGCGGAAGGTGGTGTTGGGCAGCGTCTCGACGACGGTGCCTTCCATCTCGATGTGGTCTTCTTTGGCCATTGACTCCTGATCTCGATTCTGACGGTTTAACCGGTGGATTATCGGTGATTTGCGTTAGTGGTTCAATCGCCGCGCTTGTTCGCGGACTTAGCGACCCAGGTGGTGGGGCTCCGCGGGAACTTCGATATCGAATTGCCAAGGGCCTCTGGGACCAGGTTTCTCGATGGCGTGGCGAACGCGCTTGAGGAACTTGCTGCGCGGTAGGTCGATCGCCCCCATGCGATAGAGATGTTCGGAGCCGACCTGGCCGTCGAGCAGGGGGAAACCCCAGGCATGCAGCTGGCGGGCAAGCCAGACCAGGGCGATCTTGCTGGCGTCGCTTTCACGCGAGAACATGGATTCGCCGAAGAACATGCGCCCCAGTGCGACGCCGTAGAGGCCGCCAATGAGCGCGCCTTCGCGCCACACCTCGATCGAGTGGGCATTACCCAGCGCGTGGAGCTTGGCGTAGGCGGCGCGCATTTCCGGGCCGAGCCAGGTGCCGGGGTTGCCGGCGCGCAGGCCGGCGCAACTGCTTATAACGCTGTTGAAGTCCTCGTCGAGGGTGACCGCGTAGTCGGCCTTGGCGAGCGTGCGCTTGAGCCGGCGGGATATATGGATCGCGTCGGTTTCGAATACGGTGCGCGGGTTAGGGCACCACCATAGTATCGATTCGTCGGGGTTGTACCAGGGGAAAATACCCTGGGCATAGGCGCGGCGCAGGCGCTGCGGCGACAGATCGCCGCCCATGGCCAGCAGGCCGTTGGGCTCGTCCAGCGCGAGCTCCGGATCGGGGAACGCGCCGTCGGGCGTATTCGGATCCAGCCAGTACACGCGTAACCGACTCACGTGCCGTGCGCGGGATGGGCGGCGAAGTTGCTGCGCTCGCGTTGTTCGCGCTGGAAGGATTCCATCATGTCCGCTTCCCGTACACAGAAGTCATCGATGGCCGCCGCTAGCCGCGGATGCGAAATCACATGATACGACCAGGTGGCCACCGGTTCGAAGCCGCGCCGGATCTTGTGCTCGCCCTGGGCGCCCGCGTCGAAACAGGTCAAGCCGTGTTCGATACAGTAGTCGATACCGGCGTAGTAACAGGTTTCGAAGTGCAGACTATGGTAATCAGTTTCGCAACCCCAATGGCGACCGTAAAGCGTATCGTCGCCGAGCATCATGAAGGCCATGCCCACGGGACGTTCGCGGTGATAGGCCACGAAAAAACGCACGCGCTCGGGCATGCGCTGGCATAGCTCGTTGAAAAACGCTGGCGTGAGGTAGGGCGCCTGACCGCGAATGGCGTAAGTGCGCCCGTAGAACGCATATAGCGTTTGCCAAAGCTCGGCGTCGATATCCTGGGGTCGTAATACGCGAACTTCGACCCCGGCATCGTGCATGCGCTTTCGTTCGCGCCGGATTTCCTTGCGGCGCTTCGACGATAACTGGGCGAGAAATGCGTCGAAATCGTCATAGCCGCGGTTGTACCAGCGATATTGACAGCCCCTTCGGGCGATTGCCCCGCTTTCGCGCAATACCGCGGCGCTGTCGTCATCGACGAACAGGCTATGCAGCGAAGATGCGTTCTGGCTGCCCGGTAGTTCAGCCAGCGCCTGGGCGAGTTCGCGCCGTGCGTTGTGATCCACCGCGAGTACACGTGGCCCACAGACCGGCGTAAAGGGCACGGCGTTCAGCAGCTTGGGATAATAGTCGAGACCGACCTGCGCATAGGCGTTGGCCCAGGCGAAGTCGAACACGAATTCGCCGTAGGAGTGATGTTTTTCGTAGAGCGGTGCGGCGGCGATGATCTCGCCGGTATCGTTCTTGAGGATACCGTGGGCAGGCACCCAACCGCTGGCCGCGCTTACGCTCTCGCTGGCTTCTAGCGCGGCCAGAAAGCCGTGGCGCACGAACGGCTGGCCGTCGCTGCACAGCGCATCCCAGCGGTCGGCAGGGATGTCGAGAATGGAATCGAGCTGGACGAGTTGCGCCATGACGGCATCACATCTTGCTAATCGGGGCAGCGAGTTGGTAAGTGGTTTACGTTGAATTCAAGGCGATGCAGTAGAGCGAACGGGTCACGGCCGCGCGAGCTTATGCATGTCGTGCGCTGCGCGCGTTGTCGCACGCGTTGACATTAACTGGGTATCAGCCGTTTAACGCCCGTGTCGGTATGCCGGTCGCATGTGAATAAGAACATAGACGGACAGCCACCGTATACGCACGGGGCAACGCGGCTGACGCATAAAGACAGCGCCGCTAGATGGTATCTAGTTGAGCGCGTACCGCTGACCCAGCGTATCGCGTAGCGCATACTGTACGCAGGCATCGTGCTCGAAGGCGTCGAGTTTGTCCTGTTCGTTGTCGGCACTGCCGGCCTCGCGCAGCCGCCCGGCATCGTCGAAACTCACGATCGCGCCCATGGTTTTGACGTGGATCTCGCCGTTTTCGTTGGCCTGATCCTCGTAGGCGACCTGGACATAGCGCAGGCGTTTGTCGGCGAACTGGGGCAGCTCGCGTTTACCCTCGGCCACCGCGGCGGCTTCGTCTTCGCTGAATTCTTCGATCGCCCCGTCCTGGGTGAGCAGGAAATGATGTACGGACATGACGTACTCCGCTATGGGTTGGGCCACAAAACCGTCGGCGCTTGGCCGTGTTTTCGATCCGGCCAGCGACCGCCGCGCGTGCTGATATTCGGCTGCGATCTCTGGTTTGATCGTACACCAGTAAATGGTGCACAAATCGCGCCGATTCAAGGTGCTGCGCTCAGGTGTTCGAGGTCTGGCTGCGCTGCGGTGGGTGGTGTCGGGTACAATTCGCGCGATGACAAGTGAATTGTTGGATTGGCAACGCCGTGTTCGATCCACGGCCGTGAAGGGCGATTGATGGCAAAGGCAGCCGCCAAGCAAACCAAAGCCAGTAAAGCAGGGCCCAAGCCCAGCGCCAAGGCGCGTGAGAAAGACACGCCCAGTGCGCCGCCGAGCCGCTATCGGCAGCGCCTGGGGCGGCTGATGCGTGAGGCCGTGCTGTTCGCGGCCGCGGCGATTACTTTATTCCTGCTGGCCGCGCTGGTGTCGTACAGCCCGCGTGACCCGGGCTGGTCGGGCCTGGGCGACGGTACGGCGATCCGCAATCTGTTTGGTGCGCCGGGCGCCTGGTTTGCCGATGTGCTGCTGAGCCTGTTCGGCTATCTGGGCTTCATCTTTCCCTGGCTGGTGCTTTACGGCGGCTGGTTGGTATTCGCCAACAGCGAGCGTGAACGCAGCGATGTGTTCTCGCGCAGTATCCGCGCCAGCGCGCTATTGCTGTGGCTGGTGTCCGGCTGTGGCCTGGCGTGGCTTGCCCTGGGCGATCAGACCCAGGTCATGCCGCAGGGCAGTGGCGGTATTCTTGGGGCAGCCAGCGCGGGCGCGATTGCCAGCGTGATCAATACGTTGGGCGCGGCGTGGCTGTTGATTACAGTGTTCGTGATCACGCTCTCCGTCGGGTTGGGCTTTTCCTGGCTGGTGGTCACCGAGCGCACCGGTCATTTCGTGCTGAGCCTGTTGCACGGCGGCTTTACCGAAACGCTCGATCGATTCCGTGCCTGGCAGGCCAACCGGGCGGAGCGTAAAGCCGCAGCCCCGACGAAACCGGCGCCCAGGAAGAAGTCGCGGATCGAGCCTAAATTCGACAATGGCGCCTCGAAAGAGGCAGAGGCCGCCACACCGGCCGTGTCCAGCGGCGGCGTGAAGGTCAAAAAGCCCAAGAAATCGGTCAAGGCCAGCCAGCTGGATCTGCCCATCGAAGCCCATGTCGATGTGCCCACCTACGATCCGGAACGCGATAGCCCGATCCCGCCCACCGCGTTGCTCGATCCGGCGCGCGAGTCCAAGCACGATCAGGACGAGGCCGTGCTGCAGCGGATGTCCGAGCAGCTGGAACAGCATCTGGCGGATTTCAATGTCCAGGGCAAGGTGGTGGCGGTCGAGCCGGGGCCGGTGATCACCCGTTTCGAGCTGGACCCGGCGCCCGGTGTGAAGGTCAGCCAGATTTCCAATCTGGCCAAGGATCTGGCACGCGCGATGTCGACCACCAGCGTACGCGTGGTCGAGGTCATTCCCGGCAAATCGGTGGTCGGCCTCGAAATTCCGAATGCCGATCGCGAAATCGTCGCGCTGCGCGAAATTCTGGAATCGCCGCTGTACTCGGGCAACAAGTCGCCGCTGACCATGGCGCTGGGCAAGGACATCGGCGGCAATCCGGTCACCGCCGATCTGGGCAAGATGCCGCATCTGCTGGTGGCGGGTACGACCGGCTCGGGTAAATCGGTGGCGGTCAACGCCATGATCCTGTCGATTCTGCACAAGGCGACCGCCGAACAGGTGCGCCTGATCATGATCGACCCGAAGATGCTGGAACTGTCGGTCTACGAGGGCATCCCGCATTTGCTGGCACCCGTGGTGACCGACATGAAGGACGCCGCCAATGCGCTGCGCTGGTGCGTGGGCGAAATGGAGCGGCGCTACAAACTCATGGCTGCGCTCGGCGTGCGTAACGTCGCTGGCTACAACACCAAGGTGCGCAAGGCCATCGAAGCGGGTACGCCGATCGAGGATCCGCTGCTCAAGAATGCGCAATCCAACGATCAGGCCGAGGCCGGCGAAGAAGTGCCCACGCTCGACCCGATGCCGGCGATCGTGATCATCGTCGACGAACTGGCCGACATGATGATGGTGGTCGGCAAGAAGGTCGAAGAACTCATCGCGCGTATTGCCCAGAAGGCACGTGCAGCCGGGTTGCACATGATTCTGGCCACCCAGCGGCCATCGGTGGACGTGATCACCGGCCTGATCAAGGCCAATATCCCCACGCGTATCGGTTTCCAGGTCGCCTCGAAGATCGACTCGCGCACGATTCTCGATCAGCAGGGCGCGGAAAGCCTGCTCGGTCACGGCGATATGCTTTATCTGCCGCCGGGCACGGGGTTTTCCACCCGTGTGCATGGCGCCTTCGTGGACGACCATGAAGTGCACAAGGTGGTGGAATATCTCAAGCAGGTCGGTGCGCCCGACTATATCGACGAAATCCTCGACGGCGGCGGTGCAGACGGCGAGGGCGGTGTAGACGACGAGGAAGACGCCGAGGCGGATCCGCTCTACGACCAGGCGGTGGCGATTGTCACCAAGACCCGCAAGGCCTCCATTTCCTACGTACAACGGCGCCTGCGGGTTGGCTACAACCGCTCGGCGCGTTTGATCGAGCAAATGGAGAATGCCGGTATCGTGAGTGCCGCCGAAGGCAGCGGCGGACGCGAGGTGCTCGCACCACCGCCGCCTGAGGACTGAATTTTTCTCCGGCTGCGGCCGTTAAGTTCTCAAACGGGCGTAATGGACGATCAGTTCAGGCGTGATTCATAGCCGGCACTTAGCATCGGCTGGCCATGCCCGACCGTTTTCTCTACCAAGGAGCGCTGTAATGCCTCTGCGTCGAATTCTCGTAGCCCTCGTTCTGCTGTGCGCCGCGCTCACCGCGCAGGCCGACGGCGTGGGCGATCTCGAAGCCTTCTATAACAATGTCGACAGCCTGTCGGCGCATTTCGAGCAAGAGCAAAAGGACGACAACGGCCAGACCCTGCAACAGGCCAGCGGCACATTTTTGTTGTCGCGCCCGGACCGGTTCCGTTGGGAATATACCGCGCCCTATAAGCAGGTGATCGTCAGCGACGGCGAGACCTTTCGTTTTTATGACGTCGATCTGGCCCAGGTCACCATTCGCAGTATCGATGCCACGCTCCAGGCCACGCCTGCGCTATTGCTCACTGGCGGCGCCGCGCTCGAAGATGCCTTCGATATCGTGTCGGCCGGTACGCGCGATGGCATGAGCTGGGTGCGTTTGACGCCGCGCGCCGATGACACCGACTTCCAGGAAGTACGCCTCGGCCTGAAAGACCAGGTACCCAGCGTCATGGAGCTGGACGACAATCTCGGCCAGACCACGCATATCCGTTTTTCCGATATCGAACTCAACCCGAAACTCGCGGACTCGCGCTTCACGCTGGATATTCCCGACGACGTGGAAGTGGTGGACGGCCGCGGAATGAATACACAGGCACGCTAATGACTCTCGTACGTGAGGATTACGCGCTCGGCCGGTTCTGGCTCGCGCTCGGGCTGCTGGGCTGCGGCGTTCTGACCTACGCCTGTCTCATGCCGCATCCACCGCAGCCACAGGTTGCGAACTTCGACAAGTTCGAGCACTTCGCCGCGTTCGCGTTGCTCTCCGGCTGGTTCGGGAATCTGTTGGCGCCGCGCTATGGGCGCGTGATCATACTGATGATTCTGTTCGGTGCGTTCATCGAGATTGCGCAGTCGTTCACGCCCTATCGCAGCGCCGACATGCACGATCTTATGGCCGATTCCTTCGGTGTGCTGGCGGGCGTGACGCTGGCCCGCTTTGGTGCCATGCGCTGGCTGGGGTATCTTGACGCGCGTGTCGCGACAAAAGCAGATCAACCTCGATAGCCCCGTAGCCAGCGCCGGTCGGCCGCTGGCCGACCGCATGCGCCCGGCGCGTCTGGCCGATTATGTCGGCCAGACGCATATTCTGGGGCCGGATAAACCCCTGGCGCGTGCGCTGGCGGCCGGGCGTATTCATTCCATGATCCTGTGGGGCCCGCCGGGTACCGGCAAGACCACGCTCGCGCGACTGCTGGCCGCCGAAGTCGATATCCGCTTCGTGCAAATCTCGGCCGTCATGGCCGGCGTGAAGGATATTCGTGCCGCCGTCGCCGAGGCCCGCCAGGCGCGTGAGGCCGAAGGCCGGGGCACGCTGTTGTTCGTCGACGAGGTGCATCGTTTCAACAAGGCCCAGCAGGACGGGCTGCTGCCCTACGTCGAGGATGGCACGGTCGTGCTCGTGGGCGCGACCACGGAAAATCCGTCGTTCGAGGTCAACAACGCGTTGCTTTCGCGTACGCGAACCTATGTCTTGCGCGCGCTCGATCCCGGCGTCATCCGTGAACTCATCGACCGCGCGTTGGCTGACGTCGAGCATGGCCTGGGCGCGCGCGATCTGGATATGTCCGACGCGCTGCGCGACCAGCTGGCTGCGCGTGCCGATGGCGATGCGCGGCGCGCGCTCAATCTGCTCGAACTGGCGGCGGATATCGCGGCCGGGCGCGATGACGGCACCGGCGAAATCACCCAGGCCGATCTCGACGAAGTACTGCGCGAGGGGCTACGGCGCTTCGACAAGGGCGGCGACTATTTCTACGACCAGATGTCGGCCTTGCATAAAAGCGTGCGCGGCAGCGACCCGGACGCCACGCTCTACTGGCTGTCGCGTATGCTCGAAGCCGGTTGCGACCCGCGCTATGTCGCCCGCCGTGTCACGCGCATGGCCAGCGAGGATATCGGCAATGCCGACCCGCGTGCGCTGCGGCTCACGCTCGATGCGTGGGATACCTACGAACGTCTGGGCTCGCCCGAAGGCGAGCTGGCCATCGCCCAAGCGGCCGTTTATCTGGCCTGTGCGCCCAAGTCGAACGCGGTGTACATGGCGTTCAACGCCGCCTGGCGCGACGCCCGCGAGCACGGCACGCTGGAAGTGCCCATGCATATCCGCAATGCGCCGACCAAGCTGATGAAGGACCTCGGGTATGCCGAGGGCTATCGCTATGCGCATCACGAGGCCGAAGGCTATGCGGCTGGCGATAGCTATCTGCCGGAGGAACTGGCCGGCACCCGCTACTACGAACCGGTCGCACGTGGCCTCGAAATCAAGATCGGCGAAAAGCTCGCGCGTCTGCGTGCGCAGGATGCACAGGCTCGCGATCAGCGCGTCACGCGCAGCCACCCGGGCGACGAATAGTCGTCGCCGCACCCGCCCTGGGCCCGTAGGGGATTCGCGAAGCGTAATCCAGCACGCAAACCAGCCCGCTTTGGCAGCGCACATGGGCACGGCCCGTATCAATCTGTCCGATCGAATTAAGGAAATTCCTTATTTGCCGATAGTTCGGACATATCGAAGCGCACGGTTTGCTTCGGTTTTTGAAAACCCCAGTAGTCGTAACGACGTGGCCCGTCATCATGCAGGCCACGGCGTTTGTTTTGGCTTGAATTCGGCAGGTTACCGGATCGCGCTGGATGACTACGCGCACGCCCATGCCGAGCATCCACTCCTGTCGTACGCGCAGATCGTAAAGCTCGAGTACCCGGCGTTTTCGCCGACATCCCTGGCGCGCGCGATCGACGCGTTGCGTGCGCGCTACCCGGATATTCAGATTCTGGCGGAAAAGATCGAAACCCGGGAAGACTTCGAACGGTGTCGCGCACTCGGTTGCGATCTTTTTCAGGGCTACTTTCTGGCCCGTCCGGAACCGGTGCATGGCCAGCTGTTACCGGCTGCCCATGTACGCGTCATCGAATTGCTAGCCCGCCTGAACGACCCGAAGGCCGACGTCGAGCAGGTGAGCAGGCTGGTCAGCGCCGATCCCTATCTGAGTTTGCGCTTGCTCAAGCTCGTCAATTCATCGACATTCGGTGTCGCGCGTAAAATCACGTCGCTCAGCCGCGCCATTCTGGCATTGGGATTAAACCGCGTACGCGCGTTCGCCAGCCTGCTGGTGTTGTCGCGGCTCGAGCGCAAACCGCGGGCGCTGCAGTACATTGCGATCAGCCGCAGTCTGATGTGTCAGCATCTTTGCGAAAAGCGCGCGGTCGGGGAGGGGCCGATGGGGTTCATGATCGGCCTGTTGTCGTGTCTGGATGCGTTCATGGACCGCCCGTTGCCGGAGATACTCAAGCAGGCGCCGTTCCATCCCATCATTATCGACGCGGTCGTAGAACGCAAAGGTCCGCTTGGCGCGATTCTGGAGGCGACCTTACGCCACGAGCGCGGCGATCTCGAAGCCACACCGTGGACCGTATTACGTGGAATCGGTATCGATACGAACGCGTTCATGGAGGCGTTTCGTGATGCCGTCGGTATCGCGGGCAGACAGGGCGAGTTGCTCGCCTAGTCGAACGCCGTGGCGTGGGCTCGGCGCCCGCCGGTGAATATTTGTGCCCCGCCTAGCCGTCGTGTTCGATGATGCGTTGTGCGACGTCAGCCAGATCCGTGCCGACGATATCGGGGACTTCGCCGACGGGGTTCATGACCGCGCCGTGGCGCGCAACGAATGCGCCGGCACAGCCGGCCCGAATAGCGCCGGTGACGTCCCAGTCATGCGCGGCGATCAGCCGCAGCGCGAACAGGTCGCAGTCGAGTGCGTTGGCCGCTACGGCATAGGCTGCCGGGTGCGGTTTGTACTTGCGTGCATGATCCACCGATAGCACATGATCGAACAGGGGCGTCAGGCCGGCATGGGCGAACTGCTGGTCGACGGTCTTTTGCGCGGAGTTGGTCAGCGCGACCAGCTTGAAGCCGTGCTCGCGCAACAGGGTGAGCGCGTCGCTGACCTCGGGGTGCGGTGCGAGGGTGGCGATGGCGTCGAAGACACGATCCTTGTCGCTGCGCGCGAGCGGCTTGTCGCCCGCGAGCGCTTCGAGACAGGCATCGGCGAGCTGGGTAAAGTCGCGGAACTCGCCGGTCAGTGTGGTGATCGTCGACCAGTGCAACAGGTTCTCGAACCATTGCTGGCGCACAGCGGCGCTGCCGAACAGGCTTTCGAACACCGAATCCAGCGGCGCGAGATCGAGCAGCGTTTCGTTGACATCGAAAACGAGATGGCGGTGGGGCATGACGCTCGGGGCGGGAAAATGCGTGTTACTCGGATGTTACGGACGCAGCCTGCGGATTGCGATATCGCGTGCGGCGAACATCAGTCCATTCAGCGCCTTGGGTCAATCAGGGGTTATGATTTGCAGCGCCTGTTTGCGCCCGACGCGCGGGTAAAACCGGCAGTGATTCCATGTCTCGATGGATAACCGGCATTACGAGCGACCGTTACGTATGGACCGAGCGCAGCGTGCGGCGCAGTCGCGGGTGTCTGTCTGCTGCAACGTCGCCTCGAAGGTATTTTCATGCAGGCTTGATAAGTCGATAAAATCGAGAGGTTTCAGGGCAGAACCGGCGGACGATCGTAGGTATGAGTCCGGCAGGTCGTTTATGATCACGGCATTGAACGTCGCCGTTGTGCTGGCTACGGCGGCCAACCTTCTAGAGGCGCGATGAAAGTCCTAATTGCAGATGACCATCCCTTGTTTCGTTCCGCGCTCAGCCAGGCGGTCAAGCAATGCCTGGATACGCCGGTGCTGGAGACGGTCGGCTCGTTCGACGAACTCAGCGATACGCTCAAGCGCGGTGGCGATCTGGATCTGCTGTTGCTGGATCTGAACATGCCGGGCGCGCGCGGCTATTCCGCGCTGGTGCATGCACGCAGTGTGGCCCCGGCGCTACCGGTGATCGTGGTCTCGGCCTACGAGGATGCCGGCGTGGCGCGTGCCGCGCTCGACCACGGCGCGGCTGGCTTCATTCCCAAATCGGCGTCGCCCGAGATGATGGCGCACGCAATCGAGACAGTGCTCGCCGGCGATCGCTGGGCGCCGGAAACGGTCGACGAAGTGCCCAATAGCGATAACGAATTCACCGACAAGCTGGCCCTGCTCACCCCCCAGCAGCAGCGGGTGCTGGTCATGCTCACCGATGGCCTGCTCAACAAGCAGATCGCCATCGATCTGGATATTTCCGAGGCGACGGTCAAGGCGCATATCACCGCCATCCTGCGCAAACTCGGTGTGCATACGCGCACCCAGGCAGTGATTGCCGCGCGCAGTCTGGACATCGACTGGGCCAGCTATGGCCGTAGCGCGCCGGGCGCGCCGAGCAATAGCGACAGCTGATCGGCTGTGCTTGAGCCCGCATCTTGTTCGCAAACGAACGCGAAGAAACGCCATTAAGACCGAAGGCCGATTCGTGCCGGGCGCGCTACCAGCACTTCAAGCGCGCCGCTAAAGTTAGCGCATTATCAATACTATGCAATCGACTGGCGCGAAGCGCGACCGATCCGCAAACCGTCTTTCATGCACGTGTATTGGCATGCATTGGCGGACCGTCTTTGCTGTTTGAAGACAGAAATCCTTGATTGCGCAGATGTCGCCGCCTGTGTGTCAGGCGAAGCCGCGCCCGGCTGCGCCCCGGAAACGTGCGCCGATTCGGCGCGCGATTCGAGTAAGTGTGTGGCCGGGTCAAGAATCCTCGCGGCGCGCGAGGGTGGCGAGGGTTGCCCGTAGCTTCGCCGGTTCGAGCGGTTTGTAGAGCACGCTTACGCCCATCTCACGGGCGCGATCGACGATTGCCTTTTCCCGGTTGGCGGTAATCAGCAGACAGCGCAGATCACGCACCCGCGTGAGTTTTTCGGCGATCGCCAGGCCATCCGGCATGCCGGCGCCGAGATCGAAATCCAGCACGGCGATCTCGATCTCCAGATCGGCCACGATCGCTTCGGCGTCTGCAGCCGGGGCGGTGATACATTCGGCCTGCCAGCGTTCGAGTAGACCGGTGAGCGCGTCCAGCGAGGCATCGTCGTCGTCCACGCACAGTATCTGACAGCCGGTCAGTGCCTGGGCCTCATCCGCGGGCCGTAGCGCCGGGGTGGCGTCGCCGCTGTCGCGACCGGCCGCGACGCGCTCGACTTCCAGGCAGAACAGCGTGCCGCGCCCGAGCTGCGAGCGCACTTCGATACGGTGGCCGAGCAGGCGCGCCATGCGATCGGCCAGCGACAGCCCTAGCCCCAGGCCACGATCGCCGGACACACTGGCCGACGCGCCACGCGAGAATTCATCGAAGATCGAGCCAAGCTGTTCGTTGGCAATGCCGGGGCCGGTGTCCCAGACCTGAATACGCACGCGATCCTGGCTACGGCGCACGCCCAGCAACACGCGGCCGCTGGGGGTGTAGCGCACGGCATTGGACAGGAAATTCTGCAGGATTCGGCGCAGTAGCGCCGGGTCCGATTTCACCCAGCAGCGGGAGGCTACGCTGTGCAGCGACAGCCCGGCTTCCTCGGCCAGAACGGAAAACTCGGCGGTCAATGGTTCGATGACCCGGGCGAGTGGAAACGCGACCGGGCTGACGTCCCAGGCGCCGGCGTCAATCTTGGAAATATCCAGCAGCGGCTCGAGCAGGGACTGGGCAGCCTCCAGCGACGTCTGAATATGGGTCAAGGCCTCGCGCTGGTCCGCCTGGCCGCGTTCGCGTGCCGTCGCCGCGAAAAGCCGGGCCGCATTGAGCGGCTGCAACAGATCGTGGCTGGCTGCGGCCAGGAAGCGGGTCTTGCTCAGATTGGCCCGCTCGGCTTCGCGCCGGGCCTGCTGGGCGGCCTGCTGGGCCGCGGCGCGTTGGTCGTTTTCGCGGCGCAGGCCTTCGTTGGCACGACTGAGCGCGGCGGTACGCTCGGCGACTCGGGCTTCGAGCTGTTCGTTGGCACGGGTCAACGCGGCTTCGGTACGCTTGAAGGCGGTGATGTCGTTGAAGGTGGTCACGAAACCGCCGCCCGGCATGGGGCTGCCGGTCATCTGCAAGACGGTGTTGTTGTGCCGGTGGCGCTCGAAACGGTGGGCACGCCCTTCGCGCATATGCGCCAGACGTTTGCGCACATGTTCTTCCACCGGGCCCGGCCCGCATTCGCCGCGCATCGCGTTAAAGCGAATCAGATCGGCCACCGGGCGCCCGGTGCGCACCAGCCCGGGCGGGTATTCGAACAGCTCCAGATACCGAGTGTTCCAGGCGACCAGGCGCAGGTCCTGATCGATCACGGAAATGCCCTGGTCGATATTCTCGAGCGCGGCCTGTAGCACGCTGCGGTTGAACTGCACGGCATCGGCGGTGCGATCGATCAGGCGCACCATGTCTTCGATGGCCAGATCGCGCTGGCGCAGCCCGGAAGCGAGCATCAGCCGCGCCGAGGCACTGCCGACCACGCCGGCCAGCCGGCGCTCGGCGAATTGCAGCATATGCGCGTCCACGAGCTGGTTCGAGAGAATCTCGCGATCGTGATTGCCGGCGTATTCGTTGAGTGCGGCATGGGCGGCCTGGACGCCAAGAAAGCGTTGTAGCAGCACTTCCAGTTCGCCGACGCGAATCGCCGGTTGGCGGGGCTCCACGCGCCGACGCTGACCCCGCTGCAGACCCAGATCGACGAAGGCGATCGCCTGGGCGCGTTCGATCAGGCTGGTCGAACTGTTCAGCGACACGGCGGTCATCACGACGATATCCACCAGCAGGATCCAGAACACGCCGTGGGTGAGGGTATCGCCGAAGTCGTAGCCAAACAGCGCGTGCGGCGCGAGCCAGCTGATATGAAACGGGCCCGTCGCCACCCAGTCGGCACTGAACCAGCCGACCGCGGCGAGATTGGGCACGACCAGCGTATAACCCCAAACGACCAGCCCCGCGGCCAGGCCGGCGACCACGCCGCGGCGGCCGATGGCACGAATATAGAGCCCGCCGATCAGCGGCGGCAGAAACAGGGCGACGCCGGCAAACGACAGCAGTCCGATCGAGGCCAGCGCCTCCGAATTACCGAACAGGCGATAACAGCACCAGGCCAACGCGAGAATGAGAACGATCAGGACACGGCGGATATGCAACAGGGCATCGCCGATATCGCGCCGGCCGATGAAGCCCAGCCGCGGAATCCGCAGGATCAGCGGCACGACCACCTCGTTACACAACATGGTGGCCAGGGTGACCGTGGCCATGATCACCATGCTGGTGCCCGCCGATACGCCGCCGATATAGGCCGCCAGGGCCACGCCCGGCGCGTCCGCGGCCAGCGGCAGGGCGAGCACGAAGCGATCGGGATTGATCGTGCCGGGTTCGAACAGCACGAGGCCGGCCGCGGCCAGCGGAATCACGAACAGCGACATCAGCAGCAGATACAGCGGGAACAGCCAGCGCGCGGTATTCAGATCGCGGGTGTCGGTGTTCTCCACCACGCCGACATGAAACTGGCGCGGAAGACACAGCGTGGCGCCCACGGCCAGAATGCAGGTGGTCACGAAGCGGGCATCCAGCAGCGGTGCGTCGAACAGCCGGTTGAACTTGTCGATTTGCCCGGCCTGGGTGAACAGATCGTCAAGGCCGTTGAACATGCCGTAGACCACGAACAGCCCCACGAACAGGAACGCCGCGAGTTTGACCACCGATTCGAAGGCAATCGCCAGGATCAGGCCCTGGTGCGATTCGCGCGGGTTCACATGGCGGGTGCCAAAGAAGATGGTGAACACCGCCATCAACACCGCTACATAGAGACCGGTATCGACCCACGGCACATGCGGCTTGGTATCGGCGTTGGCGATATGCGGACCCTGCGACAGGGTATAGAACGACATGGTCAGCGCTTTGAGCTGCAACGCGATATAGGGCAGCACCACGAACAGCGCGATAGCGGAGACAAGCGCGGCCAGGCCCTGCGACTTGCCGTAGCGCGCGGCGATGAAGTCGGCGATCGACGTGGTGTTCTGTTGTTTGGCGATCAACAGCATCTTGCGCAGGATCGGCGACAGCACGAGCAGCGCGAACATGGGCCCGACATAGATAGGCAGATAGGTCCAGCCATGCGTGGCGGCACTGCCGACGTTGCCGAAAAAGGTCCAGGACGTGCAGTAGACCGCCAGCGATAGCGCATAAACCACGGGGCGCGGGCCGGGGCGCTTGTGCGCACGCCCGCGCCGGTCGCCGAAATGGGCGATCGCGAACAGGATGCCGATATAAACGATCGAACTGACGACCAGTATCCAGGCGCTGATGATGGCGGACTTCCCCCGCGGCCATTCGTGGCCGCCTTTGATCTTCGTCGAACGCAGGCTGCAGCCCGCGGCTGTGGCCCATATAATGCCGCGCAAATCCACTGACGACGACGTTATGCTCGATCCCCGCCTGCTTCGTAACGATCCCGAGGCTGTTGCCGCGGCGCTGAAAAAGCGCGGTTTCGATTTCGATGCCGCGGCCTATGCCGATCTCGATGCGCGCCGCAAGACGCTGCAAACGCGCACCGAGGAACTCCAGGGCGAGCGTAACCGTCGATCCAAGGCGATTGGCAAGGCCAAGGCCGCCGGCGAGGATATCGAACCGCTCAAGGCCGAGGTCGGCGATCTGGGCGACCAGCTCGATGCCGCCAAGGCGGAACTCGACACGATCCAGGCCGAACAGGACGCTATTCGCGCCGGTTTGCCCAATCTGGTCGCCGACGACGTACCGGTGGGCGAAAGCGAGGACGATAACGTCGAAACGCGGCGCTGGGGCGAGCCGCGCGACTTCGATTTCGAAGTGCGCGATCATGTCGAGATCGGCGAAATACTCGACGGCCTGGATGCGGCCACCGCCGCCAAGCTCACGGGCGCGCGCTTTACCGTGCTGCAGGGCGGCGTGGCCCGACTGCACCGGGCCTTGATCGCCTACATGCTGGCCACCCATACCGCCAACGGCTATACCGAGTTGAACGTGCCCTACATCGTCAACTCGAAATCGCTCTACGGCACGGGCCAGTTGCCCAAATTCGGCGAGGATCTGTTCCGCCTGGCCGAGCCCGAGGATTATTACCTGATCCCGACGGCGGAAGTGCCCATGACCAATATCGTGGCCGGCGAGATCGTCGAACACGAAAAGCTGCCGCTGAAATTCGTTACCCATTCGCCGTGTTTTCGTGCCGAAGCCGGGGCGGCCGGGCGAGACGTACGCGGCATGATTCGCCAGCATCAGTTCGAAAAGGTGGAGATGGTCAATATCGTCGCCCCGCACGAATCCGACGCCGCGCTGGAAGCGCTGACCGCCAGTGCCGAATCCATTCTCCAGGGGCTGGAACTGCCGTATCGCATGGTCACGCTGTGTACCGGCGATATCGGCTTTGCCGCGGCCAAGACCTACGATCTGGAAGTCTGGCTGCCGAGCCAGAACACCTATCGCGAGATTTCCTCCTGCAGCAACTGCACCGATTTCCAGGCCCGGCGCATGGGCGCGCGTTATCGTGACCCGGACACCGGCAAGCCGGTGCTCGTGCATACGCTCAATGGCTCGGGCCTGGCCATCGGGCGTACGCTCGTGGCCGTGCTGGAGAACTACCAGAACGCCGACGGCAGTGTGGATATTCCGCGCGCGTTGCAACCCTTCATGGGCGGGGTCGAACGTATCGAGGCGTAGCCCGCGAGACGCAGGCGTCGTTTGTGTCTCGCAGCGAGGCGAAGGTCGAACAGTCTGCGGGTCACGCCGCATGCGAAGGGCATTCCGCAGACGGATGTATACGGGTTTCGGAAATCGACGGTGCGATGGCTTCGTTCTTCAAGCGTAACCGCAGATTACACAGATGAGCAAGCGCACCACGCAACTGCGGTTTCTTGTCTTTGATCTGCGTGATCTGCGGACTGTTCCATTTGGCTGCTGCCAACAAAGCCGAGGCATCAATACAGCCCGATCGCCCATTCTGGCCAAATAATCAATTGGCGTAATCGGCGGATAAACGGTTACTTCTTTGCTCAAGCAGGCAGGTTGGCCGCGCGTGAACGCGAAGACACGGCCATAAGGCGATTGTCCGCAGATCGACACAGATCAGCGCAGATCGAGACGAGCTACTTGGCGGCGCCGGTTTTGTTCTTTGTCCGTATCATGGACGAGCGTCGACGGCGCCGCGTTTTATCGGCGCGAATCTGCGTCGATCTGTGGACGGTTTTCGAAAAACGCAGCCGATCGCGGGAAACCATGTCCGCCGAAACGAAGCAGCCGGAATGACGCGTTTTTCTTGAGCATTTATGAAACTCGGTTCGCTATGCTCAACCAAGCGGCTTGGCCGCACATGAACGCGAAGACAAGATTACAGCTCAGGCAATTCCGCCCAGAGCCGTTCGATAAGTGCGTCGTAGCGCGTGCCCGGATAGTGTTCGAGTGCCTCGTCGATGACCGCACTGGTCAGATGCGGGGCAAAGATTTCGATGAAGCGGCGCATATAGCCGCGTAGAAACAGATTGTGCCGAAAGCCGATATGGGTGGTGCTCGAGGCGAACAGGTGGCTGGCGTCCAGGCGCACGAGATCGGCATCGGCCACCGGGTCGTAGGCCATGTTCGCGATTACGCCGACACCCAGGCCCAGGCGCACATAGGTCTTGATTACATCGGCATCCACCGCGGTGAGTACCACGTTGGGCGTACGTCCTTCGGCTTCGAAGGCGGCATCCAGATGCGAGCGGCCGGTAAAGCCGAAGGTATAGGTCACGATCGGTTGCTCGGCCAGACGCGCCAGCTCCAGGCGGGGCGTATCGGCCAGTGGATGGTCACGCGGTACGAGCACACACCGATTCCAGTGATAGCAGGGCAGCATCACCAGTTCGTCGTAATGTTCGAGTGCTTCGGTGGCGATGGCGAAGTCGGCATCGCCCGCGGCGGCCCAGCCGGCGATCTGCGGCGGCGCGCCCTGGTTGAGATGCAGCGACACCTGCGGGTATTCGTGGCGGAAGGTATCGACCACCGGCGGCAAGGCGTAGCGCGCCTGGGTATGGGTCGTGGCCACGCATAGCGAACCGCGATCGGCATCGGCGAATTCGCTGGCGGTGCGGGTGATGTTTTCGACCTCGGACAGAATTCGCCGCGTGGTTTCCAGGATGCGTGCCCCGGCCGGGGTGATACGGTCCAGATGCTTGCCGTTGCGCTCGAACACGAGCACGCCGAGTTCTTCTTCGAGCAGGCGAATCTGCTTGCTCACGCCCGGCTGCGAGGTATGCAGCGCCTCGGCGGCGGCGGTGATATTCAGCCGTCGTTTGGCGACTTCATTGATATAGACGAGTTGGCGCAGTTTCATAGGCAAAGGTCGATCGCGTTATGCCGATATCTTATTAAACCATGATTAGATAGTTCTATCGGATTTGACGACCAACTGCTAGCCTGCGCGCTTTCTTGCATGGTCCGAGAGTAGCGCAGCCAATGATTGCGTTCAGCGTAGCCGGGTTGATTGTCGGCATGGCGGTCGGCATAACCGGCGTAGGTGGCGGCTCGTTGATGACGCCGCTGCTGATTCTTATCTTCGGTTTCGCGCCGTCTGCGGCGGTGGGTACCGATCTTTTGTATGCCGCCGGCACCAAGGGTTTCGGCACCTGGTTGCACGGCCGTCAGCAGACCGTCGACTGGTCTGTGGTCGGACTCATGGCCAGCGGCAGCCTGCCCGCCGCGCTGCTGACCATCGCGTGGCTGCACCATGTGGGGCTTGCGCCCTGGGTGGAGCATCTGATGACCATCACCCTGTGCGTGGCCATTATTGCGACTGCCGTTCTTACACTGGTGCGCAAGCGCATCATGGCGCATATCGGCGACGACGAGGGTAGCGAATCCGGCCTGCCGCCGCGCCTGCTGGCGCTGCGCCCGTCGATCACTGTCATCGGCGGCGTGGTGTTGGGTGTACTGGTGACGCTGTCGTCCGTGGGCGCGGGCGTATTGGGCACCACGTTGCTGTTATTGCTGTACCCGCGCCGTGCGGCGATTCGGATCGTGGGCACGGATATCGCCCATGCCGTGCCGCTGACGCTGGTGGCCGGCATCGGTCATCTGAGCCTGGGCACCACCGATTTGCCGGTGCTGGGTTTTCTGCTGCTGGGCTCGCTGCCGGGCATTTATCTGGGTACGCGCCTGGGTTCGCGCTTGCCCGACGGGCTGTTGCGACCGATCATATCGGTTCTGTTGCTGGTGATCGGCGCCGGGATGCTTTTCGATAGCGTCACGTCGCTCGTATCCCTCGGTTGAAGGCTACGCGCCGACTGCTGTCTTGTCCGAACACGTCTCTACGCTGCCGATCTTCGTCCGTGTTGCCGAGCGCCCAGTGCTGGTGGTCGGTGCTGGCCGTATCGGCACGCGTCGTATCGAGCGCCTGCTCGACAGCGGTGCCCGGGTGCGGGTGGTGGCGCCGCGTGTTAGCGACGCCGTGCAGGCCTGGGCCGATGCCGGCCGGCTCGATCTTGTCGAGCGTGGTTTCGAGGCAAGCGATCTCGCCGGTCAGTCGCTGGCATTCGCCTGTGCCGATGACACGAGCGTGAATACATGTGTTGCCGAGCACGGCCGGGCCCGTGGCGTGCTCGTTCAGCGTGCCGACGATGCCAGCGCTTCGGATTTTCTGGTGCCTGCGGTGGTGCGCCGCGATGCGCTACAGATCGCGATTTCCAGCGACGGCCAGGCGCCCACGCTCACGCGCATCCTGCGTAGCCGCCTCGATGCCTGGTTGCCACGCGCGTACGGCGACCTCGCCCGTCTGGCCGGCGATTTTCGCGAACGCGTCAAGCAACGGTTGCCGCGTGGTCAGCGGGCGCGCTTCTGGTTGCGTGTGCTCGATGGGCCCATCGCCGAAAAAGTCTTCACCGGTCGCATGGCCGAGGCGCGCCACGCGCTGGAGCAGGCCCTGGACGCCGATCGGCCGGGCGCGCCGACGCGTGGCGAGGTCTATCTCGTCGGCGCCGGGCCGGGCGATCCGGATCTGTTGACGTCACGAGCGCTGCGGCTGATGCAACGGGCGGACGTGGTGCTCTACGACAGTCTCATTCCGAGCGCGATCGTCGAACTGGCCAACCCCGAGGCCGAGCGTATTCATGTAGGCAAGCGCGCGGCCCGGCACACCCTGCCGCAGGAGGATATCAACGCACTGATGGTGCGCCTGGCCGGGCAGGGCAAACGGGTACTGCGCTTGAAAGGCGGAGACCCGTTCGTGTTCGGTCGCGGCGGCGAGGAGATCGCTCAGCTTGCGGATGCGGGGATCGATTTTCAGGTCGTGCCCGGTATCACCGCAGCCAGTGGCTGTGCCGCCTATGCCGGTATCCCGCTCACCCACCGCGATCATGCTCAGTCGGTCACCTTTGTGACGGGGCATCTCAAACAGGGCGAGCTGGATTTGCCGTGGTCGCAGTTGGCACAGCCGGGGCAGACCGTGGTTTTTTTCATGGCGGTCAAAAGCTTGCCGGTTATTTGTGATGCGTTACAGGCGCATGGCCTGGCGCCTGATTGGCCGGCCGCGCTGATCATCGAAGGCACGACCGTACGCCAGCGGCTGGTCGTGGGTACGCTCGCCGACCTCCCGGCACGGGTGGCCGAGCAGACCATCGAAGGTCCGGCATTATTGATCGTGGGTGCGGTGGTACGCCTGAACGAAACACTCGGCTGGTTCCGGCCCGATCCCTGAGCAGACAGGCCGAGCGTTGCGCGTCGGCACATGTCGCGAATTCACGCGCATGACCGGCGAGCCGTTCCCTTGTGTCGGTTTGATTCGCGCAGCGTAGCCCAACAAGGACAGAAGCTCGGCAGGTCGTTTCAGCTCGCCCGCCTGGAATTGGCAGCGACGCCCGCGCCGTGTCATTTGCGCGTATTTGCGTAAATTTGCGGATGAGAAAGAACGTGCCGCGCGGCCCAAACGAAGCCGATTCGATTGGGTTGGGTTAACGCAATAAAAAGCCCGGAGCGCGTAACACGCTCCGGGCTTTTAAGCGGCCAAGTTAATTTCGGCCGTTCAAGACGTTATGCGCTATTCTTCACCCATGAACACGCCCAGCAACTGGAGCAGGCTCAGGAACAGGTTGTAGATGGTCACGAACAGCGTCACGGTGGCCGTGATGTAGTTGGTTTCGCCGCCGTGCACGATCTCGCCGGTCTGATAGACGATCAGGGCCGACATGAGTAGTACGAACAGGGCGGATACGGCCATCGACAGCGCCGGAATTGAAAATACGGCGGCGATGATGCCCATGACGAAGGCAACGAGAATGCCCATGAACAGCATTCCGGCCCACTGGTTGAAGCGCTTGCCGGAGGCCAGGGCATAGGCCGACATGCCAAGAAAGATCGTGCCCGTGCCGCCGAGGGCGAGCATGACGATCTCGGTGCCGTTGGAGAAATTATTGATATAGAGATTGAGAATCGGGCCGATGGTATAACCCATGAACCCGGTCAGTGCGAACACGCTGACCAGGCCCATCGCGCTGTTCTTGGTCTTTTCGACCGCGAACAACAGGCCGAAGTAACCGACCAGGGTAATGATGATACCCGGGTGCGGCGCATTCAGCGCCATGGCCGTGCCGGCCACGACCGCTGAAAACAGCAGCGTAAGCGACAGCAGCATGTAGGTGTTGCGCAGTACGCTGTTGGTAGCCAGCGCAGTCTGCGCGCGCGAAGTTCGAAGAGTGCGTTCCGCGTTCATTTGTCGGTCTCGTAGTGACTATGGTTGAGAGGCTATCACGCTTTATTCGCAAAGAAATCTTTGTCTGAACAATGCATACAAACCGCTTTCTACGGCGTAATCTGGCGTCGCTGTATAGACCGTGGCGCACGACAGACGTTCCCGCGATGGTGATGTTCTGCCTGCTTGTCGCGGGCTTTTTCGCGCCCTGCGCGTGTGCTGCCCCGTCATGGCCCGAAAGCCTTGGCATGCCGCAGGCGCCGAATACCGATATACGCCGTCTTGATAACGATGGATTCGTGGTCGGCTACGATCGCGCAAGCGCCCGGGCGGCCTGGGTCGCGTATCGTTTGACGGCGGTGGCCGATTACGTCAACCGACCGCGCCCGCCCTTCATCGCCGATCCGCGCCTGCAGACACACGCGGACACGACCATCTACGATGGGCCGGATTATGATCGCGGCCATCTGGCGCCCAACTACGCCATGAGTCAGCTCTACGGCGCGCGCGCCCAGCGCCAGAGCTTCTATTACAGCAATATCGTGCCCCAGCGGCCGAGGCTCAACCAGTTGGTCTGGCAGCGGCTGGAAGAAATCGAGATCGACGACATCGCAGCGCACAATTCGCCGCTGTGGGTAATGCTGGGGCCGATCGCGGCCGATAGTAAAGATAGACCGGTGGCCTTCTTTCGAATCTGGCTGGCACGGGATGCCACGGGTGCGTGGCAGAGCATGGCGTTTGTCGTGCCGCAATCGGTACGCGGGGACGAGCCTTTAAGCCGTTTTCTGGTGTCGATCGACCGGATCGAGGCATTGACCGGGCTGGATTTTCTACCCGCGCTGTTGCGATCGCGCCAGGCGCGGCTGGAACAATCGGCGGCGCCGGTGCGGCGGTTCGGATTGGTTGGCCTGGCGTGCATGCCCGCACGCTATGCGGCACGCTGGCGGGATCGTGATGGGATACGACTGAATTTCGAGCGCTGCGGCGATTCGTGAAAACTTGGACCGATGGCGCATATCCGCCCGGGTGAATGAGTAGAGCATCGATGCCTGAAAACAAGAAATGGGTCCAGGAATCCACGTCGTTCTGGCGGCGTCTGTCGATTCGTCAGGGGCTGATCAGCTCCGTGGTCTTCATTCTCGTGCTCTTTGGCCTGGCCTGCGCGGTCGCGTTGCTGGCATTCGAAAACGTGCATTCGGCGCGCGTGCTGTCGGGCGAGGTCACCGCGACGCTCATTCGTACCGCCGAACTCGACGAGGCCATTACACGTACCCAGAGCGCGCTGCGTGGCTATGCCTTGTCTGGTGATCCGCGCTTCGTCGATACGATCGAACGCATGGACCAACAGTTCGAAACCGCGCTCGATAACCTCTACGAATACAGCGAACGATCGGCCGGCCAGCGGCGCCGGCTCAGTCAAATCGAACAGCTTCAGCACGATTGGAAAAATCGTGTGATCACGCCCATCATGAGTCAGGTCGAGCGTGGCCAGCTGGAACAGGCGCGGCGTGCATTGACCCGTGGCGCAGATACCAGCATGACCGACCCGCTGCGCCAGACACTCGATCAGTTTCGGTTTCAGGTTCAAAACGATCTCGATCGCAGCGTCGCCCTGATCGACTATCGCCAGGAGCGCGCGCGCTGGCTGTTGCTCGGCGTTCTGCTTTTCGGTCTTTTGACCGGTCTGTTCACGGTCCGGGCGATCGTGCGTCGGGTGACCCGTCCGCTCGGCGCCCTGGCCAAGATGACCACACGGCTGGCCGAGGGCGAGCGCGCGCTGGAGATCCATTTTCGCGAGCGCAACGACGAAATCGGCCAGGTCGCCAATGCGTTGGAGAAGTTTCGTCAGATTATTCTCGAACAGGATCGCCAGTTCTGGATTCGGGATCATCGCGCGCGGGTGACCGTGGCGCTGCAGCAGTGCAAAAGCGAGCAGGAAGTCGGCAAGAAGTTGCTCGAGAAGCTGGCGCCGTTGTTCGGTGTGGGCTATGCGGCGCTCTTTACATCGGTCGCCGGCGCCGAAGATGAGGATATATTCGCCCTGGCCGCGAGTTATGGCTACAGCCGCGATGTGCCCCAGACCTTCGAGGTCGGCGAGGGGTTGGTCGGTCAGGTGGTCGCCAGCGGTGACCAGATCGTGCTCACGGACGTGCCCGAACAGTATCTGACGGTGCGCTCCGGGCTTGGCGAGGTCCGGCCCAAGGTGTTGTTGATCGCGCCCGCGCGCGCGGGCACGAATATTCTCGGTGTGCTCGAAATGGGCATGCTCCAGGAGCCCAGCGCCGCCCAGCAGGAATTGCTGGATACGTTATTGCCCAGTGTCGGTCTGGGGCTGTTGTCGTTGGCGCGTACCCGGCGTGCGGTGGAATTGCTCGAACAAAGCCGTGCCCAGACCGAGGCGCTCAAGGAATCCGAGCAGCGCCTGCGTGACCGCCAGGAAGAGCTCAAGAACGCCAACAGCGAACTGCGCATGCAAAGCGAAGAGCTCAATGCCCAGTCCGAAGAGCTGCGCGCCTCCGAAGAAGAGCTCAAGGTCCAGTCCGACGAACTGCAGGCCACCAACGAAGAACTGCGCCAGCGTCAGGAACTCATGCGCAAGCAGCAAAAGGAACTGGCGCGGCTGCATTCCGAAACCAAGCGGCGTGCCGAAGAGCTGGCACGAACCAGCCAGTACAAATCCGACTTTCTGGCCAACATGTCGCACGAGTTGCGTACGCCGCTCAACAGTCTGCTCATACTCTCGCGCAGTCTGGCCGACAACACGGCCGGCCATCTGGACGAAGAGGAAGCCGAGGCGGCGTCGATCATCCATGAATCCGGCACCGGTCTGCTGAGTCTGATCAACGATATTCTCGATCTATCGAAGATCGAAGCCGGCAAGATGGCCGTGAACCCGGAACGCACGGATGTGGACGGCATCGTGCGGCGCATCGAACGCGACTTCGCCCATGTCGCCCAGCGCAAGGGGATTGCCTTTGAAGTGCATGTAGGCGCGGGCGTACCGGATACGCTGGTCACCGATCCCGGCAAGCTCGATCAGGTCATTCGCAACCTGATCAGCAACGCCATCAAATTCACCGAGCAGGGGACGGTTCGGGTGGAAATCATGGCGCCGGCGCCGGATACGGTGTTTCGCACCCAGGGGCTGGTTGCCGAAGAGGCATTGGCCATCCATGTCATTGATGATGGCATCGGTATTCCCAAAAACCGCCTGGAACAGATATTCCAGGCCTTCGAACAGGTCGATGCGGGCACCAGCCGAACCTATGGCGGTACCGGCCTGGGGCTGTCGATATCGCGCGAGCTCGCACGCCTGCTCGGCGGCGAGATCAGCGTAGAAAGCGAACTGGGCGAAGGCAGTCGTTTTTCGATCTATGTCCGGCGGGTGCTCGATAGCGATATCGAAATATCGCCCAAGATCAGCGACAAGGCACAAACCCGCCGTATCGACGAGGAATCGAAACTGGGGCCTGCGCTCACGCAAGCGCAGAACACGGGCGCGAAATCCGCCGAGCGCGCGCACGTACTGATTATCGACGACGATGAGAACTTTGCCCGTATCGTGGCCAAGGCGGCCGAAGAGCGCGGCTTCGATTGCACGACCGCGGCCAACGGCGAGCGCGGCCTGGATATGGTGCGCCAACAGCTGCCCGACGCGATCGTGCTGGACCTGGGGCTGCCCGGCATGGATGGCTGGGCCGTACTCGACCGGCTCAAGGCCAATGAACGCACCCGCGCGATCCCGGTGCATGTCATTTCGGCTGCCGACGACACGGGCCGCTCGAAGCAGGCCGGGGCGGTGGGTTATCTGACCAAGCCGGTATCAAGACAGGATCTGGAAACGCTGTTCGCGCGCGCCGAGGTGCTCAGCGGCCGCGAGGCCCGGCGCGTGCTCGTGGTCGACGACGATCGCGACGCGCATACCGCGATCACCCATCTGTTGCGTGCCGAGAGCGTGGAGATCACGGCAGTGGTCAGCGGTGCCGAGGCGCTCGAGCGACTCGACAGCCAGGATTTCGACTGCGTGGTGCTGGATCTGAGCCTGCCGGATATCAGCGGCTTCGAGCTGCTTGAACGGATCGCCGAACGCGACGATGCGCCGCCGGTGGTGGTGTATTCGGCACGCGAGCTCTCCGAAGAGGAAACCGGGCGCCTGCGTGCGCATACCGACAGCATCGTGATCAAGGGCTCGCGGGCGCAGGAACGGCTGCTCGACGAAGTCTCGCTATTCTTCCACCATCTGAGCGAGCGCAGCGATACGCCGCCGGCCAAGCCCAAGAGCGCCGATGGCGAAAGCGCAGCGGCGGTGGCCGCGCCGGCCAATCTCGTCGGTCAGACCGCGTTGCTGGTCGATGACGATATGCGTAATACCTTTGCCTTGTCGCGGGCACTGCGCGAAAAGGGTTTGAAGGTGCTCATGGCCAGCGACGGCTTCAAGGCGCTCGACCAACTCAGCGCCAATCCGCAGGTTACGATCGTGCTCATGGATATCATGATGCCCGGCATGGATGGCTACGAGACAATCCGTCGTATCCGTGCGCAAGCCGAATACGAATCCTTGCCGATCATCGCCTTGACGGCCAAAGCCATGGCCGGTGACCGGGAAAAATGTATCGAAGCCGGGGCGACCGATTATCTGCCCAAGCCCTTGGATATCGAGGCGCTGGTTGCGCTCATGGCGCGGTTGCTCTAGGTCATGATCAAGCGTCGCGAAGTACAGGCCGAACAAGCCCTCGAAGCCGATGATATGGCGCTCGAGGTGTTCATTCATGCCCTCAAACTGCGTCATGGCTACGATTTTTCGGGGTATTCGCGGGCATCGCTCAAGCGCCGCGCGCTCGAACTCGCGCGCAAGCTTGGGGTCGAGCGCCTGGGTGATCTGATTCCCAGCACGCTCTACGAGCCCGCGCTGGTGCGCGAGATCGTGTCGCATTTGTCGGTGCCGGTATCGTCGCTGTTTCGTGATCCGGAAGTATTCCTGCGCCTGCGCGAAGAAGTATTGCCGATGCTGGCGTCCTGGCCACGAATCAATATCTGGCTGGCCGGCTGTGCCTATGGCGAAGAGGTGTATTCGCTGGCGATCATGCTGGCCGAGGCCGAGCTGACCCAGCGCTCGCAGATCTATGCCACGGATTTCAACGACTACGCGCTCGAACGCGCCGCCGAAGGGATCTTCGATCGCAAGAATCTGGCCGAATACCGCAGCAACTATACGGCGTCCGGCGGCCGGGCTCGGCTTTCGGACTATTATCACGCCCGCTACGACCTCATGCGCATGCGCCGTGAGCTGCTCGAACGGGTGGTGTTCGCCCATCATAATCTCGTCACCGACGGCGTTTTCGCCGAGGCGCATCTGATCATGTGCCGGAACGTGCTGATCTACTTCACCCAGCCACTCAAGGATCGGGTGCTCGAACTGTTCGCCGATAGCCTGGTGCGTGGCGGCTTTCTTGTGCTGGGCAACAAGGAAGCGTTAAGCCCGTCCTCGCCCGTAGCGGATCGTTTCGAATTGGTCAGTGCCAACGATCGCATCTACCGGCTCAAGGGAGCGCTGTGATGGGCGATTCGGATTATGCGGCGCTGGCGATCGGGGGCTCGGCCGGTAGCCTCGAAGTGGTCTGCGCGCTGCTCGAAGGCCTGATCGCGCCCACGCGACTGGCGGTGGTCATCTGCCTGCATACAGCCAGTCGCGAAGTCGACGAGTTGTGTGCCGTGCTGTCGCGCTATTCGCCGGTGCCCGTGGTCGAAGCCCGCGACAGTGCACCCGTCGCGCGCAACAAGGTGCATGTCGCCGGCGGCGGCTACCATCTGCTTGTCGAGCGCGCGGCGACATTCGCCCTGTGTGCGGGTCCGCGTATTCAGTATGCACGCCCGAGCATCGATGTCCTTTTCCAATCCATGGCCGAAACCTATCGGCGCTACCTGGCCGGCATGCTGCTTTCCGGCGCCAATGCGGATGGTGCGGCCGGTTTGCAGGCGATCCATCGTCTGGGCGGGCTGACCATCGTGCAGCGCCCGGATACCGCGAGCGCCCCGGTCATGCCACAGTCCGCATTGAAACGATTCGATCCCGATCGGCAGAATACACCCGGTCAACTCGTAGACGCCGTGCGCGGTCTATCCCAGGGAGCACGGTGAAAGATGATGTCCAACCCCGATAGTTCGTCCGACTACGCGCGACCGCGCATATTGGTCGTCGACGATCTGTATGCCAATCGACTGGCCATGCGGCGCGTGCTGGCCACACTGCAGGTCGACGTGATGGAGGCCGAAAGCGGCAACGACGCGCTGGCGGCCTGTATCGACACCGAATTCGCGCTCATCCTGCTGGATGTGCAGATGCCGGGCATGGATGGCATGGAGGTCGCCCAGTTCCTGCACGGCGAGGAATCGACCCAGCATACCCCGGTCATCTTCGTGACCGCCGGTGCGACTGACGATATGGATCGGCTCAAGGGCTACGACGTGGGCGCGGTCGACTACATCACCAAACCGCTCAACCCTTCGCTGCTCTCGGCGAAGGTACGCAACTTCATCGAGCTTTATGAAAGCCGGCGTGCGCTCAAGCAGGCCCTGGCCGAACTCGACGAGCGCAACAGCCAACTCGAGCGCGAAATCGAAGAACGTCGTCGCGCCGAGGATCGTGCCCAGCAGCTGGCGACCCACGATGCCCTGACGGGGCTGCCCAATCGACTACTGTTTCTCGATCGGCTGGCCACGAGCATGCAGCGAGCCAGGCGCAACGGTCAGATCTTTGCGCTGGGCTATATGGATCTGGACGGCTTCAAACCCATTAACGACGAATTTGGTCATGGCATCGGCGATATCACGCTCCAGACCATTGCCGACCGGCTGCGCGAGAATACGCGCCAGACCGATACGGTCGCACGCTTCGGTGGCGACGAATTCGCGCTGATCCTGGAAAACGTGGACGACGAAGACACCTGTATCGGCCTGTGCGAAGAATTACGGGCGCGTCTGAGCGCGCCCATTTCATTGCCGTGCGCGGGCGGCACCAACGGAATCAGCGTCGGGGTGAGCATCGGACTGGCCTTCTACCCGGCCAATGGTCAGAACGCCGATCGGCTGATGCACAATGCCGACCGGGCGTTGTATACGGTCAAGCAGACCGGCAAGGGCGCGGTGCATATTTTCAGCGCCGCCGATGACGACGATGCCCATGTCCACGGCGCCCAGGTTCACGCCAAGATGCGTTAGCGCCGGAGGCTAAGAGCGGTATTGCCCGGCTTGCGGATTACGTGCCTGACGCGACCGGCAGCGGGCGCGCGATGGCCTGTTTCAGGACGACAGCCCGTCGTCGCGTTCGTCGTCCACCGGCGCATCGAAATCCGCGACGCGCTCGCCGTCGCCTTCGGCGAGCAGTTGATCGACACGTAGTTCCGCCTGTTTGAGCGTCTGCTGGCAGGCGCGCGCCAGCGTTACGCCGCGTTCGAACTTGGCCAGAGCCTGTTCGAGTGATACGTCGCCACTTTCGAGCGCCTCGACCAGGGCTTCGAGTTCGGTGACCGATTCTTCAAAGGCCGCCAGACGGGGCTGGCTGTCGGCGGGCTCGGCGGGTGTGGTGTCTTTGGCCATGCGGTGTCTTTGCTCGGCGAAAATCTGGGCGAACAGTCTACTGGAATCGCCATGGGCATAGCGCGGGTAAAACAGGGCTCTATTGCCAGCGTTGTCGCCTTGGCTTAACGTGCCGCGCATTCGCCGATACACGGTCTGTGCAGGTCAACGCGCACCGACCGCGGCCATTGCAAGCAAGAAGAGGGCCCATGGCCAGCCGCTACGACGCTGCCGATATTGAAGTACTGTCCGGACTGGACCCGGTGCGTAAACGCCCGGGCATGTTCACGGATACTGCCCGGCCGAACCATCTCGCCCAGGAAGTCATCGACAACAGCGTCGACGAGGCGCTGGCCGGCCATGCCACCGAAATCGAGGTGGTGCTGCATGCCGATGGCTCGCTATCGGTGACCGACAATGGTCGCGGCATGCCGGTGGATGTGCATCCCGAGCAGGGCGTACCGGGTATCGAGCTGATTCTGACCCGGTTGCATGCCGGCGGGAAATTCTCCAACAAGCAGTATCAGTTCTCGGGCGGGCTGCACGGCGTGGGCGTATCGGTGGTCAACGCGTTGTCGAGTTCGCTGGTCGCCCAGGTCTGGCGTGGCGGCACGCATTACGAAATGCGTTTTGCCGGCGGCGAGCTGGAAAGCCCGCTGACTGAAATCGGCAGCTGTGCCAAGAACAAGACCGGCACCAAGCTGCATTTCGACCCCGATCCGCAGTATTTCGACAGTCCGCGTTTTGCCACGGCCCGGCTCAAGCATCTGTTGCGGGCCAAGGCCGTGTTGTGTCCGAACCTCAAGGTGCATTTCGTCGACGAGGCCGGTGAGGAAGACATTACCTGGCAGTATGCCGACGGTCTGGCCGACTATATGGCCGATGCGCTCGATGGTATCGACTGCGTGATCACGCCGGCGTTTACCGGCGGCGAAGACGGCGGCAGCCAGACCGTCGACTGGGCGCTGACCTGGCTCGCCCCCGAGCAACCGGGCGTGGACGGCGTGGCCGAAAGCTATGTGAACCTCATTCCCACCGCGTCCGGCGGTACCCACGTCAACGGTCTGCGCTCCGGCCTGACCGAGGCCGTGCGCGAATTCTGCGAATTTCGCAATCTGCTGCCGCGCGGCGTGAAGATCGCGCCCGAAGACGTGTGGTCGGGCTGTACCTATGTGCTGTCGGTCAAGATGAACGAGCCGCAGTTCTCGGGTCAGACCAAGGAGCGCCTGTCCTCGCGCGATATCAGTGGGTTCGTATCCAACGCGGTCAAGGATGCGTTTTCGCTTTGGCTCAATCGCCATGCAGAAACCGGCGAGCAGCTGGCCGCCCAGATCATCGGCAATGCCCAGGCCCGTGCGCGCAGCGCCAAGAAGGTCAAACGCAAGCGCGTGACTGCCGGGCCGGCCTTACCCGGCAAGCTCACCGATTGCGTGACCGACGATCCGTCCCGATCCGAACTGTTTCTGGTCGAAGGCGATTCGGCCGGTGGCAGTGCCAAGCAGGCACGGGATCGCAACTTTCAGGCGGTGATGCCGCTACGCGGCAAGATTCTCAACTCCTGGGAGGTCGAACCCGCCGATATCATGGCCTCGAACGAGATTCACGATATCTCGGTGGCGCTCGGCCTGGACCCGTCGAGCGACAACTTTGACCGCTTGCGTTACCACAAGATCTGCATCCTGGCCGATGCCGACTCGGACGGCCTGCATATCGCAACGCTGTTGTGTGCGCTGTTCGTCAAGCATTTCCGGCCGTTGGTCGAGCATGGGCATGTGTTCGTGGCCATGCCGCCGCTGTTTCGTATCGATGCCGGCAAGGAAGTTTTCTATGCCCTCGACCGCGACGAGCGCGACGTGATCCTGCGCCGGCTGGAAAACGAAAAGAAAAAGCGCAAGATCAGCGTCACCCGCTTCAAGGGCCTGGGCGAGATGAGCGCACTCCAGCTGCGCGAGACCACCATGGCCCCCGATACGCGCCGACTGGTACAGCTGTCGATCGACCCGGAAGCCGGCAGCGCGATGAGCGTCGACGAGCTGCTGGATATGCTGCTGGCCAAGAAACGCGCCGCCGATCGCCGTAGCTGGCTGGAAGCACGCGGCCACGAAGCCGATACCGACTGATCGACGCCGCGGCCACCGGGTCGCGATCGGCGCCATCGCGTGCCGCGTTACTGCCTCGGTGTGTCGGCGCCGAGGCGCGGTGTCGCGGGCGTTTGGGCGGTAAATAGGCGCTCGCTTCACCGTGGCGTGAGGTCATTGGCCCGGTCATTGGGCCCCGGTTCTGCCTGCGCTGCGGGGCCGGCATGAACGCGCGTACCCGTGCGCCACCCCGGCATTCAATTTACGCCGCTACACGTCGATATTCTGGGCACGAGTCGCTGAGTCGCATGCGGCTTTCACCTGCGACGGCCGGGCCGGTCCACTTCAGCTATGTAGAAGCGCCCAGGTCGGAGCTTCAACACGCGTTGTGCGCCGATATGTCCGTCGATGAAAAACAATCAGGGCGCTTTGAAGCCGGGAAGCTGAGTTGGCTATTACAGTTTCCCGAACCGATCGAAGCACGCTACGAAGCCGCGCACGGTCGCCGGCGCGTGGCCACGATGCGCGCGAGCATCGTCGTCGGTTTGCTCATCTACAACCTCTACAACATCACCAGCGTCGTGCTGTTGCCGGATATCCTTTGGTCGACGGTCGCGGTTCGCGTGCTCGGGGTAACCGTAATCGCGGTGTTATTCGCAGTGTGCCTGGACGGCTTGTCGGCGCGTTGGCGCGAACGTCTGGCATTAATTACCTTGACGGGCGCGGCGCTGCTGCCGATCGGCTTCTACTGGGTATCGAACGCGGCTTATGCCGGCTATACCGTCGGCGAATTCGGGCTGATGCTGGCGTACGGGAATATGCTGCTATGCCTGCGTTTCGTGCATGCGCTGGTGTTTACGTCGGTGCATGTGAGTGTCGCCTTGCTCGCCTTCGATACCAAGCCGGGGGGCGACCCCGGCCTCCAGTTCGCGTTTTCGTTGCAGGTCGTCAGCGCCGCGATATTCACGCTCTATGCGAACTATCGCACCGAGCGTCAGCGCTGCACCGGTTATCTCACGGCATTGGCTGCGTGGCAGCGCTCGGCGAATGCGGAGTCTGCGAGCCAGCGCTACAAGACCATGTCGCGCACCGATTCGTTGACCGGGTTGCTCAACCGGCGGGCGCTCGACGAAGAACTCCAACGCTGGTTTCGCGGCTCGCGGCGCCCGCAAGAGGCGGGTCTGGCCGTGATCATGCTCGATATCGATCATTTCAAACCCTATAACGACTGCCTCGGTCATCCGGCCGGGGACCGTTGCCTGGGCGAAGTAGCCAAGGTCTTGCGTTCGATCAGCGCAGGCCATGGGGCGCTGTGTACGCGTTTCGGCGGCGAGGAGTTCGTGATCGTGGTATTCGATATCCAACCCGGACAGGCGCAAGCCGTGGCGGATGAACTGGCTGACGGCGTCAGGGCGCTCGACATACCGCATCCCGCGCGGCCCGATGGCAAGCACTGCATCACGGTGAGCGTAGGTGTGGCCATGACGCGTCCGGGCGGCGGTTCGCACGATGCAGACAGCCTCCTCGCGGCCGCGGACGAGGCGCTCTACAGCGCGAAGGACAACGGGCGCGACCGGATCGAATTCCCGGCGATCGCGTAGCTGCGGTCCGACGAGCGGTCGCGCTTGCATGTATCGGCGCGGGTCGGTGCCGGTGCGGCCACGCCGCACGCGCCGACAGGCGGGTATCGGGCTCACATGCATTCGGGCCTTGCGTTTGCTCGCTTTGTGCGCGCGGGTTAACGTCTCGCGCGGTGGCGCGTATGCGGCCACGGGGGCGGACGCTGTTCCGCGCGCTGGCCGATCCGGTTTCGATTCAACCTTGCAGGCGTTTTTTCACGATGGCCCAGACCCTTGCGCACGATAACGAGCGTATGCCGCTCAATGCCTTCGCCGAGAAGGCGTATCTCGACTATGCGATGTACGTCATTCTCGACCGCGCCTTGCCGCATGTCGGTGATGGCCTCAAGCCGGTACAGCGTCGCATCGTCTATGCCATGTCGGAACTGGGCCTGTCGGCCGCCTCCAAGCCGAAGAAGGCGGCGCGCACGGTGGGCGACGTGATCGGCAAGTTCCATCCGCATGGCGATTCGGCCTGTTACGAGGCCATGGTGATCATGGCCCAGCCGTTTTCCTATCGCTATCCGCTGATCGACGGCCACGGCAACTGGGGCACTGCGGACGATCCGAAATCGTTTGCGGCGATGCGCTATACCGAATCGCGCCTGACGGCCTACGCGGCAACGCTGTTATCCGAACTGGGCCAGGGCACGGTCGACTGGCAGCCCAACTTCGACGGCACGCTCAACGAGCCGGTGACACTGCCGGCGCGTCTGCCCAACGTGCTGCTAAACGGCGGCACCGGCATCGCGGTGGGCATGGCCACGGATATTCCGCCGCACAACCTGCGCGAAGTCGCCGAGGCAACAGTGCATCTGTTGCACAACCCCGAGGCCGATCTGGACGCGCTTTGCGAATACCTGCCGGCGCCGGATTTTCCCACTGGCGCGGAAATCATCACGCCCGCTGAAGAGCTTCGCGAGCTCTATGCCAAGGGCAACGGCATCGTGCGCGTACGCGCGACTTACACGATCGAAAACGGCGAGATCGTGATCGACGCGTTGCCGTATCAGACCTCCGGCGCGCGCGTGCTCGAGCAGATCGCCGGTCAGATGGCGGCCAAGAAGCTGCCCATGGTGTCGGATCTGCGCGATGAGTCCGACCACGAAAACCCCACGCGCCTGATCATCGTGCCACGCAGCAACCGTGTGGATACCGAAGCGCTGATGGCGCATCTGTTCGCGACCACCGGGCTGGAAAAGGGCATCCGCGTCAATCTCAACGTGATCGGCCTCGACGGCGCCCCTAGGGTGAAGAACCTGCGCGAAATTCTCACCGAATGGTTGACCTATCGCCGCCAGACGGTCACCCGCCGGCTCGAACATCGGCTCGATGCGGTGATGGATCGCCTGCATATTCTGGAAGGTCTGCTGACCGCCTATCTGAATATCGACGAAGTCATTCATATCATCCGCACCGAGGACGAGCCCAAGCCGGTGATGATGGAGCGCTTCGGCTTGACCGGCACCCAGACCGATGCGGTGCTGGACCTGCGCCTGCGTCATCTCATGAAGCTCGAAGAGTTCAAGATTCGCGGCGAACAGGAAGAACTGGAAGCCGAACGCAAGACGCTGGAAGCCATCCTCGGCTCGCGCAAGAAGCTGGATACGCTCATCGGCGACGAAATCATGGCCGATGCCGAAAAATACGGCGATGCCCGGCGTAGCCGCCTGGTCGAACGCGGCCAGGCCAAAGCCCTGTCGGAAGCCGATCTGCTGCCCAGCGAACCGATTACGGTGGTGCTGTCGCGCCAGGGCTGGATTCGTGCGGCCAAGGGTCACGATGTCGATGCCGCGGGGCTGAATTTCCGTAGTGGCGACGACTATCTCACCCACGCGGTGGGGCGTAGCAACCAAACGCTGATCGTGCTCGATTCCACCGGTCGTAGCTATACGCTGGCAGCCCACAAGCTGCCGTCCGCGCGCGGGCAGGGCGAGCCGCTTACCGGCAGCCTCAATCCTGCGGACGGCGCGCGTTTCGTGGGTATCGCCCTCGGCGACGACGACACGCGTTGCGTACTCGCGAGTACCGCCGGCAATGCCTTTGCCACGACGCTGGGCGAGATCAGCAGCCGCAACAAGAGCGGCAAGGCCGCGCTCAGCGTGGGCAAGAACGCCGATGCGCTTGCGCCCGCGCCGATCGCCGGTGACGATCCGGAGGTCTGTGTGGTCACCAGTTCGGGCCAATTGCTGTGCCTGCCGCTCGATGAACTACCCCAGCTCGCCAAGGGCAAGGGCAACAAGCTCATTTCGCTCAAGAAGGACGAAAAGGTCGTCGCTCTGGCCGCACTTGCAGCCAGCGCGGTGCTCACGATCTATAGCGGCAAGCGGCACATGACGCTCAAGGCCGGCGAGCGCGATGCCTATCGCGGCCCGCGTGCCTCACGCGGTAAGCGCCTGCCACGCGGTTTTACGCAGGTGCAGGCGGTGCAGGTGGAAAACTGATCTGACTCCGGGCTCTCTCCGATCGTCCGCGATCCGGAAGAAGACAAGTCAGTCCGCAAATGAACGCGAATACACGCTAATGAAAGCGGGTGGGGCGATTGGATGCGCGATCGTGCTCTCGGGCTCCGGTCTGACGCTGAGGGTCGGTTGCCGGGCACCGTAAGGTGTGTGTGCAAAGCAATGCCTGGGCTTAGCCCTTTTATTATTTGCGTTAATTGGCGTTCATTCGCGGTCAGTTTTGCCTTGCGGATACCGGCACGGTGTCGAGGCGCGACTTGCGCTTAGTGGGCCACCATTCAAAGGCATGTTGGTCCGCAAATGAACGCGAATACACGCGAATGAGGGAGCGCGGGGCGGTGGGGCCGATCGCACTCTCGGGCTCCGCTTTGACGCGTACGGACGTCTGACGGATATGTTGAGTGCGTGTTCAAAAGCAATGCCCAGGCTTAGGCCTTTTATCATTTGCGTTAATTGGCGTTCATTCGCGGTCAGTTTTGCCTTGCGGACACCGGCACGGTTTCGTAGCGCGACTTGCGCTTAGTGGGCCACCATTCAAAGGCATGTTGGTCCGCAAATGAACGCGAATACACGCGAATGAAAGCGGGCGGTGTGACGGGGGCGCGACCGCGCTCTCGGGGTCCGCTTTGACGCGTACGGACGTTTCCCAGACATCTTAGGTGCGTGTTCAAAAGCAATGCTCGGGCTGGGGCCTTTTATTATTTGCGTTAATTGGCGTTCATTCGCGGTCAGTCCTGCCTTCAAGGCATAGGCACCGCGTTGAGGATCGCGATTCCCTCGCGGCCAGCTGGCTTTGATGACCACACACGACGCTGAAAACGGGTGAAAAATAAACGCGCGCGTCTATCTTGAAACCAATTCGCTGTTGCGCTATCTAAATCGGTATACCTGCAACCGTAGACCTCATCGATGAAACGTATTGCGCTGTTTTTGTTGACCAACATCGCCATCATGCTGGTGCTGACGGTCATTCTTCAGCTGTTCGGCGTCACCAGTCTGCTTGCCGCCAATGGCGTCAATCTCGATCTTCCCTCGCTGCTGATCTTTGCCGCCGTGTTCGGCATGGGCGGTTCGCTGATTTCGTTGGCCATGTCGAAGTTCATGGCCAAGCGCATGACCGGCGCGCAGGTGATTACGCAACCGTCCAACGCGATGGAAAGCTGGCTGGTTTCCACGGTCACGCGTCAGGCACGCCAGGCGGGTATCGGCATGCCGGAAGTCGCGATCTATGACTCGCCCGATATGAATGCGTTTGCCACCGGCATGAGCCGGAACAGCGCGCTGGTGGCGGTCTCAACCGGCCTGTTGCGCCAGATGAGCCATGATGAAGCCGAGGCGGTGATCGGCCACGAGGTCACGCATGTGGCCAACGGCGACATGGTCACGCTGGCGCTCATTCAGGGTGTGGTGAACACCTTCGTGTTCTTCTTCGCCCATGTGATCGGGCATGTCGTCGATCGCATGGTGCTGCGCAACGAGCGCGGCCACGGCATCGGTTATTTTCTGACCGTGATCTTCGCGGAAATGGTGTTGGGCGTGCTGGCGAGCCTGGTCGTGTTCTGGTTTTCGCGCCGGCGCGAGTTCGCCGCGGATGCCGGTGGCGCGCATCTGGCCGGCCGGGCCAAGATGATCGGTGCGCTGCGCCGCCTGCAGGCAGGCACGATTGCCACGGAATTGCCCGATCAGATGCAGGCGCTGGGTATTTCCGGCAAGAAGGCGTTAGGCATCAAGCGTTATTTCATGACCCATCCGCCGCTGGAAGAACGCATCGCCGCGCTCGAAAGCGCGGGCGTGCAGCGCGCCTAGGTGTAGCTGGGCCCGGCCGGCGCCAAGGCGTCGGCGCCGGTATCGCAATCTGGAAACCGCCCTAGATGTGACCTCTCAGTAGATTGTTCATCCGAGCCGCAAGCCTTGAAGCTGATGGGTGCTGAAATC